>DATLCI010000175.1:0-9553 GCA_035526435.1 Terriglobales bacterium
GATAGCGGCAATGCCCTCATCCGGGTCGATAACATCGCCGCCACCGCTGATCACAAACGTTTGCGTAGTGTCGGCGACTACCAGCAGCGCTTCCAGGTGACGCAGGATCTTATCGGTTCGCCAGTCCTTGCCCAACTCTACCGCCGCCCGGCTGATGTTGCCATGATATTGCTCCAGCTTGGCTTCGAAACGAGCGAAGAGATTGAAGGCGTCGGCGGTAGAGCCCGCAAATCCGGCCAACACTTTGTCGTTATAGAGCCGGCGGATCTTCTTGGCGGAATGTTTGATCACGCCCTCGCCCAAGGTGACTTGGCCGTCCGAAGCCATGACGACTTTGCCGTCGCGGCGGACGCAAAGCACAGTGGTGGAGCGGATTGCGCGCGGTTTTGGCATATGGATATCTCATGATTATAGCGGGTTTGGAAAAACCGATTCACCACGGAGGCACGGAGACACAGAGGAAGCCAAATCAATGCAGATGTGGATGGTAATCGCTGCGATAGTCGCCGTGATGGGCAATCAGTTTTTCGAGTGTACTGTTCTAGAATCAGTGAGCTTGACCTCTCCACCGAGTCCGTGGCGTGTGCTTATCCTGCTTTCACTAGCAGAGCTGCTCGCTATGTCAGTGTGGTTTTCCGGGACCGCCGTATTGCCGCAGCTTGCGCGGGTTTGGAATACCGGACTGGGCGTGGCTGCGTGGCTGACTCTCGCCGTGCAACTCGGCTTTGTGACCGGCGCATTGCTCTCCGCCATCTTCAACCTTGCCGATGTTTTCCCCGCTCCCCGATTGGTAGCGATCTCGATGGTCGCAGCGGCCGCAGCCAATGCCGGCTTTGCCCTGACCGCTGCGGGCAGCGTTCCCTCCGCGATCGTCCTCCGCTTTCTCACTGGGCTGTTCCTTGCGGGCGTCTACCCGCCCGCAATGAAGATCCTGGCCGGATGGTTCCGTCAAGGCCGGGGGCTGGCACTAGGCATTCTTATCGGCGCGTTGGGCATCGGTTCGGCCATTCCCCACGGACTCAGCGCGCTGGGAACGGTCACGCTCGACAATTGGAAATATGTGGTGCTGGCATGCAGCGCGCAAGCCGTGCTGGCAGCGATGATCGTAACCATCTTCGTCCACGAAGGTCCGTTCGCCGCGCCACTGGCGCGCTTTGATATCCGCCAAGTCACGGAGATCCTGCGCAACCGCCGCTTGGCGCTTGCTAACCTCGGCTACTTTGGGCATATGTGGGAGCTCTATTCGTGGTGGGCGTGGATCGCGGTCTTTTTGTTTGCGTCTGATTCGCATTCGTTGAGTCCCTTACATACGCCGGAGACAATCGAGATGGTTTCATTCCTCGCGATGGCGATGGGAGGACTCGGTTGTAGCTGGGCGGGCGCCTATAGCGACCAAGCATCCGGGGACCATGCCGACGCCCGCATCTGGCAACGTTCGAAAACGACGATCATTGCTATGGCGGTGAGCGGGACCTGCGCACTGTTGACCGCTCTCTTCTTTCATAACTGGTACGCCGTGGTGGTGATCGCCCTGTTCTGGGGAATCTCCATTAGTGCGGATTCAGCGCAATTCTCGGCGATCGTCAGCGAGGTGTCTGATCCTCGTTATGTGGGAACCGCGCTGACGCTGCAGACGGCCCTGGGCTTCCTGCTTACCGTGATCTCCATTCGCGTGACGGCTTACATCGGTGCTCATGCAGGATGGAATTGGGCGGCTGCGAGTTTGGCGGTCGGTCCCGCGCTGGGCATCATGGCGATGTTGCAACTGCGTCTTAAGAGTTAGGCCGCGGGCTTACGCTTGCCATTACGCTTATTCTTAGACAAGGGGACGCTATGAGCCTCAGCCAGGCCTGGCGGCGTGGTGCCGCCCGCCCGGCTTCCGGCGCGCTCCTCTCGTACCCGGTGGTAGTGTTCCGCGAGTTCGTCCAATTCTTCATCGCTCAGATCTTCCACATCGATCAACTCTTCATGCGCGCCATGCACCGCGTGGATCAACTCGTCTAGCTTGAAGTGGATGGCTTTGGCATCACGGTTCTGGGTGGTCTGGATAAGGAACACCATTAGAAACGTCACGATGGTGGTGCCAGTATTGATGATGAGTTGCCAGGTATTGGAGAAGCCGAACATTGGCCCGGTGCCTCCCCAGATGAGGACGATAGCCAGCGCCGCCAGGAACATCGCGGGCGAACCCACGGCCGTAGAACTTTTTTTCGCGAAGTCCGCAAACCAGGCCCGCCATCCCGGGGCAGTGACTTCGCGGGCGATATCTGTCGCTTTTAGGGATGGACGTTTCATCCGGCGTTCGGCCTGCTTTTTCTCGGACATAGCTCAACAGATGCCCAAAGCGGGCCAATGTTTGCTAAGGCTTCAGCGGCTCCTTAGCGATATCCTTGAAAACCTGTCCGTCTTTCATCACAAATCTCACGTCCTTCAAGACCTTTACGTCGGCAACAGGGTCTCCCTGCACCGCGACCACGTCGGCGAAGGCACCCGGAGCGATCACCCCGAGCTTGCCCTGCATACCCAGGAGTTCGGCGGCTTTGGAGGTCGCTGACTTGATGGAATCCATGGGCGTCATCCCGAATTCCACCATCCTTTCGAATTCTTGGGCGATCGGGTCACTCCAGGAGAAACCACCCACGTCAGTGCCGAAAGCGATCTTCACTCCGGCTTTGTAGGCCTTCGTGAGGGAGGGACCATGCAGGTCCACGCGTTTCTGGTTGCGTTTTCCGGTCTCCGACTTCGGGTCTCCGATGTCGTAATAGGGCGCCATTGTGGGGCAGTACCATGTCCCTTGCTTGAGCATCTGGGCGATGTTCGCGTCCGTCAGCTCCAGACCGTGCTCCAGGGAGTCACAGCCGCCATCCAGCGCGCGCTGCAGGCCGATGCCGTTATAGGCGTGGCAGGCCACCTTGCGTCCCCAGCCATGGGCCTCGTCGACGATGCCTTTCAGTTCCTCGACGGTCAGCGTGGGCTGCGAGACCAAATCGCCTTTGTCGTTCAGCCACGACCGATGCGTCATGTAGACCTTGATCCAGTCGGCGCCATGCTCAAGCTGTTCACGCGCGGCCTTGCGCGCTTCCACCGGGCCATCAATGATTTGAGCCCCCTTCGGAACGGTGACCTCGGGCGCGTAGTCTTCCAGGTTGTATCCGCCCGTGGTCGAGATGGCACGCGTCGAAGTGAAGATACGCGGTCCGGGGATGCGGCCTTCATTCACCGCCATCTTGATCCCCACGTCGCCGTATCCCGCGCCCTCCGTCTCCATATCGCGGATGGTCGTGAAGCCCTGCTCCAGTGCGCGTCGGGCTGAGACTGTCGCCCGCGCCGCGCGATAGGAGATGGGAAACTTCAACAGTTGGGCGTCATAGCCGCCTTCCGCCGGATCTTCCCCTTGGAGGAAGAGGTGAGTGTGCGCATCGATCATGCCGGGCATCACGGTGTAACCAGAGAGGTCAATGACCCGCGGCTTCTGCGGACCATCTGCCAGGATCGCAGCGCGCTGCCCCACGGACTCGATCTTGTTGCCGCGGATCACGATGGTGACATCGCGCTTGGGTTCGGAGGAAACGCCGTCTATCAATACTCCGGCCTTAATGATGGTGACCGGCTCCGGCTTGGCCTTGGCGGGCGTTTGCGCCAATGCAGCACTGGCGACAAACAAAACAACCCAAAAACATTTCATGGTAACTCCTCTCAATCTGCGGGCGCAGTGATGATGACCGCATCCACTTCGATCTCGACCAACATCTCGGGGACGATCAATCGGGAAATCTCCACCATCGTAGTTGCCGGACGAATGTCATGAAAGTATTCGGCATGCGCTTTGCCGACCTGCTCCCACTGGTTGATGTCGGTGACAAAAATGCGTGTGCGCACCACATCTTTCATGGTTGCGCCTGCGCGCTGTAGCACGCGTTCAATATTCGCGAGCGCTTGTTTGGTCTGCGCGTAGGGATCATTCGTCCCAACGACGGTGCCGGTTTCGTCGGTCGCGGTCGTTCCCGTGACAAAGATCAGGTTTCCGACCTTCACCGCGCGCGAGTAACCGACGATCGGCTCCCACTTCGTATTGGTAGAAAAGTTTTCTCGTTTCATGGGACGAAACTCCGCACGGCGGTAGGCGCGAATTCTAAACCATGGCGCACCCGGAACCTGCTCCTATCGGGCTGAGACTGCTCAGAACCGCATGAATAGAGGCTTTGCACTCTCGACTTGCGAGTGCTAACAAAGTACACATGGGCCACAGTTTTCCCTTGCGCAGGAAAACTATGCGCCGCAAAATGCGTCCAAGTAAGCAGCTCTTTCAAGAACCTCTGGTTTGAGTGTGGCCGCAGCGTAAGCGTTCTTGCGCCGCAGCCGCGGGAAGGATGCGTGTAAGCGAATGGTCCCTGAAACCCATGCCCTGCGTGAGTTCTTTACTGAATTAGTGGAGAAGCACTACTCGGATAACGTCGGCATCCGGGACGCCGAGATCAGCGGCTACATCTCCAATCTGTTGACTGAGTTTTGTGAGACAGAGGAGATGTTTAAGATCCGCGATCAGGATGGGCGTCCGATCGCTGACGTTGGCGAGATGTTGATGGAGGCCGATCCGGTCTATGGGCCAGCTCCCTCTTTTGACCGCGAACGCCAGGTGCGTAAGCACATTGGCGATTACACCTTGTTCTGGACGGGCATGTTTCCCGAGAGCGTGCAGCATTACCGGCTGCGGCGCCAGCGGCTTGACAACGTGGTCGATTTCATCAAGGCGGGCAAGGAAAGCTATTACATCGTCTCCAAGTTCGAGCACTTTGAGTATGCGAAGGTAGCGCCGCTATTCGCCAAGCTCTCGCGCGAGTTTGAGCGCTGCGTCTATGGTCTGAATATCGTGAAGAACGAGCTCGAGGTGATGCAGCATCCCATCGCGCGCAGGACCAAGCAGTTAGTCATGTGATGTAGCCGCCAACCGATAAAAACTTAAGACCGCATCCCCCTGCTTCAACGTCCGATAGCGCGCCAGCGCTCCCATCGTATTCCCCGGATCAAAGTGCTTGTCATGCTCAGCGATGACTATGGTTTCGGCGTGCAACAAGCGCGATTGCGACAAGAATCCCAGTACTTGTTCATAGGCCCCATGCGCACCATACGGCGGGTCCAGAAACACGATGTCGCAACGCACCGCCTGCGCATCCAGCAGCCGCACCGCTGGCATCACTTCGCGCTCCAGCAGCTCCACTCCCTCCTCGAGCCGCAGAGACTTCAGATTGTCGCGGATCGCCCGGGCCGCTTTGCGGTCAGATTCCGCGAAGTACACCTGCCGCGCGCCGCGGCTGAGCGCCTCTATTCCCACGGCGCCACTGCCGGCGTAGAGGTCCAGAAAAACAGTATCCGCGAGGGCAGGGGCAAGCACATTGAATAGTGTTTCGCGCAGGCGGTCGCTGGTAGGACGCGTGGTCACGCCCGGCGGCGTAGCCAGCTTGCGACTGCGAAACTTCCCGGCGATCACCCGCATGGATCCAACTACGCCTCCATCCCATGTATACAATAAAAGTAAGCATCTAAAGTATGGTCGCTATGCGCACGTGGTCCATCCCGATCGGCCGCATCGCCGGAGTCGAATTCCGGATCCATCTGGCATTTCTGTTTCTGGTGATGTTCATCATGCTGGTGGCGGTTGACCCTAAAGAAGGCGCGGGCGGTATGCGCGGACTGGTCCTTTCCGGCATCGTCCTGATGGCGGTGCTGATCCATGAGATCGGACATCTGGTGGTCGCGCAAAAGCGAGGGCGGCTTCCGCGGGGCGTGATGCTGCTGCCCATCGGAGGAGTAGCTCTCTATGAGGCCTCGGATGTGGAGCGTCCGGAGCGCATGAGCGACGAGATCGCCATTGCCCTTGCCGGACCCATCACTAGTCTTCTGCTGGGCGGCGTTGCGATGCTGGTGGTGCTGCTGCTGCATCCGGGCGCGCCGCTTTTTGCCCGCCCTTTTATCACCCCGGCTGACACTATGCGTAGCGTGGTCTGGGTGAATATATTTCTCGGCGCACTGAATCTTATCCCTGCCTACCCGTTGGATGGAGGCCGCGTTCTTCGAGCGATGCTGTTGCGTTCCAGCGATCGCGACATGGATTTTCGCAGCGCGACCCGCCGCGTGGTGAACATGGGCCAGGTCTTCGCGACCTTCCTGATCTTCGCCGGCATCTGGAACACCTGGCTGATGCTGGTAGGCTTCTTCCTCTTCGTCGCCGTGCAGATCGAAGACCGCACCCTGCTCTTCCATTCCGTGATTGAAGACGTGAAGCTGGAAGAGATCATGCTCACGGACTTCTCCACGCTTTCGCCCGCAGACACGCTCGAAGACGCTTTGCAAAAGGCGGTCCATTCACTTCAAGATGATTTTCCGGTGATCCGCGGCGCGGACATGGTGGGCGTCATCAACCGGCAGGCGATCCTCAAGGCTCTGCGCGATCAAGGCAATGGCTATGTGCAATCGGCTATGCAGAAAGCCTTCGAGATCGGGACGCGTTCCGATTCGCTGGCCCAGGCGTTCCGTAAGATCACCGCGCAAAGTTCAACCCTCATTCCGGTGGTGGATCAGAATCGTTTAGTGGGGATCGTCACGCTGCAGAACCTGATGCATTCCATGGGGCTGTTGGCGGAGACCCGCAAGCTTCGCAGCTACCACGAAGAAACCGATTAACGATGCTGCAGTCTCACGGCCCGCACCTCCTGCACGGCCGATATCTTTTCCAGGTCCGCCAAGGCATCCGTCGGCACTTCATCGTCGACCGCGATCACGGCGATAGCGTCTGAGCCCACGTGATCTTCTTTTCGCCCTAAAGAAAAACTGGCAATGTTCACGCCGTGTGCTCCCAGCGACGTCCCGATCTTGCCGATCACGCCGGGCACATCCTGATTTCGCACGTAAACCATGGTGGCGCGTAGTGGGGCTTCAATGTGGATGCCATTCAAGGTCAACAAACGGTGGGAATCTCCATGCAACACGGCGCCCTTGCCCTCGGTGAGACCATTCACGGTTTTTAGCGCGAGCGACAGCGAGGTCTCCGCTCGAGCGGAGACAACAGCATTCTTAGACTCGTCCAAGCGAATGCCGCGCTCTTTAGCGACACCCGCTGCATTCACCAGATTGGCGCTGTCCGGCGCGAACTGATTCAGCACGCCCTTAATGGCCGCATTGCGGATCAAATCGGTCTTCACCTCTGCGAGCCGACCGTCATAGCGGAGCAGAATCTCCTCAAGGTTGGCATCTCGCGGGCAAACTTGGGCCAAAAATGACCCAAGCGTTTCCGCCAATGCCAAGTACGGGGCTATCTCTGCGTATTCTTCATCGCTCACGGAAGGCACGTTGACGGCGTTCTGGATCACGCCACGCTTTAAAAATTCCTTCACCTGCTGCGCGATCTGGATGCCCACTGCCTCTTGCGCTTCATTCGTCGAGCCCGCGATATGGGGAGTAGCCACCACGTTCTCTGAAGCCAGCAATGGTGAATCTTTGGGCGGCTCTACGCGAAAGACGTCCAGCGCAACGCCACCCACTTTGCCGGATCTGAGGCCATCCGCCAGCGCGTCATCGTCGATCAGCTCTCCGCGGGCGCAATTCACAATGCGCACACCCTTCTTCATTTTGCCGATAGACGCTTCATTGATCATCCCTTGCGTCTGGGGCGTAAGTCCCACATGCAGGGAAATGTAATCGGCGGCGCCATAGATATCGTCGAGGGTGGTGAGGGTGATATCCCGGTCGCGAACGGCCGCCTGCGCGACGAACGGATCATGCGCGATCACTTTCATCCTAAAGGCCTGGGCTCGCGTTGCGACTTCCATGCCGATCCGCCCCAATCCCACGATGCCCAGTGTCTTTCCGCGCAATTCCGTGCCTTGCAAGGTCTTCTTCTCCCATTTGCCGGCCCGCGTGGTGCTGTCGGCCCGGGAAAGGTGCCGGGCAAGTGAAAGCATCAGAGCGAACGTGTGTTCGGCCACTGCCACCGCATTGGCGCCCGGGGTATTCATCACCACGATCCCTTTACGGGTCGCCGCGTTGAGCTCAATATTGTCGACACCAACCCCGGCGCGACCTATCACTCGCAACTTCCCCGCGTGTGCCAGCAACTTCTCATTCACATCGACGGCGGAACGGACGATCAGAGCATCTGCGTCCACAAGCTGATTCGCCAGCGCGTCAGCGCCGCTTAGTTGGTCGGCAGTCACTACCTCCCAGCCTTGTTCCCCGCGAAACATCTCGATGGCAACAGGCGAAGTCTTCTCAGCGATAACGATCTTCATTTGCGGCGTGGCCTCGGTTCGTCATCAGGGATAGGAATGTACAACTGGTTCGGCGCTGAAGCCAGGCACTTCGTTCCTGCCTTGCAGAAAACAAGCGTAAGGTCGATGCTATTTGGCGCCTCGCCCTCACTTTGCTCCACTACATACGAGACTCCCGGCGGCAAACGAAAGTGATTGGCGAAAAAAGTTTTTACATAACCTGGATCATAGGGATCGCCCTCTCGCATCCGCCATTTCTGGCGCACTCGATCTTCTGACGAAGGCTGCAATCCCGCAATGTCTAGCTTGCCCATGTTGAAGTGATCACCTTCTTTGATGGCCGCTTCATAGCGGACGGTGCCGGCGGCATCGTCGTACTCCGGAGTCAACTTGAGCAGCATATGCATGAATCCACGACGCGCATATTCAGTGCGGAGCTGCTGCAAATCTGACGCAAGCTGCACTCCGTCCACTGGCTTACCGACCCGCAGATGGATCAAAGGATCGAGCTCAGCGGCCGTTGCTGTCGCATTGCCACTCCAGCCGAATCCCACAAACGTGTACGGACGACCTTCCCGCACCGGCAATGTCACATTCACCAGGGTTTCATTTTCTTTAACCGAACCGATGGCAACTTGAGGCGGCGCAAACTCCGCGCGGAGATATCCAGCGCGCTGATAAACGTTGATCAGGTTATGGGCGATGAAGTTTTGCAAACTAGAGCGCTGATAGTGCGTGCCCAAAATTCCTTTGGACGCCAGGTGCAGTTGAGGCAAGAAGGCAGGTGAGGCGTCGGCGATGCGCAACTCAGCAATCTTCACTTCTACATCGTCTGCGCGAAAGATGTAGAAGTCGACGAGGCCCTCACGGGCTCCTGCGGGAGCAAAACTCACCGTGCTTTTTATGCCGCGCTCATTCAGCAGACTTTGTAGCGCGGAAGCCACCACCTCTGTGAGATTGCCAGTGATATTGATAGGAAGGTCGCCGCTAAAAAGCGGAACCCTTTTGTGCAATTCGGCCAGGAGCTCTGGCTGCGACAGCCAAACGATATTGTCGAAGTCGGCGGGAACGAAATCAGCCGAATCTTTCACCGCGAATTCAACCTTCATCCCGCCCGGCACGGCGCTGTGCCGATAACTCACCTCAATAAAAATGCCCAAGGCAAGCAGATTTGCGGCCGCTTCCTTCACTCGCTCGAGTGAAACTGATCGCTGGCCTTTTTCGATGCCGGAAGCGCGAACGATATCCTGCTCAGCAAAGCGTTTGGAGCCGCTGGCACGCACGTCTAC
>DATLCI010000180.1:0-16530 GCA_035526435.1 Terriglobales bacterium
CTCGGCTGCATCGATATCCTCATCAATAATGCCGCCATTTACGAGACGGTTGACTTTGACGATTTAACCGCCGACCGCTGGGACAGCATGTTCGCCACCAATACGCGGGGGCCGTTCCTTATAGCGAAGCACGCTGCCTCGGAGTTGCGCCGTCGGCAGGGACGCATCATCAATATCGGTTCGCTGGGCGGTCTGCGCCCCTGGGAGACGCATGCCCATTACTGCGCCTCGAAGGCTGCGCTCCACTCGCTTACGCAAGCCATGGCGAAAGCCTACGCGCCGGAGATTGTGGTGAACTGTATTGCTCCGGGAATGATCGAAGCCAAGGAAGACAAGGGTACCGCCCATGCCCGGCGCTTCGCCGCGAAGACTCCCATGGGCCGCAATGGCTCTGCGCACGATGTCGCCGAGATGGTGCGGCTGCTCTGCCTCGCGCCCCGCTTTGTCACGGGACAGATCATTGCAGTGGATGGCGGACTGAGTCTGGCGACTTAAAGTAAAAAGCCGCACCTTCAGGCGAAGATGCGGCTCGTCAAACCATTCGCAACTAGTACTGAACGCAACGCTCCATGGCCATCATGATCTTCTCCACGCTGGGCATGTAGAACTTTTCCAGCGGAGCAGAGAACGGGATCGACGGCACATCCGGCGCGGCCACCCGCAGGATCGGAGCATCGAGACAATCGAAAGCCTCTTCCGCCACAAAGGCCGCGATCTCTGAGCCGATACCCAATGTCCGGTGATCTTCCTGCACGATCACCAGCCGGTTGGTCTTCGCGACTGACTCCAAGATGGTGTCTTTGTCGATCGGATTCAGCGTCCGCAGATCGATGCACTCGACGTTGATGCCATGCTCGCTCTTCATCTTCTCGGCGGCCTGCAGGGTCAGTTGCATGGTGTAACCGTAGGAGACGACCGTCAGGTCATCGCCCGTCGTCCGGACGGCCGCCTTATTAAGATCGACCAAATAATCTTCTGCGGGGATCTCTTCCTTGATGGACCGATAAAGCTTCTTGTGTTCGAAGTACAGGCAAGGATTATCGTCGCGGATCGCCGCCTTCAGCATACCTTTGGCGTCATAGGGAGTGCTAGGACAAAGGACACGCAACCCCGGCTCGTGCGCAAACCAAGTGGTATTCGTCTGCGAGTGATACAGGCCACCTTGCACGCCGCCGCCGTAGCAGATGCGGACCGTGAGCGGACAGGTCTGGGTCCCCGCGCTACGATAACGGAGCTTGGCCGCCTGTTGCGTGATCGCATCCATCGCCGGAGTGATGAAATCTACGAACTGGATCTCAGCCACCGGACGCATACCAGACATCGCCGCGCCAATGCTGGAACTCACAATGATGCCTTCGGCGAGGGGCGAATCGATCACCCGCTCTGGCCCGAATTCCTCGATCAGGCCCTTGGTCGCCTTGAAGGCGCCACCCATGACGCCCACGTCCTCGCCAATGATGTAAACCTTTTCATCGCGGCGCATCTCTTCGCCGAGCGCCGCGTTGATCCCGTCAATGTAAGTCGAAAGTGCCATATGAACTTTGTCTTCCTATTCCAGCTTGCTATTTCAAAACCGTCGGCAACCAGGTCTTGCGGTTCAATTCGCGGTCGCGGACGCTGAATGAATACACGTGGTCGAGCGCTTCTTCCGGTTCCGGGAAGGGTGCTTTCTCTGCGAACTCGATCGCTGCATCCATTTCTTTGGCGAATTCGTCCACAATGCCCTTCTTGAAGTCTTCATTCCAGAGGTTGTGCTTGGTGAGATAACGTTCCATGAAGGGGATTGGATCCTTCGCCTTCCACTGTTCCACCTCTTCGGGATTGCGATACTTCGCCGGATCGATCTCGGAGTGTCCGTACCAGCGATACGTCTTGGCTTCGATCACTGTGGGACCATCACCATTGCGGGCCCGGAGGATCGCTTCACTAGCCACGCGATACACTGCGATCACATCATTTCCGTCCACGGTAATGCCGGGAATCCCGTATGCCTGGGCCTTCACGCTCAAGTCTTCCACCCGGGTCTGCAACTTTACGGAGACTGATTCCGCCCACAGGTTATTCTGGATCACATAGACGATCGGAAGCTGATGGACGCCGGCAAAATTGACCGCCTCATGCCAGAAGCCCAGGCTAGTAGAACCTTCGCCGGAGAAGGCCACGACTACGTCGTCGTTCTTCTTCATTTTGTTGGCTAAGGCGACACCGGTCCCGATGTTCAACTGCGCGGCGATAGTGGACGCCGGCGTGATGATGTTCAGTGGTGCATACCCGCAGTGCGCCGGTGACGAGCGTCCTTGGTCGGGGCTCGTTTTGCGCGCATAGATCTGCGAGATCATCAGGTTCAGCGGGGTGCCCTTGATCAGATTGGCGATGAAATCGCGATGCGAGGGGGCAATGGTATCGGTAGGCCGCAGATCAACACAGCAACCCACTTCAGTAGCTTCTTGACCCACCGCGGCATAGTAGTTGCCGGAAAAACGTCCCTGCTTGAAGAGCACGCGGATGCGCTCTTCCATGGTGCGGCACTTCAACATCAAGGTGTAAAGCTGCTTCAGCTTCTCCGCGGGGAACGAAGTCGATCCGTTCGTGCTGTTCTGAGGTTTGGTCGCCGGGGCCGCCGCGTTCGCCGGGCGTTCCTTCGTCTTTGTGGCCATAAAGTGTCCTTGGGAAAACATTATTGTATCGCAAAGCTCCGCGCCGGGAACAGACGGCGGAGTGACGGCCGCCTTTTCAACACGGATGTGGAAAAGGGATTGCGCAAGCGACGGTTGCGCTGCCAAAGTGCTTCAATGACGGAGCTCCGAGCAGATTGCACACAAATTAGTGAAATCGAACTTCAATTGATAAGCTGGCGGGGATGAAGGTTCGGATCGATAAGCTGCTGGTCGAACGTCAACTCGTGCCCTCACGGGAACGTGCGCAAGCGCTCATCCTGGCGGGCCGCGTCCTGGTGAATGAGCAAAAAATCTCCAAGAGCGGTTCCAATGTTGACCCAGAGGCTTCAATCCGGCTGTTAGGCGAAGAGCAGCGCTATGTGAGTCGCGGCGGGGTGAAGCTGGAGCGCGCGCTGGAACATTGGCGAATCGACCTCAAAGGGAAGGCATGCGCGGATATTGGCACATCTACCGGCGGATTTACTGATTGCATGCTGCAACATGGCGCGGCCAGCGTACTCGCTATTGACACGGGTTACGGACAGATCGATGCGACTCTCCGCAATGACCCGCGGGTTCAGCTCATGGAGCGCACCAACGCCCGTTATTTGTCGGCGAAAGACGTCTCCGCCGCCGTTGATTTCGCCGCCATGGACGTCTCTTTTATCTCTGCTACACTCGTGCTCCCGGCGGTGACCTCGAGCTTGATGTGCGGACCCTCGGAGATAGTCGTACTCATCAAACCTCAATTCGAAGTGGGCCGCGAGGCCATCGGCAAAGGCGGCATCGTTCGCGATGAGGCCGCGCAGGCATCGGCCGTCGAGAAGGTCCAGGCCGCGGTGAAAGGTCTCGGGGGCGCCGACATCGAGGTCATTGATTCTCCCATCCTCGGCACCGAAGGAAACCGCGAATTTCTGCTACACGCCACATTCTTAGGCCCTGCAGCATGAGGTCCCCGCGATGGTTCTCCTGCCTGCTCGTCAGCGCCCTCCTTTGTTCGGGGTCGCAGGCGCAGTCGCCTCGGAAGCGACCTTCGCGAAAGGCCGCCACGGTAGCGCCCAAAGCGGCGCCCAAAGCGGCGGCGAAAGCGACCGCGCCCTTGCGGACCAAGATCGCCGAAGGCCGTTACGAATTACGGGCCCACGCGGGAGCAGTCTTGCAGTCGTGGGAAGAGCCGTGGACCTTATACAAGACGACCACCGGTTTCGAGGTGGAAGAGCTCTGGAAGGCGTCGAAGCAGGGTAGTCCCAATTCAGTCCTGATCGACGTTCTTCTTACCCTGGCGCCCGGACTTTATCCAACCCAGGTGCGGATTGGATCAGACCTTTCGCCCGCGCAATTGAATTGTTCTATGACGATGGCGGAATTTCGCTGCGCCACTCAAGGGCGTGAAGCTGCCATCCCCATGTCAGGAGCGTATAACTTTTTTCTCCCGTCGCCTTGGTTGTTGAGCAGTATCGCGCGCCGCGCTCCTAAGCGTCCGGGCCAGCCGGTAGATATAAAACTCGTACAGATGAGTGGTATGAACCAGCAAGGTCCGGTACTTTCGGTGTTCAAGGCCGAAGTGGCATATGTGGGGGAAGACGTGGTTGAGATCTCCGGCAGCAAAGTGCCGGCGAACATATACGAGATCCGCGGCCAGGACGTGCCGGCTATCATTGTGTGGCTTTCGTCTGAAGGCGTGGTCCTGATGATGCAGGATGCCGCCAAGCCGGACCAGCGCATGGAACTGGTAGAGTTTAAGAAACTGGCAGCATTCTAAGTCATGCCTAAAACCGTCGCCATCATTTCGAAACCGTCTAAGGATGAGCTCACGCGCATCGCGCCTGAACTCGTCGGATGGCTTACGCAACGCGGCTACAGGGTCGTTGTGGATCCGGAGACAGCGGTATATCTTCCCGGACACCAAGCCGTACAGCGGGAGGGGATCGCATCCCACAAGCCTGCCTTCGTGATCGTCCTCGGCGGTGACGGCACTTTACTGGCCGCGGCGCGGGCGGTCGCCAAGGTCGACGTCCCCATTCTGGGGGTTAATCTTGGGTCGCTGGGATTTCTTACCGAAGTCCGGTTAGACGAGCTCTATCCGACCCTGGACTCACTCGAACGCGACACTAGTTTGCGCGATCCGCGTTCGATGCTGACCTGCCGGCTTTTACGCGGCGGTGAAGTTATTGGCGAATACGTTGCGCTGAACGATGTGGTCATCACCAAGAGCGCCATCGCCCGCATGGCTGAGGTGGACGTCACGGTAAACGATATGTTCGTTTCCAGTTACAAAGCTGATGGCGTCATCGTATCCACGCCTACGGGTTCCACCGCTTATTCGCTCGCAGCCGGAGGCCCGGTCCTCGAGCCTTCAGTGGACGCCTTTGTCATAACTCCCGTCTCGCCGCACGCGCTCACGAATCGCCCTCTAGTCGTAAAAGACAGCGCCGTTATCTCTCTCACCGTTGGCGGGTCGGCCGAACAAGCCTATCTGACGGTCGACGGTCAGATCGGCGTGCCTCTGCTTCAAGGCGACCAGGTCATCTGCAGGAAATCTGAACATCGGGTCCAGTTATTGCGTGCCTCGCGGCGCACATTCTTTGAAGTTTTGCGCGCCAAACTTAAGTGGGGCGAGCGCTAAGGCTCATTCAAATGAAACGATTACTGCTAGTCATCGCGCTATTTACTTCCACTGTGTTCGGCCAGGCAAACTCGAAACCGTCTGCGGACCTCATTCTGACCAACGCGAATATCCACACGGTGGACAATAACCGGCCGCAGGCGGAAGCCGTCGCGGTCATTGGTGATCGCATTGTCGCAGTCGGCAGCAAGGATGAGATTGATCAATGGCGCGGCTCCGCGACTAAAGTCATCGATGCTCAAGGCAAGCTGGTCCTGCCTGGTTTCAATGACGCGCACGTGCATTTGATCGAAGGCAGCGCCACGCTGACCAACGTGAAGCTGAAGGACGCGGACTCGCCGGAAGAATTCGCCCGCCGCCTCGGCGAGTATGCCCGCAAACTTCCTAAAGGTGAGTGGATCACCGGTGGCGATTGGGACGACCAGGCTTTCAAAACACCGCAACTCCCCACCCGGCAGATGATCGATGCCGCTACCCCGGACAATCCGGTGTTCGTAAACCGTTATGACGGTCATATGTCCTTGGCCAACTCCTTAGCGCTGAGGCTGGCGGGTGTGACGGCTGCAACCAAAGAAGTTCCAGGCGGCAAGATCGTTCGCGACGGCAAGGGTCAACCGACGGGTGTACTTAAAGATGCCGCCATGGGCTACGTCTACAAAGTGGTCCCGGGGCAATCATTGGAAAAACGCATCCGCACTTTGAAACAAGGGCTTCCATACATTGCGTCCGTCGGCGTGACCAGCGTCCAGAACATGAGCGCTGAGTATGGGGATATCGCCGCCTACTCCACTTTGGCGGAAAAGGGCGAACTCACGTTGCGCGTCTATGCCGCGCCGTCGGAGACTGCCTGGAATGATCAGGCCAAGCTGGGATTGCGCCACGCCTTTGGTAGCTCGATGCTGCGTCTGGGTGCAGTGAAGGGTTATGCGGACGGCTCGCTTGGTTCTACAACAGCTTATTTTTTCGCTGCCTACAATGACGATCCCAAGACGGCAGGCTTGCTCTCAGACGAGATGCAGCCACTGTCCGCGATACGCGATCGCCTTACCAAGGCTGACGCGGCGGGTTTGCAGCTCTGCATGCATGCGATCGGAGACCGCGGCATTTCCATCATGCTGGACCTGTTCGCTGACGTGGTGAAGACCAACGGGGAACGCGACCGTCGACTCCGGATCGAGCATGCTCAGCATCTTGCTCCGAAAGACTTTGCGCGCTTCGCCCAAATGAACGTGATCGCGTCCGTGCAGCCTTACCATGCCATCGACGATGGCCGCTGGGCAGATAAGCGCATCGGCGCTGAACGCAGCAAAACCACTTATGCCTTCCGCACCTTTTTGGATAACCACGTCCGGCTGGCGCTGGGAACGGATTGGTTCGTGGCTCCATTGAATCCCCTGGAGACCATCTACGCCGCCGTGACTCGCGCGACCCTGGATGGGAAAAATCCGAACGGATGGGTACCAGAACAGAAGATCACAGTCGCGGAAGCAGTCGAGGCCTACACCCTTGGCTCCGCCTACGCTGAGTTTCAGGAAAAAGAGAAGGGAACCATTACACCGGGAAAACTCGCCGACATCGTCATCCTGAGCGACGACATCTTTACCATCCGTAAAGAAGCGATTCGTGAAGTAAAAGTGGAAAAGACCATCCTTGGCGGCAAAGTGATCTACGAACGGACGGCCAACTAGACCTCTAGGCGCATGAGATCCTTGACAGTCTCGCGTTTCCGGATCAAGCGGACGGTAGTCCCATCCACCAGCACTTCTGCCGCCCGCGGCCGGCTGTTGTAATTCGACGAGATCGTCATCCCATAAGCTCCAGTGTCAAGGATGGCGAGCAGATCGCCCTCCCCCGCGCAGGGGATTTCGCGGTCGCGAGCGAAGAAATCTCCTGTCTCGCAGATGGGTCCCACTACGTCATAGATGGCTGCTGGGTTCGAGGCGTTTTGTGAAGCGTTGCATTCCACCGGAACAATCTCGTGATACGCGCTATATAGCGACGGCCGGATCAAGTCGTTCATCGCAGCATCCACCACCATGAACCGTTTCTTCCCGTTGGTCTTCACGTATAGAACTTTTGTAAGTAACGCTCCTGCCGGCGCCACGATCGAGCGTCCTGGTTCCAAAAGAAGGTGGACTTTCAATCCGTGAAGCGCGCTGGTTAAAGCGTGCGCATAGTTGCGGGCCCGGGTCTCGAAGTCGGTAGGCGCGCCTTCTTCAGTTTTGTAGGTAATGCCAAGCCCGCCACCCGCATCCACAAAGCGGATATTGTGGCCGTTCGCCGACAATGCCCGGATCAGTTCGGCGACCCGCGTCAATGCAGCATTAAAAGGTTCCACGGACGTGATCTGCGAGCCAATGTGTACGCTCACGCCGGCGACATCAAGATACTTCTGCCGGGCCGCACGTGTGTAGAGATCAGCCACGTCATGCATGGCCACGCCAAATTTATGCTCACGCAATCCGGTGGAGATATAGGGATGGGTCTCGGCAAAGACGTCCGGGTTTACGCGGAGCGCGATGCGCGCCTTGCGCCGCAGCTTCGCCGACCGCTCCGCCAACCGGTCTAATTCGCTCTCACTCTCCACGTTGAAAAGCAGGATGTCGGCTTTCAACGCGAGGTCCATTTCGTCAACCGTTTTGCCTACGCCGGAGAAAACAACTTTCCCCGCCGCCTTGCGACTAACGCGCATGACTCGCTCTAATTCGCCTCCGGAGACCACATCGAAGCCGGAGCCGAATTTCGCCAGCCACTTAAGCACCGTGAGATTTGAATTGGCCTTCACTGAATAGCAGACGGTGTGCGGGAAGCGTTCAAACGCGAGGTCGAAGATGCGATAGCGCTCCCGGATGGTCGACCCGGAATAAACGTAGAGAGGCGTGCCAAACTTCTCCGCCAGGAATTTAAGCGGCACGCGATCGGCTTGGAGTCGGTCCTTCTTGTAGGTAAAAGCCGGCGGCCGGCTGATCATCTTCATGGGAAAAGTAGTATACGGGAGAGCTTTACGGCTGAGGTTTACGCCGCGGCTTCGCGGCTATTTCCGCATTGGACGAAGCGCCATCTTTGATCTTCATCACGACGACGGTCTCATCATCGTAGGAATCCACCCCATCAGAGAATTTGCGTACCGCCTTGAAGATAGCGCTGACCAAAGCTTGCGCGGACAACTTATGGTTCTTGGCGACCGCCTCTTCTACCCGCGGACGCCCAAACTGCTCGCCATCGCGATTCACGGCATCAATGATGCCATCGGAGAAGAACAGAAAAACATCGCCGGGATGCGCCTGGATGGAGATCTCATCGTAGTCAGTGTCCTCCAGCAATCCCAAGGGGATACCGGCCGCTTCCACGATCTGCGGCACTCCCTGGTGACAATAGATGGGCCGCGGCTGTCCTGAATTAGCGATCAGCATGGTCCGTGCAGTGTCATCCCAGACGGCAAATATCATCGACACAAAATGCGCATCGATCTTTCGCTCATTCAGGTTGAGATTGATCGCGGTCAACATCTCGGCCGGCCCTGGTTCAATGCCGGCGGTGGAGCGCAGTATGCCCCCAACGAGGGCCGCGAACAGCGCAGCCGGCGCGCCTTTTCCGCTAACGTCGCCTACGGCAATGCCGATGCGATTGCCGCTGTAATTCAGGAAATCGTAGATGTCGCCGCCGATGGCGTGGGCGGGTTCAAACATCACCGCCATGTCCGCACTCTGCAGTACGGGGCAGCACGGTGGCAGCAAATGCTGCTGGACCTCGCGCGCCATTGCGAGGTCGCGTTCCAGCCGTTGTTCCTCGCGCGCGATGCGCTCATATAACCGCGCATTCTCGATGGCGATCGCGATCTGCGCCGCCAGCGTCACGATCGTCCGCATGTTGTCATCGTTGAAGTATCCACGCCGGGTGTGTTCAAGGTCCAACACGCCAATGACCTGTTCCTTATAGATGAGGGGCACACAGAGCTCGGAACGCGTTTCCGGATTCAAGCGTATGTAGCGCTCGTCTTTCAATACATCCACTACCAGCACCGGTTCCTTCTGCAGTGCTGCCGCGCCCACGAGTCCCCGTCCCAAGGGAATGTCGTGCTTCAACTGGATGTTTTCATTGAACCGCATGGAGAAACGATGCGTAAGCTTCTGCCCACTCTCATCCAGCAACAGCACGGAGAACATCTGGAAGTCGATGACCCGGCTGATGAGTTCGCCGATCCGTTTCAACAACTCGTCCAGATTCAGGATCGAGGTAACATCGCGGCTGATCTCATTCAATATGCGCAAGGTCTGCGCCTGACGGGCCACGCGCGTGTAAAGCCGCGCATTTTCTATCGAGATGGCGATCCGTGAAGCCACCAACCTGAGCAACCGGGCGTGTTCGGGAGTAAAAAACTCTTCCTTCACTGACTGAATATCAATGACGCCGATGATCTTGTTCTTTGTCACCAGCGGGACCGCCAGCTCGGAGCGCACGGATTCATGCCCATTCACATAGTTGGGGTGGGTCCTGACGTCGTTGACCAGGACAGGTTCGTTCCGCTCCACAGCCTGGCCGGTGATGCCCTGTCCGATCTTGATCCGCAGGCGCTCCGTCTCCGGATGGTGCCCGATCTGAAATCGCATCCGCAGGTCTTGGGTCTTTTCATTCAGCAGCAGGATCCCAAAGATCTCATATGGGATCAGCCGCTTGACCATCTCCGCCACCCGGGAGAGCAAGGTGTCGAGATCAAGGGTGGTATTGAGGGCGTCCGCCAGCTCGATCAGGAATTCTTCGACGCGCAAGGGAGGATTTGCCTCCGTTACAGACTTCGTCGCGCCTGATTTGCTTACGGAAGGAGCCATGTAGTCATCATAACCTACGAAAACTGGAGCAACGAGAGCTTGAAACTGTCGGGGGCAAAAACTGTGGGATTTAGCCGCCGCGAACAAGGCCTGTAGAGACCAAAACATACGCAATACAGGTAAAGGTCTACTTTAGCTAGCTCCGCTGGCTCCTTGGGCACTGGCCTTTTGCTTTTCCATCCGGTCAAGCAGCTTGCGCACGAATTCCAGTTCGTTCACGCCATCCTGCGGATACTGCACCGAAGCGTAAACTGCCTCTAGAGGAGTGCTCGAGGCCGTCCCGAGCGGGATCGTCGCCAGCCCTGCAGCCAGCTTTCCTTGAAAGGTCTTTGCCTGCTCGGCTGTAGTTTCCGGCAGCACGATGGCAAACCGGTCAGCGGTGTACCGGCAAATGACATCGATTGCCCTCACCGATGCTCGCAGTAAGCGCGCTATGCCTCGCAGCACTTCATCTCCGCCGTCGAAGCCGCATTGTTGGTTGATCTCCCGGAACCGCCGGACGTCGAACATCACCACGGAGAATGGCTTTCCGAAACGTTTGGCTCGCACGATCTCCTGGCTTACCGCGACGTGAAAGTATCGTTGGTTATAAACGGCAGTCAGGCTGTCTGTGTTGGCGACTCTCACTAACTCTTCTGTCAATTGCACATTACGGATCGCGGTGGCGCATACATCGCCGGCGGCCTGCGCGATCGAGCGGTCCTCATTGGTGAATGCGTTCGGCCGCTTGTGGGAGATCACGATGACACCCAACCTCTCGCCCAATGCCAACAAGGGCACCCCGATCTCCGACTCGGAAGTGGGAAGACATCGCGACCAGCTCGGCGATTCCGCCTGCTTGCGCATGCAGTTGTTCACCCGCGCATTCATACGGGCATCGAGCGCCTCTGACACCACGCCATGACGAACCGAAGCTTGAAATTGCTCTGGCCCGGGAGTCTCCCCACCAGCATGTGCTCGCAGGGAGAGGTTCCCATTGGCGTCGCGCAATAACAACGAGACTTCGCTGCCCTCGAACGTATCGCTGATGAGTTCCGTCAACGTGTTGATCAATTGCTCGATGTCGTGCGCGGTAGTCGCGGACCGGGCGATCAGGTTCACAAATTCTATCTGCCGCATCCGGCGCCGTTCGGTGGAATAAAGCCGGGCGTTATCCAGCGCGACGGCCGCCTGGCCGGCAAAGAGGGAGAGTAACCCAATGATCTCGTCGGAGAAGTAATCGGTTTCCGTGCTGCTGAGCGTCAGCACTCCCAGGACCTCGTCGCGCACCACCAGGGGCAATGCCAGCTCGCAGCGTACGTCGGCGCGCGCGCTCACATAGCGCGGGTCCTTGCTCACGTCGGGCACGTAGATAGGCGCCTTGGTGGCAGCAACGTGGCCCGTCACTCCATCACGTCCGATCTTGTAGCGGCGCGCAAGCACTTCGCGGTCTTCGAAGCCGTTATGGGTATGGATGTAAAGTTCGTTCTTTTCCGGATCCACCAGCATCACCGCGCAGGCGGTCACTCCAAAGTAGTTGCGGGCCACCAGGAGCATGTGATGGAGCACCATATCGGCGTCCATGGAGGAGAGCACCATGTCGGTGGCTTCCTGCAGAACGGCAACTTCGCGGACGCTGGCGTGGAGTTCTTTCAATATAGGGGCGGAGCGGATTCAGATGGGCTCATTATATCCGGCCGCTTCCGTTATCAGCCGCTGTATTCAGGAACTTCGGGCTTTTTCGGCTTACGTTTGCTAGAATTCGCCACTACCGAAGCACGCCCTAGGGGGACCCTCCATGCTGGTCAGCGATTACATGACGACGTCGGTCACTACATTACCCGACGACGGTAAGCTGCTGGACGCCGCCTTACTCATCCGACGCACCGGCAAACGGCACGTTCCCATCGTCTCCGTGGAGACCGGGAAGGTCGTAGGGATCATCAGCGATCGCGACGTCTCCCGGCTGGCTCCTTCCATCCTCTCCAAGCAATCTCAGGAGGAGTACAACGACGTCTTCGAGAAGACTCCGATCACTATGGCGATGACCAAGAACCCGCTCACCATCTCGCCTTCGGCGCCCATCGCCGAAGCCGCTCAGCTCCTCTATACCAAAAAAATCGGGGCGCTACTGGCGGTGGAAGATGGCGAACTGAAGGGCATACTGTCCGTGAGTGACATGCTGGGCCTGCTCAATGAATTGCTAGCAGGGAACAGGTCCACGGACGCATCCACTGGGATGTAGATACAGTCAGGGTTTGGCAGGTGGATACCGCCCCGGCGATAGCCGGGGCTTTTTTATGCAGCTTGCTTGCTGGCCAGAGATGCAGCCGCAGCCGGCATCTCTTCCATGACGTAATCGTTCGGCACGACTTTCATCTGGGTCCAGTCATACGCAAATT
This sequence comes from Terriglobales bacterium, assembly GCA_035526435.1. Lineage (GTDB taxonomy): Bacteria > Acidobacteriota > Terriglobia > Terriglobales > Acidobacteriaceae > DATLCI01. Next base: position 12,494 of record DATLCI010000180.1, read on the forward strand.
CTTTTCCGCAATCCAGGCAGACGACATAGGTGCCCGTGGCTTTAGCAGCCTTGGCCCGATGCCCGGGTTTGGAAGTGATGGGGAAGCTATACCGCGTGTGCCAGCAACCGAACAGCATGTCCATGAGGTCCGTGATCATGCATACTCCCTTTGGGGATCAAGGCCCACCCTCGCGTGTAACCGGAGGGAAGTTGGTCGAACACACTATTAGATTCCATCTGGCTCAAAAGGTTTCTTCGTCCCGGACGCGATAATCCCTTAGTTACTGATCAGACAACAGTTGTTGGTGTTGTGGAAAACTCAGGGTTGGGGCTTGGTACCTTTGCATTTAGAGAGGATGGCGGTCTGCAATTTACTGCGGAGGTCGTCAGGAAGTTCGTAGATCTTGTTCTCGCGGTAAATCTCAATGGTCTTCTGGGTCGTATTGCAGACCACATAGCAGTTGCTGCACCATTGGAGGTGCTCCTGTAGTTCTGCCTGGAGCTTCGGGTCGAGGGCGCCGTCGAGGTAATCGCTCAGCTCTTTAAGGAATTCCTTACACTTCACTGCTTTTGGTCCCCGTTTTTGTTTTTCTTGAAATAACGGTTCAGCCGTTCGCGCAGTTGCAAACGTGCCCGCAACAGCCTCGACTTCACCGCGGGCACACTCAGCCCCAGCATTTCTGCCGTTTCTTCCGTACTCATACCTTCTACATCGCGCAACACGAACACTGTGCGGAAGCTCGTTGGCAGTCCCTGGATGGTCTTGCCGAGAATATCACCCAGTTCGGACTGCCCAAACAGTTGTTCCGGGTTCGGGCTCCAGTCCGCGACTTCCCGCGGCATCGACCCGTCTTCGGTCTCCACGTCCTCGTCCATGGACACGGTCTTGTCAGCCTTGCGTTTCCGCAAGCGCATCAAGGCCTCATTCACTGCGATTCGCACCAGCCAGGTATAAAACTTGGAGTTACCCTGGAACTTATTCAGGTTCTGGTACGCCTTGAGGAATGCGTCCTGCACCACATCCTCCGCATCCTCGCGGTTTTGGGTGATGTGCTGGGCGATTCGAAAGACGTTTCGGTCGTACTTCTGGATCAGTTGCTCGAAGGCATGCATATCGCCTTCGCGCGCCGCTGTTACCAGCGCCAGTTCCTGGCCGGTGTCTCCCGTCGTTACATTGGTTTGGATGGTCCCCATAGGGCTACGATGCAAAAATATTCCTATTTTCAGCAAAATACGGTGTCTTGCTTAGTACGATAAAAGCGCCACTAAAGTTGAACTCAAGGCTCAAAAAACGATGCGAAACGATCCCACATTGTACCTTCTCGGACTCCTCCTTGCACTTCTGCCCGGATGTACCCAAGCCGCAGTCCCCGGACGCAGTATTAACGTCACCATGAAGAAGTTCGCCATCTCTCCGGGCGAGATACGGATCAAGCAAGGGGAGACCGTTCGATTCGAGGTTGTCACCGAAGATGTCCAGCACGGTTTCGCCGTGCGCGCTCTGGGGATAAATGAGGCCGTAAATCCTGGCAAGCCCGCCCACTTCGTGTATACCGCCCGCCAGAAGGGAACTTTCACCATCGAGTGCGGCATCATCTGCGGTTTTGGCCACGATGAGATGCATGCCCGGTTGATCGTGGAGTAGTCTCGGAGGTTCCGCCGGTTGACACACCCCTGGAAGCACATATAATCGCGCTAACCTTGTACGGCTTCGCGACCCCGTAAAAATGCCTGATCCTAAAGAAGTCTCCAAACTCGTCCAGAAGACTGTCTCTGAAGTCTTTGACTCCCATGTTGACGGCCTTAAGCAAGAAGTGATCCGCCGGGTGACGGAGTCCCTGGAGCCGTTGCTGGAAGAGCTGTCTCGATCGGCAAAGCCGGTTAAGAAAGAAGAGGTTGCTGCCGGTGGTGCTCCCACCGATCTTCTCTATGCCGCCGTCGGCTCCGTCTATGACGCGTCCGGGCAGGCTGACATCCTCAAGGCTATGTTGGATGGCGCCGCCCAGTTCACCTCTCGCGCGGCTCTGTTCGTGGTGAAAGCGGGGAACCTGACCTCGTGGCAAGCGCGCGGATTCTCCAACGACTTGAAAGGCGTGAATATCAGCGGCTCCAGTGGGCTGGCTGGAAGGGCACTCCAGGACAAGGAACCAGTCTCAGCCGCAGCCGCAGAGTTCGATCAAGACTTCATTACCGCGCAGGGCAATCCGTTCGACGGCAATGCCACAGTCCATCCGCTGGTGGTGCGCGACAAGGTCGCCGCCGTGCTTTATACCGATGGCGGGACCGAGCCCCATGGTCAATCTGACCAGTCCGCAGTACGCGTGCTGGTCCGTTCCGCGTCCAGTTGGTTGGAGATCCTGGCACTGCGAAAGGGTGGCGGTGCCGCGGTTGCAGAGGCATCGGCACCGGAGCCGGTCGCTCAGGCCGCAGCGGCTTCTATCCCGGTTCCCGTTGCCGTTCCGGAGCCTCCACCACCCCCACCGCCGAAAGCTGCCGCTGATGCTACGGCTGACCTTTCGCCGGAAGATCAGGAGGTCCACAAGAAAGCGAAACGCTTTGCCAAACTCCTGGTGGACGAGATCAAGCTCTATAACCAGGCGAAAGTGACGGAAGGCAGGCAGAACAAAGACCTGTATCAACGTCTAAAAGAAGACATAGACAAGAGCCGCAACACCTACGAAAAACGTTACGGTTCTACCGCGGCGGCGAGCGCCGGTTATTTCAACGCAGAAGTGATCCGCATCCTAGCCGACAATGACGAGTCGAACCTGGGTGAGGGTTTCAAATAGAATCGGGGTAGTAGTTGCTGTGGATTCCGTGGGTCTGTTCCCTGTGAAGCGCCTAGTTGCATCTCTCGTTGTCGTCTCCCTGTTGTTGCCGATATCTGCGGTCACGCAGACCTCTAAGAAGAAACCTGCTGCCGCCCGGCAAAAGACCGCGAAGCCCAAAGCCAAGACCAATACCAAGGCGGTCAGGAAACCACCTGTAAAATCCCCTCGCCAACAGGCGCTGGAGACCGCCCGTGCGAAGCGCATGCGGCAAGCGTTTGTCGCCTCCGCCGACCTGCGGCCGATGGCGACCCAGCTTTTGTCCACTCGCTCAAGCTCCGCTTTCGCCGGTGTAGAGACCTACGCGAAGCAGCGGGTGGGCACTGACGCTGGTGCGTTAGCCTGGTTGGTGGCAGGTTATGCGCGTTCCCTTGAAGGCGATTACGGCAAGGCGGTCGCGGCGCTCAAGAACGCCAAACTTCACGCCCGCGAGTTAGGCGATTACGTTGATTTCTTCCTGGCCTCGGCTTATCGCAATCTCGGACAGCAGCAGGAAGTCATCATCGCCCTGGACGGCTTTGAAAAACGTTATCCCGAATCGCTCTTCCGCCAGGATGCAGCTTTACTGCGCGCCCGCTCCTTGCTGAGCACTGGTTCATCGGATCTGGTCGTCGAAATATTGGAGGCGAATCGCAGCCCGAACCGGGCAGATGTCGAAGTCACCCTGGGACAGGCGTACCGGGCCGCGGGGCGCACTGACCCCGCTATCTCCGCATTGCGCAAGGTGTACTTCCAAATGCCGCTCAGTGGGGAAGCCGACGAGGCTGCTGGCATCTTGCGTGCGATGAATGCGTTTGATTCCACCGCGCCGGAGCTTCAGAAACAACGCGCCGATCTGCTTATCAAGGGAAAACGCTATTCCCAGGCGATTAAAGAGCTACGTGACTTGATCGCGGAGAGCGCTGCTCCGAGTTACCAGATCGCCCTGGCGAATGCTCTTTACCGTTCCGATAATGAAGGAGAAGCCCGCAAGGTTCTTTTGGCGATGCCGCCGCCATCCGCCGAGGTGGAAGTGAATGCTCAGCGTCTGTACCTGCTGGCGGAATTAGCGCGCACCGACCGCGATGACGACCTTCATGCCCGGTACATAGAAGAGATGCGCGCCTCCGCGCCCGCGAGCGGCTGGTTTCAAGAGGCGCTGCTCAGCCTGGGCAATAAGTTCTTGCTACGCAATGATTACGCCAACGCCGCGGGGGCATATACGGAGCTCGCGCAACGCTTTCCCACG
>DATLCI010000187.1:0-3799 GCA_035526435.1 Terriglobales bacterium
GGCTCGGGGACGAACTTGTAACCGATCCCGCGAACCGTCAACAGGTGGTGCGGGATGGTGGGGTGGGTCTCAATGTACTTGCGCAGGCGGGCAATGAAGTTGTCGATGGCGCGGGTGTCCGTATCTGTCTTCAGCCCCCAAACCTTTTCCAGGATCTCTTTGCGTGACACCGGCTTGTCGGCATTGGTAACGAAGAAACGCAGCAGCTCGGTCTCCATGGCGGTGAGGCGATATTTCTTTTTGCCAACGATCAATTCCAAGTTGCCGAAGTCGAGGGTTTTGCCGGCGAAGGTGAAGACATCATCCGTATTTTTCTTGGGAGAATCTTTTTGCCAGTCGCGACGCCGAAGCAGCGCCTGCACCCGGGCAATGAGGATCTTCAACTCGAAGGGCTTGGGAAGATAATCGTCGGCGCCGGCTTCGAAGCCCTTGAGGACGTCTTCGGGGCGTCCCATGGCGGTGAGCATGAGGATGGGCACGAAGTGTCCGGACTTGCGCAGCTCATGGGCGACGGTAAAACCGTCTTTCCCGGGGAGCATGACGTCCAGAATAATGGCGTCGTAGGATTTTTTCTCGTCGAGGATGCGTTCGAGCGCCTCTTCGCCGTCGCCCACCGCTTCCACTTGGTGGCCTTCGGCTTCCAGATTGAAGCGGAGGCCATCGGCCAGGTGGGCTTCATCTTCGACGATGAGAACGGAACTCAAGCTATGCCCTCCGCGCGCGGTAGTTCCAGGGTGAAAGTACTTCCCTTACCTTCGCCTTCACTTTCGGCGTAAACCTTGCCCCCATGTTTCTTGGCGACGCTGCGCACGATGTATAGACCCAGGCCGGTTCCCTTTACATCTTTCGCGCCCTTACGCGGCGCACGATAGAAGCGGTCGAAGATGAGTTTCAATTGATTTCGCGGAAGCCCCACGCCGGTATCGTGCACCACGACACAGACTTTTTCATGCGAGAGCAGCAGCTTCACGCTGATCTGCACGGTCAGGCCGGAATATTTCACCGCATTGTCGATCAGGTTGGAAAGGGCGGTCACCAGTTCATCGGGATTACCGAGCACCGACGCGACGGTGTGACCTTCCGGAAGCAACACCTGGAGGGCGGAATCGTCCAGATGATGGCGAACGCGCGCCAGCTCCGCACACTCATTGACGATGCTGATCATGTCAATGCTCACCAGCGGCGATTGCGCATTCTTCTGACCGGCGATGCCCGCCTTCAACACCTGGTCCACGGTGTAGTGGAGGCGATCCGCGTCAGCCAGCATCACGTTGTAGAACTGCCTCTTCTGGTCGTCAGTGACTTCGCGGGACTGCAAGGTTTCCAAGTACAGGCGAATGGAAGCGATGGGGGTCTTCAACTCGTGAGTGACGGCATTGATAAAACTATCGTGTTGCTCATTGCGGCGGATCTCCCGCACCAGGAAGATGGTGTAGATCACAAATCCGGCGATGATCAGGGCAAAAAAGATTACGCCCAGCACGAGCGGTACCGCACTCTTCCAGTGCACAGCGATCCAGCCGACATTCAAAACCACCGCTACGGCGACGAGCACACTGCCCAGGGTGATGAAGAAGGCGATGGTTTTGTGGCGTCCGGTCACGCGGCTATTCTAACGCCTGCCCATCCGGCGCTTTCTTTTACCGGGCCAGCGCGGTAAGGTGGCAGCCACATTCGGGAGGGGTTATGCGCAAGGTGTGGCGACGGTTTTGTTCAGCGGCGCTGTTGGTGGTCACAGTCTCAGTGTCAGCGGCCGACCTTAGCGAGCTGGAGTGGCTGGCAGGCTCATGGATCCTGACCAAAGGCGACCGCACCACGGAAGAACAATGGATGCGCCCGTCCGGCGGGATGATGATAGGCATGAGCCGCACCCTGGATAGTGGCAAGGTCAACGGCTTCGAGTTCGTTCGCATTGAGCAGCGCGGGGACGACCTCTTCTACATAGCGCAGCCGCAGGGGCGTCCACCGACAGAGTTCAAGCTACTGAAGAGCTCCCAGAGCGAAGTCGTCTTTCAGAACTTGCAACATGATTTCCCCCAGCAGATCACGTACACACACAATAAGGACGGCGGGCTAACTGCGCGCATCCAAGGTCCGGGGAAGAATGGACCAAAATCTTTTAGCTACGAGTACAAGCGGTCGAAATAAAGTCACTACTGCTCGGACATAGGCAACCGAGCACGGCATTCAGGAGGGCGTTTGAAAGACCTGACTCAAGGATCTATCACTAAAGCATTGTTCCAGCTTGCTGCCTTCATGATGGTGAGCACCATCTTTCAAACGCTCTACTTCCTGGCGGACCTATATTGGGTTGGCCGATTAGGAAAGGAAGCAGTGGCCGCGGTGGGGCTGGCTGGCAACCTGATGTTTGTAGTCCTGGCGCTGTCGCAGACTTTGGGGGTGGGCACCACGACTTTGATCTCGCATGCGGCAGGGAAAAAGGACAAAGCGCGGATCAACTTTGTATTCAACCAATCTTTGACCCTTTCTTCGATGGTGGGAGTGGTGTTTGCTGTCATCGCGTTTCTGATGCGCGATGTTTACAGCCAGCGCATGAGTGCCGATGCCATCACGGCGACCCTCAGTACGGCGTACCTGACCTGGTTTGTTCCGGCCATGGCGCTGCAGTTCCCGTTGATCGCGATCGGCTCGGCACTTCGGGGTCTGGGGTTGATCAAGCCTTCCATGATGATCTCGGTGGCGACCATCATATTGAACATGGCGCTGGCGCCGGTGTTGATGTTTGGATGGGGCACCGGGCATCCACTCGGGGTTGCAGGTACGGCCATCGCAACATTCTTATCAGTATTAGTGGGAGTGATTGCCGGTATCGTTTATGTGGAAGTGGGAAACAGCGGGCTGGACTTTGTTCCGCGCGCCTGGCCGCCCCACTCCGAGACTTGGGGAAAGATGGCGAAGGTTGGGCTGCCGGCGGGGACGGAGTTCGCATTGATGTCGCTGTACATGATGCTCATCTACGGGATCATCCGGCCATTTGGATCAGCGGCCCAGGCGGGTTTTGGCATTGGTGCGCGGGTGATGCAAGCGGGATTCATGCCGGTGATCGCGATCGCGTTCGCAGCAGCGCCACTGGCCGGACAAAACTTTGGAGCGCGCATCGGGGGTCGAGTGCGAGAGACGTTCTATGCGGCGGCAAAGTTCTGTACCGCCATAACGTTGGTGTTGACGCTGCTTTGCCATATCAGTCCGGCGTGGATGATCGGACTTTTTTCCCATGATCCCGAAGTAGTGCGCTTTGGTTCGGAATACCTGCGCATCATCTCGTGGAATTTTCTCGCAAGTGGGCTGGTATTCACGACTTCCAGCTTGTTCCAGGGGATCGGCAATACCATCCCGCCGCTGTTCAGTTCCGTGGCCCGTATGACGCTGTTTGCGGGGCCGGCGGTCTTGATATCGCGCGTGCCGAATTTTCAGATGCGCCATCTCTGGTATTTGGCGGCGGCCACCGTGATCGTTCAGGCGGTGGTGAATATCTGGCTGCTGCATCGCGAGTTCGATCGCAAGTTAAACTTCGCCGATCCGATGGCGATGCCGGCTTCAGGACTGGCAGCGGCAGAGTAGTCGCTAAGGGCATCTATTGTCCTTGAGGCCGGCATCCATCCTAGAGAAGCCAGGAGATGAGTATGCAACGGAATGTTAGTTTCGCGGAGTTGGCCCTGATCGCTGGAACGCGAGTAGCTTTGGGAATCGGCATAGGACTCTTGTTCTCGCGAAGACTCACGGAAGAACAACAGAGAGCTGCGGGAATCGCCCTGGTGGCGGTTGGCGGCCTCAGCAC
>DATLCI010000196.1:0-4005 GCA_035526435.1 Terriglobales bacterium
GCTTCCCTGCTCTCGGCGTGATATCCCTTCACCACGCGCACCCCGCCTAACGATTCCGTCAGTCGCCCGGTGACCTCAGCATTGATCTTGCCGCGTTCGCGGAAGATAGGACGGATGGTTCCAAAGGCGATGTTCGCCGCAATGGCGAATGACACGACGAAGGCGAATGCCAGCCCCGTCATCAATGCGCTGATGTTCCACAAAACGACAAACGCGATGGCCGCGGTGAGAAGTCCGCCAACCAGTTCGACTAACCCCGTGCCGACCAGGTTCCGCACGCCTTCCACGTCGGTCATGATGCGCGAGACTAGATTGCCGGTCTTATTCGAATCGTAGAAGGACACCGGCAGCCGGCCGATATGTTGCTGCACCCGCTGGCGCAGCTCCGCGATCAAGCGTTGCGCGGCTTTCGAAAGCAACTGCGTAAGGGAAAAAGACGTGATTCCCTGAATCACGGTGGCGGTTATCACCGCCGCGATCAGCGGTCTGAGCAATTCAGTCTGGTGTTTGTTAATGACGTCGTCGATGAGGTATTTGGTCGACCACGGCAATACCAATCCGGCCACCCGATTGATGGCCATCAATACCAATCCGGCGGCCAGGAGCGGCCAGCGCGGCTTAACTAGGGCCCACACCTCGGGCAATACATTCTTTAATAGCTGCTTGTTCTTCGCTTTGGGCTTAGGCAAGCCTTCAGCGGCTCGAGAGGGTCGGGGCATAAGGGAATACTAATGGATTTCCGCCGGGGCGCGCTCGATGCAATCTTTCTGGGTAATCAAGCTAAGGGAAAAGTTCTGACGCCTCCGCGAACCAGAGCCGCCTCATACACCCCGATCGCCGCCGCCACGTCCTGCAATGCCATTCCGGTGCTGTCGAATATGGTGATTTCCTGCGGAGACGTCCTTCCAGGTTTCTTCCCGGCTACAAGCTCACCCAGTTCAGCATGGACATTTTCTTTCTGGCACTTCCCTGCCGCGATCGCATGATGCAGGTCTCCCATCACTGCGCATTGGTCGGTGATGTCCGTAACCACTTTTGCCTTGGCCATCAGTTCCGGCTGGATCTCTTGCTTATGTTCGTTGTCTGCGCCCACTGCGGCAATGAACATTCCCTCAGGAACATCGTCCTTCCCTAGAAACCACTTCTGCGCCGGAGTGCAGGTTACGCAAACGTCGCAGCGAGCAATGACGCTGCGGAAGTCGGCGACAGGTTCAACTTCTAGCTTCAAGTCCATGGTCATTGCATTCGCGAAAGCCTGCGCTTGAAAGTAGTCGGTGCTGTACGCGAAAACCTTGGTCAGCGGAAGCACGGCCTGCAAGGCTTGGAGCTGCGTCTTAGCCTGCACGCCGCAGCCGCATATAAGCGCGCAGGTGGAATTCTTGCGCGCGAGATACCTGGCCGCGATCCCGGTGGCTGCGCCGGTGCGCTGGTTGGTGATCTCAACGGAATCCATGATCGCGAGCGGAGTTCCGTTGCTCGCGTCCGCGAGCACTAATATCCCCTGGATAGTAGGGAGTTGATGAGCGGCAGGATTTCCCGGGAAGTTCCCATTTACCTTCGCGACGAAGTACGAGCGGTCCCCGGACCTCTGTATTCCTGCTTTTATGTGGAAGCCGCCGCCTTCGGTATGCACGCCCAGCACACCAGGTTTCGCCGTCTTCCCTTCGCCGTATAGGCGAAATGCAGATTCCACAGCGACGATGCAGTCCGGCATTGTCAGGAGGGCGGCTACATCGCTGCGTCCCAACAACAATGGCTCGGGGTTCGTCTTCGACTTACTTCCCGTATTCATTCTTGAACACTACGCCACCCTTCATCACAAACTTCACGTGCTCAAGTTTCGTGACGTCGGCAACCGGATCTCCATCTACCGCAATGATGTCTGCCCACTTGCCCGCTTCCAGTGTGCCCGCATCTTTGCTCCACCCCATCAAGTCAGCTGCGTTGATGGTTGCAGACTGAAGGGATTGCAGCGGCGTCATGCCGAGCTGCACCATCACGGCAAACTCACGCGCGTTGAGTCCGTGCGGATACACCGCCGCGTCAGTGCCGAAGGCTATCCTCACTCCGCCGGCGATGGCCTTCGCGATGTTCTTGCGCGCTTCGGGTAACACGGCCTTCGCTTTGTCGAGATAGAACTTGGGTACGTGGTTGCGCTCGGCGTTTTCCAAGAACCAAGTCCCGAGATAAAGAGTGGGTACAAGGTAAGTACCATTCTTCTTTAACGTGGCAATTCCCTCTTCGTCGATGTAACTGCCATGCTCGATGGAATCAATCCCGGCATTCGATGCCCAGATGATCCCCTCACCGCCGTGCGCATGCGCAGCGACTTTACGGCCCAAGCGGTGGGCGTCGGTGATGATGGCCTTCATCTCTTCCTGCGTGTATTGGGACGCCTTCGGGTCGTCGCCCTTGGAAAGCACGCCTCCAGTGGCGCAGACCTTGATAACATCCGCGCCGTACTTGATGATCTCGCGCGTCTTCTGCTGCACTGCAGCCACGCCATCGGCCACGCCGTCCGCCTTGCTGTGAGATTCAAACGGCAACAGATTGTTGTCGCAGTGTCCGCCGGTGATGCCCAGCGCCGGGCCGCTGGCCATGATGCGCGGCCCCGGCAGCTTCCCTTCATCGATCATGTCGCGGAGCGCGACGTCAGTGTAGGCGCTTGCGCCCAGGTTACGAACCGCTGTGAATCCTGCTTCGAGCGTGGTCTTGGCGTTGGCTGCGCCGATCAGTGCCTCGCGCGGTACAGAGATACCTAACTCCGCGTAGCCGAATGTATCCGGCGAGAAGGTCAGATGGGTGTGCATATCAAAGAGGCCGGGCAGCGCCGTGGCTGATGGCAGCTCAATGATGTTGGTCTTTGCCGTTCCCGCCGGCGGCGCGCCCGCGGCGATGCTGACAATGCGGTCGCCTTCAATCACGATGGTCTGGTTCGGGACTGCCTTTCCGGTCTTTACGTCAAGCAGCTTGCCCACATGAAGATAGGTGCGTGGCTTGGCGGGCGCTGCAGGAGCCTGCGCCGGCGCGAGAGTGACACCAATGGTGACCGAGAGAACGGCGGCAATAAAGCGGGGAAGCGGCATCGAGGCTCCTGAGTAGATCAGCAATTCCACTGAATGATTAGCGCGAGCGATTTTACACTTTTACGAAGATCTTCTTGTTGTACAACCACCATGAAATCGCTAGCCAAAAGGCGACGTAGGTGAGCCCATAAGCGAGCGAAGAATTCCGCGGATCACTCGCCAGCGGCACAAAGATGGTCTGATAGATCCAGGTATTCACTCCGGCCATGCGACCGTTCGGCATCTGCACCCGGAAGATACCCATGTTTTTTGAAAGCCATCCCGAAGCGGTGAATATAAGGATGGCGTTCATGCCGAATACTAAAAACGGCTTGCTCCAAGTGCGCCACTTCTTAACGTCGATCAGCCAATAACACGCCGCGAGCAGTAACATGGCGTACCCGGCGGTGAAGATCACGTAGCTGCTCGTCCAAAGTGCTTTGTTAATAGGGAAGAGCGGATGCAAAGCAAGTCCCACAACCACCGCGACTGCCCCGCCAATGCCCAACACCTTCAACTTATTCTGCCAGGTCGTTTTCACCATCAGCCATTCGCCAATGAAGGTGCCGATCAGCATGGTGCAGATGGCCGGCATGGTGCTGAGTAGACCTTCAGGGTCCCACAACGGCTTCCATAAATGTCCCAGCATCACGGCGCGGTCGATGTACGCGGCCAGGTTTCCTTCGGGGGTAAGATTTCCTGCGCCGTATCCAGGTACCGGAACGAACGTCATCAGCGCCCAATACGCAATGAGTGCCGCGCCAATGATGTAGGCCCGCTGCTTTTTCTGGGTGTAGAGATAAATCACGCCGGATATCGCATAGCACAGCGCGATCCGCTGCAGCACGCCCATGATGCGCACATGAGAGAAGTTGAAGTAAGGCGTAATCGCCAGAAAAAATCCGATGAGATAAATGACGGCCGCGCGACGCAGCGTATG
>DATLCI010000202.1:0-15848 GCA_035526435.1 Terriglobales bacterium
GTGCCACTGGCCTTCGCCAGCCCAAAATCCAGCAGCTTGGTCCCCGACTTGGTCAGCATGATGTTGCCGGGCTTGAGGTCGCGGTGGGTGATGCCGGCGCGGTGGGCTCTGTCCAGCGCGTCTGCCACCTCGATGGCGATCTTCCAGAACTGATCAAGCGACAAGGGGCCACGCCTCAGGGGGTCGGAGAGCGTTTCTCCCTCGAGAAACTCCATGACCAGATAATCGGTGCCATTCTCACTACCGACGTCATGTAACACACAAATGTTGGGATGTTGCAGCGCGCTTATGGCACGGGCCTCGCGCTCGAAGCGCTGCTTCAGGTCCGGGCTCGCAGACAGGTGGGCAGACAGCACCTTGATGGCTACGGTGCGGTCGAGGCGAGTATCGCGTCCACGATAGACTTCGCCCATACCGCCGGCGCCGATGGCCGACACGACCTCATATGGGCCCAGGCGGGTTCCCGCAGACAATGCCATTCGTTCACCTCGGAAGGTGCGCGCATTCTAGCCTAAAAGAGCTTGACGACCAAGCTTGGCGCCAACGCAACTTTTTTCCTGCAGCTAGGTTTGTGTAGGAGACAGCCGGGCGCAGAGCGTCAGGATGATGAGAGGAACAGCCAATGAAGAGATTTGCGCAATTTGTGTTTTCCGCTACTGCGATGCTTACCCTGAGCGCGGCGCAGTTGGTAGCGCAGAACACCCCCACAACTACCACTACAACTGATCAACACAAGAGCATGGATGCCCAGCATCAACGCCATATGGCGGGCAAGATGGGACGCAGGGGCGGAAGAGCCCACATGCAAAAGATGTCCACCGAATTGGGCTTGACTGAAGCGCAGAAGACCCAACTCAAGGCCCTGCACGAACAGGAACGCACCAAAGCTCAGGAGCTTCGCGTTAACACTTCGCTGACCAAAGAGCAAAAGATGGAGCAGATGAAGGCGTTACGCGAGTCCAGCCAGAGCCAGATGAAGAGCATCCTGACTCCGGAACAGCAGACGAAGTTCGAGACCATGAAGCAGAACCGCAAAGAGCACATGGGCAAGCATGGGCGCCGCGGCGCCTGGGGAAATAAGACGGAAGGCCAGAAGCCGGACAGTACTCAGAAATAACGTTTGGGAAGCAGCAACAGAAGCAGCAGCAAAGGGGAGGCGCTTTGGCGCCTCCTCTTTCATTGCGGTGAATCTTCTCGGGGAGAATCGGTGCGCGGATCGCGGCGGTGCCGGTTGCGATGCTCGGCACGGGCTGAGTGCTTGGCCGGATCCTCGCTGGCCATCTTCTTCAGCTCGCGGTCACGGACGATCTCGGGGCCGTACTGTGCAACGTCGGCCCTTAGCATCTCTAATAGATCTAGCAGGTATTTGATCTGGGTGCGTTCCACATAGCTTTCGGCGTCGGAGCGGAAGCGCGGCAGGAACATCAGGTGCAGGTCTTCGACCGGCCGTTGGAATTCCGGAAGGTACTCGTCGTCAATGTGGGCGATGGCAAAGTTGTGGACCACTTCCCAGTCCACCAGTTTGTCCAGGTAGGAGCGGACGAGTAACTCAAAGCGGTCAATGGGAAACGCTTTGGGAGAGGATTGCGGGGCCTTGTCCATGGTCACGAGCTTCGTAAGCGGACTGCTGATATCCGGCCATTTAGGCTGGTCCTGTCTTACCTTGGTTCCTTTGCTGCCTTTCAATCATCAATCCAAATCAATCAATTCCCGATGCTTTTATGATGCCTTCCACGCGCCGGAGGTCATCTTCGGTGTCGACGCCGACGGTGTCATATTCCGTCTCTTCGACATAAATTTCAATGCCATTTTCGAGGAAACGCAATTGCTCCAGGCGCTCACTCCGCTCCAACGCTGATTCCGGCAACGTGCAGAATTTGTCCAAGGCGGCGCGGCGGTAGGCATAAAACCCCAGGTGCTTCATGTAACGGAATGACTTGGCTTGGTCCCGGTCAAAAGGAATGGTAGCGCGGGAAAAATAAAGGGCTTGTCCGCCGGCGCTGGTAACTACCTTCACCGCGTTGGGATTGTTGATGTCCGCTACGGGGCAGGGCGTCATCACTGTGGATACCAATATGTTGTCATGCAGCATCGGCCTGAGCAGAGCGTCAATGTGTTCGGGACGGGCCAGCGGCTCGTCTCCCTGAACGTTGACATAAACGTCCGCCGCGATGGTTTTAGCTACTTCATACACCCGGTCGGTGCCGCTGCGATGCTGGTCAGATGTCATCTGCGCGCGCCAGCCATTCTTTTGGCACACTTCCATGATCTCCGGTGAATCGGTCGCGACGATGACCTCAGCCAGCTGCTTACAGCCCTTGGCGGCGCCATACACATGGGCCAACATCGTTTTGCCCGCGATCTCACGCAGGATCTTGCGCGGCAGCCGCGTAGATGCGATCCGGGCCGGAATGATGCCGATAGCTTTCATCTGCGACATTCTACAAGGTGTGACGTTGGACACATTCAAAGCGCGTTATCCCGTGTTTTCATTTAGACTGCACCCCATTCCAAATATGACCAGACGATCCGCTCCGCTGCTGCTCCTGGCCGTTTCTGTCTCTCTTTGGGGACAGGCCTCGCCCGAACGATACGCCAAAGATGTAACCACGCTTGCCGATCCGAAGATGCAGGGCCGCGGGGCGGGCACCAAAGGGCTGGAACATGCCCGCGATCATCTGCAAAAGCGCTTTGCCGCGTTGAAGCTGCAACCGGCCGGCGACAATGGCTACCTTCAGCCCTTCACTGTGACTACTGGCGCGAAGCTGCGCGGCAAGAACAAACTGGAAGCGACCATTGCAGGCAAGAAGCAGAGGTTGGCCATCGAGCGCGATTACATTCCGTTCAGTTTCTCGGCCACGTCCGACGTCACCGGGCCGGTTGTTTTCGCGGGATACGGTGTATCAGCAAGTGATGCCGGCTATGACGACTACTTTCACTTCGATGTAAAAGACAAGATCGTCGTCTTGCTGCGCTACGAGCCAGCCAGCCTGACCAAGAAAGCAGGACAGCGCACCTCGCACGCGCAGCTCGTCAACAAAGCCATCAATGCCCGCAATCACGGAGCGAAGGCGGTCGTGCTGGTGAATGGGAAGTTGGACGGTAAAGAAGAAGACTTACTGCCCCGTTTTGGCTCGTTGGCCGGCCCGGAGAATGCCGGGATCGCGATGGTGCAGGTGACGAACTCGATCGCCGATGGCTGGCTCAAGCTCGCAGGAAAATCTCTGGAGCAAGTGCAGAACCAGATTGACACTACCAGCTCACCCCAGTCGTTCGCACTGCCTGCGAATGTCGCGCTCGAAGTAAAAGTTGACTTGGAGCGCGTGCAAGCCAAAGTAAGCAATGTGGTTGCGTACCTGCCGGGCGAAAGCGACGAATACGTGATCCTGGGAGCGCACTACGATCATTTAGGATTTGGCAATGGGAGTTCGCTGGCGCCGTCGATGATCGGGAAAGTACATCCCGGGGCTGACGACAATGCCAGCGGAACTTCTGGTTTGCTTGAACTAGCGCGTTTACTTTCTGAACAGAAAGACCGCAAGCGCGGGGTGCTTTTCATCGCCTTCTCCGGTGAAGAGATTGGATTGCTCGGCTCGGCCTATTGGGTCAATCATCCGACCAAGTCGCTGGATAAAGCCGTCGCCATGATCAACATGGACATGATCGGCCGCATCAAGCCGGACGGACGCATCTTCCTGGGCGCTTCCGGAAGCGGCAGCAACTTCAAGGAAATAATCGAGCAGGTGAGCGCCAAGCATCAGCTCAAGCTGGAGACTTCCGGCGCGGGCTCGGGGTCGAGCGACCATATTTCCTTCCTGGCCAAGCAGATCCCGTCGCTGTTCTTCTTTTCCGGATTGCATGCGGATTATCACAAACCTTCGGACACGGCGGAAAAGATCGAATCCGGGCAGGCAGCGAAGCTGCTGAACTTTATCGCCGACCTTACGCAAGAGCTGGAGCGTACCCAGCGCGCGCAGTTCATCCGCGTGGAGGAGCCGCGCCCGGTGAGCGGCGGCTCGGGCGGCGGCGGTTACGGCCCCTACTTCGGGTCGGTGCCAGACATGGGCGAAAATGCCGGCGGCGTGAAGTTTGCAGACGTCCGCAAAAATTCTCCCGCTGACAAGGCCGGCCTCAAGCCCGGCGACGTTATGACCCGTTTTGGGGACAAACCCATCACCAACCTGTATGACTTCACCTTTGCACTGCGGCAGTACAAGATCGGCGACACGCTCGACGTGACCGTCCTGCGCGAAGGCAAACCGATGACCGTGAAAGTCACCCTGGAACAACGCAAGTAATGGAGAAGCGAACTATGCGCGCAGTCGTAAGGAAATCCCTGTCTGTCACTTTGTTTCTGGCAGTCGCTTTCGCGGTTTTGGCGGGGGCGCAGCAGCTTGCGCTGACCAAGACCGAAGATCCGCTTGTGCTGCCCGAAGAGAAGCACCTGCGCAACATCCGACAACTGACGAACGGCGGCGAGAATGCCGAAGCCTATTTTTCCGCGGATGACAAATGGCTAAGTTTGCAGCACACGCCGGCCGAAGGCGGCTGTGACCAGATCTACGTGATGAAAGTCCCCTCGGCCACGAAGCAGGAGAAGCTGGAACCGCCGAAGCTGGTGTCGACCGGTAAGGGCAAAACGACTTGCTCGTACATTTTTCCCGGCGGCAGGAAGATCCTTTATTCATCCACGCATCTGGGCGATGCCAAGTGTCCACCGCGCCCGGACTACTCGCGCGGTTACGTGTGGCCCATCCACGACACCTTCGATATTTTTATCGCGGACCGCGATGGCAGTCATCTGAAGCAGCTCACTGCCTCGAAGGGTTATGACGCGGAGGCGACGATTCGTCGCGATGGGAAGAGCATCGTCTTCACTTCTACCCGCGACGGCGATCTGGACATCTACACGATGGATGCGAAGGGCAAGAACATCCGGCGATTGACCAATGAGATCGGATACGACGGCGGACCGTTCTTCTCCGCCGATGGCAAGAAGATCGTCTATCGCGCGCATCATCCCAGCGACGCGAAGGAGATCGCGGATTATCAGGCGCTGCTGAAGGATGGATTGATCCGTCCGACGAAGCTCGAGATCATGGTCATGAACGCCGATGGCTCAGGCAAGCGGCAGGTCACGCACAATGGCAAAGCGAATTTTGCGCCGTTCTGGCATCCGGATGGCAAGCGGATCATCTTTGCGTCGAACATGGACGATCCGCGGGGACGCAATTTCGATATCTACATGATCAATGAAGACGGCACCGGGCAGGAACGCATCACCTTCAGCGCTGACTTCGACGGCTTCCCGATGTTCAGCTCCGATGGAAAGCGGCTGGTGTTTGCTTCGAACCGGCACAGCGCCAAGCCGGGAGAGACGAATGTTTTTATTGCGGATTGGGTGGACTGATAGGGGGGCCTCCCCCCCTAAAACGGCAAATGTTTAAGAACAAAGCAGTTGCAACTTCAATGTTTGAAAACAAAGGCTTTAGCCCGGGGCATGTTTGAAAACAAAGGACTTGTTAAGGGTAGTGGTGAGCGCCGGATTTGTTTCGGCCGGGGCTAAGCCCCCAAGGTTTTGTTGCCTAGTCCGCGTGATACGTGTGCTGCTTAAACCAATCCGGCGTGGCTAAAGCCGCGCCCTGATACGTGTAACCGCTCAGGGGAGCAAGTACTCGCTATTCACCGCTTAGTTAAGCTTGACAGCAAGCATAAAAATGACCGATAGTCATGTTTGACTGATGGTCAAGCTTGCCCAATCCGAACCGGGTCGCCGCGAGCGGCGCAAGGAGGAGACGCGCCGCCATATCTTTCAGGCCGCGATGAAGCTTTTCGAAAAAAAAGGCGTCTTCGCCACCACGGTAGAGGAGATCACTCAAGCCGCAGACGTAGGCAAGGGCACCTTCTTCAATTACTTCCCTTCGAAAGAAGCGATCCTCTCGGCGCTGGCGGAGCGGCAGCTTGGGATCCTTGACCGCGCGGTGGAGCGGGCCACCGTGGCGGAATCAGTGAAGCCGGTCTTGATGAAGATGTGCAAAGAGCTTTCTTCGGGCCCCGGCCGCAGCCAGATCATGCTGCGCAGCCTACTGGGACTGGTGCTCTCGCACAAAATGTTATTCAAACTTTTTTCCGCGGTGCTGGCCAAGGGGCGCGAGCGCGTGGCGACGATCATTACGCGGGGGCAAGAACTGGGCGAGGTCCGCAGGGACCTGCCCGCGGCCGAGATCGCGCGCTGCCTGCAGCACACCGTCTTCGGAACCAACTTTATCTGGGCCGCATCGACGCCCTCCGACCTCATGACCTGGCAGGAGCGTTCCATGGAGATTTTCTGGCGGGGCATCGTCGCGGAAGCAAACCCTTCGGGCGGCCCATGCAAAGAAAGTGGCAGGAAAAAATAATGAAAGCCAAAGTTTTCATCGCCATCATCATCGTTGCCGCTATTGCGCTCGGCATCGGCGCGCGTTCATGGTTGAAGCGCGACAACTCGGTGACCGCGTCGGGCACGCTCGAAGCGCGCAACATCACGGTGGGCTCCAAGGTGGGCGGACGCATCACGCAAGTGCTGGTAGCGGAGGGCGATCACGTCACGAAGGACCAGCTTCTGGTCACGTTCGACGAAGCTGAACTGTTCGCGTCATTGTTGCAAGCTCGCGGACGCTTAGCCCAGGCACAAGCCACGTTGTCCAAAATGCAACGTGGGTCCCGTCCGGAAGAAATCGCGCAGGCACGTTCTACCGGAGCCTCCCGCCAGCATGCGGTGGCTGAAGCGCGGTCCGCGGCGGAACGCGCGAAGGCCGACGCCGCGAATGCTGAGACCGAATTCAAGCGCTATCAAAGACTCGCGCAAGAGGGCGTAGTCTCCCGCGAGCAGCGTGATGCGGCCGAGAACCGATACAAGATGGCGCAAGCCGCCGCTAACAGCGCGGAGCATGCGATCACGGCCGCTAGTTCAGAGGCCAATGCCGCAGACGCTGCGCAAAAGCTGGTGGAACACGGCTTCAGGTCGGAGGACATTGCCGCGGCGCGAGCCGATATGCAACGCGCGGAGGGGGAGCTGAAGCTGGCGGAAGCCCGCTACGCGGAGCGCGAAGTCCGGTCTCCTGCCAATGCGGTGGTGGAGGTACTGGACCTCCGTCCGGGCGATCTGGTGCCAGCAAATTCTCCGGTGTCGAAGCTGCTGGAAGCCGACCAGCTTTACGTGATGGTCTATGTTCCGCAGTCGGAGATCGGCAAAGTCCGCATTGGGCAAACGGTGGAAGTGAAAGTGGATGCTTACCCGAAAGAGACGTTCCAGGCCGTCGTGGAACAGATACGGCAGCAGGCGGAATTCCTGCCACGGAATGTCCAGACGAAGGAAGAGCGCGAACATCAGGTAGTAGGAGTAAAGCTGCGCATCGAGAACGCGGGCGACAAGCTGCGCGCGGGCATCAACGCGGACGTGAAGTTCGCGCTGGAAGGCGATGGAGGCGGCAAGTGACGGCTCCTTCCGCCCGGCCCGCAATCCTCGCCGAGGGGTTGGTGCGCAAATTCGGCGACTTCACCGCAGTTGATGGGGTGAGCTTCCAAGTGGCTACGGGAGAAGTGTTTGGATTCCTCGGACCCAACGGCTCGGGCAAGACGACCGTTATCAAGATGTTGACAGGCATTCTGCCACTGACGGCCGGACGGGGCGTGATCGACGGAATCGACGTCATGCAGAACCCGGACGAAGTGAAGATGCGCATCGGATACATGAGCCAGAAGTTCTCGCTCTATGACGACCTGACGGTGCTCGAAAACCTGAAGTTCTACGCGCAGATCTACGGACTGCGCGGCGCGGAAGCGGCGAACAAGATCGAAGAGACCATGGAGCGCAATGCCATCGGTCCTTACAAAGAGCGCTTTGCCGGGAAACTTTCCGGGGGATGGAAGCAGCGGCTCGCGCTGGGCTGCGCCATGCTGCACAATCCCAAGATCGTTTATCTCGACGAGCCGACCGCCGGCATTGACCCTGTGGCCCGCCGCAAACTCTGGGACCTGCTCTTTGACTTGAGCGGCCAGGGCATCACGTTCTTCGTTACTACGCATTACATGGACGAGGCCGAGCGCTGCTCTCACCTGGCCTACATTTATTACGGCAAGCTGATCGCGGACGGCACTCCGGAAACGCTGCGCGAGATCCCCGAGGTGAATCCCCCGGGGACGCACCGGTTTGAAGTGGCGGTGAAAGATGTGACCACGGCTTTGCGCCAGGCCCGCAAGCTACCTTTCATGCGGTCGGCCACCATCTTTGGCCGCTCGATCCACGCGTTGCTGGACGAGCGCATCAGCCAGCAAGAATTATTGCGTGAACTAGAAAACGTGGGCGTGCATCCAGAAGAGATCCGTCCACTAGCGCCGGATCTGGAAGACGTCTTTGTAGAGCTCACTTATAAGCACCAACTCGAACGGGAAGGAGCCGCGAAATGATAAAAAGCTTCTTGCAAGCCGACAATCCGTTCCGCGGCTTTCGCGCCATCTTCTACAAAGAGCAACTCCACTTGCGTCGAGACTCAATGGCCATCATGTTCGCGCTGGCGGTGCCGCTGCTGGAGATGATCATCCTCGGCTATGCCATTGACACCAACGTGCGCCAGGTGCGGACGGCGGTCTATGACCAGTCCGGCATCATGGAGCGGACCGCCGGAACGCAAGGCAGCCAGGCAAGCCGCGCCTTACTCGACCGCTTCCGCAACTCCGATACATTCAAGATCTATAAGTATGTCCACTCGGACAAAGAGCTGACCCACGAGATGATCGCGGGCAAGGCGAAAGTTGGAGTGAAGATCCCATACGATTTCGATCGCGACCTACTGCGCGGGGACAGCGCGCAGATCATGGTGATGGTGGATGGCTCGGATTCCACCGTGGCCGGTCAGTCCATGAATGTGGCACAGGCGATCGGGCTGGAGGAATCGTTACGGCGCATGCTGCCGCCGGGCGCGCAGCCCCCGCTTGACGTGCGTCCGAAGGTGATGTTCAATCCGGACTCGCGCTCGCCGAACTTCTTTCTTCCGGGGCTGATGACCATCCTGCTGCTGTTTGTGACGACGATGCTCACGGCTTTCTCCATCGTGCGGGAGAAAGAGCGAGGCACGCTGGAGCAGTTGTTCGTTACGCCGGTGCGGCCGCTGGGATTGATGATGGGCAAGATCATGCCTTACTTCATCCTGGCGCTAGTGGAGATGGCGTTCATCCTGGCCTTCATGCGCTTTGTGTTTGGGGTGCCGATCCATGGCAGCATTCCGCTGCTGTTTGGGCTGGCCATGCTGTACATGTTCGCGCACCTGGCCATCGGGATGCTGATCTCGTCGAAAGCCAACTCGCAGAATGACGCCATGCAGCGCTCCATGGGCATCATGCTGCCGACGATCTTCCTCTCGGGATACATCTTCCCGCGTGACACCATGCCAATGATCTTTTATGTGATGAGCTTCTTCCTTCCAGCGACTTACATGATGGACATCTCCCGCGGGATCATCTTGCGAGGGGCGGGGATCGGCGACCTGTGGGTGAATGGGCTGGTGCTGGCGGTGATGGGAATCGCGATCCTGCTGCTGGCTGCGAGAAACTTCAGGAAGATGATCGTTTAGGAGCAGCTGCCAGTAGCCAGTCAGGAGTCTTCGGTTTCTAATCGGCGGGTTCGACGAGGAACTGTTCGAATTTCCCTTCTGGCGTTTCGAAGACGGAGATACGGAGGCGGCGTCCGCCGACGGTAGGGCGATAGGACTGGATGACGAAGCCGCCGCGGAGGCGCCGGGCGCCCGGATTCATCTCGGTCGGCATGCCAAGGGGGCTGAGGCTGGTGGCGAAGTCTTTTAGGGTGACGTCATTGAAATAGGCATTGGCATTTTCGGTGAACATGGCGCGGTCGATCTGGCCCTGCTGCAGCCCAATGAAGGCTTTGCGAA
This sequence comes from Terriglobales bacterium, assembly GCA_035526435.1. Classification (GTDB taxonomy): domain Bacteria; phylum Acidobacteriota; class Terriglobia; order Terriglobales; family Acidobacteriaceae; genus DATLCI01. The sequence continues at coordinate 9,930 of DATLCI010000202.1, forward strand.
CTTTGTTTTCCGAACTGCGGGCCATGGCGTCAAGCGGCGGAAAGAGCAGCGCGGTGATGCGGTCGCTGATCTCACTGGCGCCCGAGGTCATCTGGTTGGTAAGGACGACCACCGCTACTCGATCTTCAGGATAGACAACATTGCTGGCCACAAAGCCCATGACCTCGCCGGTATGAGAGACGAGGAAACGCCCTTGATTCATGCCGACGGCGAGACCGAGACCATAACCGGTCGAGGCTCCGTTCGCGAGCAACACGGTGGTCTGCAACTGCTGGTAGGAAGTCGGCTTCAGCAGCTTGCGGTCGATATAAGAGATGTCCCAGCGGGCAAGGTCGCTGGCGGTCATGGCGAGTTCACCGGCGGCGAAGATCCATCCCGCACCTTCTTTCATAGCGGGACGCGAAGGGGCCAGCGCGTGACGTTCATAGCCGACGGGATCGGATTGGGTGAGGCGTCCGGCATCGATGTCGAGGACGCTTTTTAGTCCCAGCGGCGCGAAGAAGCGTTTCTGCAAGAAAGTGAAGAGCGGCATGCCGCTGACTTTTTCAATGATGAGGCCGGCGATCACGTAATTGGTATTGCTGTACTGATACTTGGTGCCAGGTTCGAAGTCGAGCGGCTTCCCTGCCCATTTGTCGAGGATATGTTGCGCGGTGGTGGGCTTCATCATCTCCGGCATGAGGTAATCCTGCGGCCAATAGTCCTGATAGCCAGAGGTCATGGAGAGCAGTTGGCGGATCGTCACTTCATTAGCGCGAGTAAGTTTAGGAAAAAACTTGCCTACTTTGTCGTCGAGACTAAGCTTGCCTTCTTCCACCAGCAGCATGACGCAGGCGGCGGTGAATTGCTTGCTGATGGAGCCGATGCTGTAACGCATGTCGGCGGTGGCGGGAGTCTTGGGATCGAGCTTGGCGAGTCCATAGGCGCGTACGTAGGCGACGCGTCCGTCTTTCACGACCGCGATGGAAGCGCTGGGCACTCCGGACTTGGCGAGGGTCTCTTCCACGGCCTTATCAACGCCGGCGCGAAGTTCGGCCGACAGCATGTTGTCAGTGCTCTGAGCTTGAGCGAACGCGGACGAGATGGTGAAAACTATCGCGAAGATCGCTGCCGAGATTCTGGTTTTCATTAAGCTCTCCCTTTACTTCTTACCGGGACCCATGATGACCACGCCCGGGCGCTCGCCGGTGTGCTGTCCGTTTTCCAGAACGACTTTGCCGTTGACGATGACCAGGTCAATACCTTCGCCGTACTGATGCGGATTTTCAAAGGTCGCCTTGTCGATGACTTTGTTCTCGTCGAGGATAACTATGTCAGCCTTCATGTCCTTGCGAAGCATACCGCGGTCATGGATGCCCATCTGTTGGGCGGCCAATGAGGTCATTTTGCGTACAGCGTTTTCCAGCGTAATGACATTTTGTTCGCGGACGTAGCGGCCGAGGACGCGGGTGAAGGTGCCATACGAACGGGGATGCGGCTTGCCGGTGCTGAGGCGCGAGTTGGGGTCGACATTGAGCGCGCTACCATCTGAGCCCACGCTAACCCAGGGTTGCTGCATGGCCAGCTTGACGTCATCTTCATTCATAGCGAAGTAGACCATGCCGATGTTGCCGCCTTCTTCGAGCAGCAAGTCGGCGACGGTATCGAACTCGGGCTTATTGAGCGCGAGGGCGACGTCGGCAATGCTCTTGCCTTCCCATTTTTTGTTAGCCGGGGTGCGCATCCGCGCCACGACGGCCGACTTCCAATCATTGCCGCTGCGAGCCATGCTCTCGGCGGTCGCGAGCCGAATCTTTTCCCGCTGCTCTGGGTCGCGAAGACGTTCGAGCAATTTGCGCGTGCCGCCGTCAGAAGCCCAGTCTGGCAGGCGGGCGGTGAGCCCGGTGGAACTGGCAATGTAGGGATACTGGTCCGCTGTGACTTCTATGCCGCGGGCGCGAGCGGCGCTGACCTGGGCGATGGCGTCGCCGATCTTTCCCCAGGAATTCTTGCCAGACACCTTGAAGTGCATGATGTGCACGGGCAGGTGCCCTTCTTCACCGATGCGAATGGTCTCAGCGATGGCATCTGTGATCTTGAGGCCTTCACTCCGCATGTGCACGGAATACATGCCGCCATAGCGCGCCGCTACTTTGGCGAGTTCAATGATCTCTTCGGTCTTGGCAAAACTGTTGGGCTCGTAGATGAGTCCGGCGGAGAGGCCCATGACGCCGTCGCGCATGGCTTGATCCACCATGGCGCGCATCTTGTCTAACTCTTCGGGCGTGGGCGGGCGGTCGTCATCGCCCATGACGCAGGAGCGGACGTCACCCATGCCGATGAACGATGCGATGTTGACGGAGATCTTATCTTTCTTCAGACGCTTGAAATATCCCTTGAAGTCAGTCCAATCGAGCTTCAGGGGATCGGGATCGGGCGGAGTGGCGGGAGTGGCGGTTACGGGCGGCGTAGTCGGCGGCGGCTCGGGCTTGGGACATCGAGGAGCGGCGGAGCCGGACTCGCCAAGGATCTCCGTAGTCACGCCCTGCCGGATCTTGCCCTGCGCTTCGCCCTCGCGCACGAGGGCGAGGTCGGAGTGCGAATGCATATCAATGAAGCCGGGGACGACGAGGCGTCCGGCGGCGTCAATCTCACGCTTGCCGCGACCCTCGATGCGTCCCACTCGGGCGATCTTGTCTTTCTTGATGGCGACATCACCCTTGAACCATGGATTGCCGGAGCCGTCGATGATGCGGGCATTGCGGATGACGAGGTCGTAATCTTCAGCGGCGGCGGAAAGTGTTAGCAGGCAGAGTAAAAGCAAGATTCGGGGCATGGCGGGGATTGTATCGGATTCAGCGGAAGTGGCAAGGATGAGGTACGGCGTATGACAGACATCAGCCGAAGCGTGATAACGATATCAACGGGACAGGCCTGCTTGGCGCATTCACGTTGTCGGCTAACGCAGCCACGAACGCCGGGGAGCCAAGGGCAAATTCACTTATGCGGCTGCAAGCGGACGGGTTTCGTTTGCAGCCGGCGAGATGAACGTCCGCGCGGCGCAGTAGGACTCACTCCAATCCAATGCGTTTCAAAAACGCAGCGAAGCGGGGGTCCGACCGCAGTGAATCGACCTGAGGGTCTGCTTTGGTCAGCACTACGGCACGGTTTCTTTCATCGGCGGCGCGTTGGAGCCACTCAAAGGCCTTGTCCTTTTTCCCCATACGAGCATAAACAATGGCGACGCTCCAAGACTGGGATTTTCCCTCCTTGGCGCGTTTTTCGTAATGATCGGCCCACACCTTCAGCGATCCGGGGTAACCGGAAGAGGTGAACTCGCTGCGCATCCTGGCGGCCACGTCAGGGAAGCCGCCGATCTCCATATAGCGCGCAATCGACTGGGAAGCCTCCACGAACATTCCTTTCTCACCGTAGGTGACGCCCATAAAGAGATAGGTGAGTCCATTGTTGTTGTCGAGCTCCAGCGTTTTCTGAAATTGCCGTATGGCTTCATCATAGCGTTTGGCAAAATAGTAAGAGCGCCCCAGATCAACATTCACGGCCACGGAAAAAGGATCGAGCTGCCGCGCCTTTTCGCCAGCGCGGATGGCCTCGTCAAACTTTCCCACCGCCCACAACGGGATCATAGACCGTGCGTAGACCACGGCCGACCCAGGGTTCAAGGCAATAGCCTTGGCAAAATCGCTTTGGGCGCCGGCATAATCCCAATCGTAATAAAGATGGTAGAGGCCGAGGGCCATGTAGGCCTCGGCATTGTTCGGATCAAGCCGCAATGCTTTTTCGGCCGCGGCTTTGGCTTTAGGCATGTGCTCACTCGCCGGCAGACTGAAGACCTCGATCTCTGCCAACCCGGCATAAGGAGCAGCGTATTGAGGGTCAATCGCCACGGCGTCGTTGAAATGCTGCGTCGCTTCACGCGCAGCCGCAGGATTTACCCGCGCGATCAGCAGGCGTCCCCGGAGAAAAGACTCATAGGCTTTCGGGTTGACCGGAGCGGCGGGTGACAGTCGAGAGCGATCTTCGGCGGTGAGCTTTACCTGTATTTGGCGGACCACGGCTTCGGCCACGTTACGCTGCAGGGTAAGGACGTCGCGAATCTCGCCTTCGTAATCGTCGGCCCACAGATTAACCTCAGGGTCAGCCCGCACTAATTGCGTAGTGATGCGCACGCGGTCCCCGGCGCGCTGCACGCTGCCTTCAACCACTGCCTGCACGTTCAATTCGCGCGCTATCTCGGGGAGAGCCTTGCTGCTTCCCCGGTAACGCATGATGGAAGTCCGGGAGATCACACGCAATGCGCCAACCTTGGAAAGGTTGGTGATCAGGGCTTCGGTCATGCCGTCGGCAAAATAATCATTTTCCGCATTACCGGTGAGATTGACCAACGGCAATACGGCAATGGCCTGAATCTCCCCTGCCCGTACTTTTGGGCGATTCAACAACCACGCGCCGGCCGCACTCAAGAGCACTACCACGGCCGCAATGGCCGCAATCAGCCTCCAAGGCGGTTGCGATCTTGAAACTGGCAGTGGAACGGTAGACCCACTGGCCAATCGACGCAGATCAATGCCCAGCTCTCGCGCCGATTGATAGCGCGCATCCGGATCCTTTTCCAGACATTTCAAAATAACGTCCTGCAGCCGGGGAGAAAGGTGCGAGGTGCGCGAAGAAGGGGGGGCGGGCGCTTTTTGCAAAATGTTTACGACGAGATCCGCGGAACTGCCGCCATCAAAAGGAGGCCGGCCGCTCGCCATCTCATACAGGACACAGCCGGCCGCCCATATGTCTGAGCGGGCATCGATCTGCTCTCCGCGCAATTGCTCAGGGGCCATGTAGGGTACGGTGCCGGCGGTGCTGGTAGAGGACTGCGTATTCATCTCCGCCAAACCGGCGGCAGAGGGCGCAGACTGGGCCAAACCGAAATCCAGCACCTTGAGTTCGCCATCCGAGGTAAGGCGCAGGTTGGCAGGTTTCAGATCCCGGTGGACGACGCCTTGGCGGTGCGCCGCGTCAAGCGCATCGGCCATCTGCGCGCCCAATCTCAGGACATCGCGCTCCTGGAGCCCTTGGTGCCGAACTTTGGCGTCGAGCGACTCCCCGCCGACTAACTCCAGCACCAGGAAGTCCACTCCATTCGCCGTGTCAAAGTCATACACCGCAGCAATGTGGGGATGATTCAATCGCGAAAGCGACAACGCTTCATTGCGAAACCGCTTACGCGCCTGCTCGTCGCCTAGAACACCCGGCGGAAGGACTTTAATGGCCACATCGCGCTGGAGGTTCTCGTCTCGCGCGCGAAAGACTACGCCCATGCCACCGGCACCGATCTGCTCAATCAGCAGAAAGCGACCTAGACGCTGGCCCGGTACAGTTGTGGGGATTGTCATCCGGCGGCGATAGTACGTGAGAGCGAGTAAAACTCGCAAGAAAATAACTTAAGGAAGACATAAATGGACACAAAATTGTCCATCTTACGAAAGCCGAGACCGTCGGGCTTTTATCTGAGGAATTCGCCCACCCGCTTTGCTCGCGCTGGACGGAGCTCGCTCCGCGCTCACCCGAGCGACGGCTTCGTAGAAATTGCGCTGGGAAAACTGGTGGCGGTGTGTGGACTCGAACCACAGACCTACGGATTATGAGACCGTCGGGCTTTTATGTGAGGGCTTCGCCCTCGCGCTTGCTCGCGCTGGACGGCGCTCGCTCCGCGCTCACTCGAGCGGCGGCTTCGTAAGAAATTGCGCTGGGAAAACTGGTGGCGGCGGGAGGACTCGAACCTCCGACCTACGGATTATGAGACCGTCGCTCTAACCACCTGAGCTACACCGCCAAAAGGTCCGACTGGATGGGAATGTCTAAGGCTTAGACCGCTGCCCGGGTGCGGGGACGCAGGACCGGCGAGTGCAGCAGTATTGATTTTAG
>DATLCI010000215.1:0-3535 GCA_035526435.1 Terriglobales bacterium
GGCGACACGCACGTACTGTTTCCCCAGCCGGTGGCGGCCAGCTCCGCCAACATCCGCCAGGCGATCGCTTTCTTGGAAGGCAGCCGCAGTGGCGGAGGCACGGAGATGATGAAGGCTATTCGCACGGCGCTGGGCGACCGGACCAACTACCGCGAGTGCCCGCCGAACGCCGATTGTATGTTTCCGGAGAAGTCGATCCAGAGCGCGGTGCGCATCGTCTGCTTCATGACCGATGGCTACGTGGGCAATGACATGGCCATCATTGATGAAGTGCAGAAGCATCCCGAGGCGCGGGTCTTTAGTTTTGGCATTGGCACCTCAGTGAATCGTTTCCTGCTCGACAAAATGGCAGAGGCCGGGCGCGGCGAGGCGGAGTTCGTGCTGCGACCGGAAGACGCGGAAAAGTCGGCGGACCGTTTTTACGAGCGGGTGCATACGCCCGTACTCACTGACATCAGCATTGACTGGAATGGATTGCCGGTGACCGACGTGCTGCCTTCACGGACCATGGACCTGTTTGCGGCGAAGCCACTGGTTCTGACCGGACGCTATACGTATCCGGCGAGCGGGACCATCAAACTCCGCGGCAAGCGCGCGGGCAAACCGTTCGAACGGGCGATCAAGGTAACGCTGCCAGGCCAGGAAAATTCCAATCGCTCGCTGGCGCAGCTCTGGGCGAGGACGAAGATCCATGACTTGATGTCGCAAGACTGGAATGGCGCTCAGAACGGGAGCATGAAGCCGGCGCTGCAACAGGCCATCACCCAGCTTGGACTGGACTATCGGCTGATGACGCAGTTCACCTCGTTCGTCGCCGTGGAAGAGCAGAACGTGGTGGAAGGCGGACGCACACGGACCATCCAGGTGCCGGTGGAAGTCCCGCAAGGAGTGAATCCGGATTCGGCTTATGGTGAGACCGCCGTCTCGGCCGCTTCGCCCATGGCGATATCGCGCAGCTACAACATGGCGAAATCAAGCGTGGGTCGCGGAGCGGGAGTGTCGGGTGGAGTGATGGGCGGCGTAATGTCGCAGCAGCCCGGACCGCCACCTCCGTCGGTACGTGAGCTTGAGGCCAAGGATGAAGACGCCGGTCGTGGCGACAGCAGCTTCAGCGTCGACAAACGTGATGCCAAGAAGAAGGCCGCGGACAAACTCCATCCTTCACTGATGGCGGTTTATGAATGCTGGAACAACTCGGGGCGCAATGCATCCGCAAACTGTGCCGGCCTGGTAGATGGAAAAGTCAAAGTGCTTATCCAACTGCAGGGCAACTTCGAAGAAGGAGCGCGGCTGCTGAAAGAACGCGGCATCACAGCTTCGCCGATGAATGGCGCCCAAGGCAGCGGCTGGCTGGCGGCCACGGTCACGATGGAAAAACTGGACACCATTGTCGGCATAGCCAATGTAAAACTGGTGGCCCTGCAAAAGTAAGTCGCAACTCCACAACAGAGGGCGCGGAGCAGTATGGGCCGCGCCTTTTGTTTTTGGCTCCGGCCTTTGCCACGAACTGGACATTCCAGTACAACAGTATGTCCGTCCCTTCATGCGCTTGCCTCAATACATCGTCGTTGGTCGTCACCAGATCATGGCCTTGCTGCTGCTCGCGGCGTTTGCGGCGCAATGCGGCTGGTTGATCAAGCGGCGGGCCTTCACTCTTGGGGAGCAAGACCATATCTGGTCCGGACGGCAGCAGTTGGAATACAACGCGGCCCCGCGCAAGTTCCAGCACACGCCGCTCATCAATATTGCCTCCGCCGCGCCGTTGAAGATCAATATTGGACGCCAACGCGGTGACGCGGTCTCGCCTGAATCCGTTCAGCGTGAAGTACGACGGCTGCACATACTCACGCGGCTGCCCTTCGTGCTCGCGGGGATCTTGCTGGGCGTCTCCGTCTGGTATGTCGCGCGAAGGCTCTACGGAAATCCGGGGGGGTACATCGCGCTCATCCTCTATTGTTTTTCTCCCGCCATCATCCTTCGCGCGTCGACCATTGATGAAGTGGTGCCCTCGGCCTGGGGGGTGTTTGGCATTATCTTTGGCGCTATCGCCATCTCGCACAATCTTTACGCCCCTTGGCGCAAGTGGCGGTATCGCACGATGTTACTGAGTGTCGCCATGGCACTGGCGGTCGCTTCGCATCCTGCGGCGATGCTGCTGGTGCCGGTGGGTCTGGGATTCATCCTTTATCTTGCACCGGGACGCCGAGTCGCCGGAGCTTTTCTAACGTTCGCGGCTTGTGCAATCGCGTTCGTATTGGTGCTGTCGACTTACAACGCAGCTCCCCGCGCCATGATGAATGGGATCGACTTGCGGCAGTGGTTGGTCTATCAACCGGCCGTGGCACGCCAGGAATTCTTTCCCCCGGATTTTTTGTTTTCGCTGCTGAATCCTGCCGTACTGGTAATGGCGGTGGTGGCGCTGATCACCTATATGATTTGGAAGCGCAGCCGCTACTTTGGCAATACCTCGCCGCTGATCGTCGCTTTGGGATTGCTCTATCTTGCCTTGATCACGCCTATGACCGGCATCTCTGCCATTTGGGCGTTGCCGTTCGTCTTCGTGTTCATCGGTGGGATCTGGGCCGACCTGCTGGAGACGCGCCGGAAATGGGTCGCAGCGGCAGCGGTAATGATCCTATTGGGTGAGAATGCGTGGTATTGCTGGAAGTTGCTGCAGGCTGCGTAGCGGTCCATCTTGGGCTATCATGGGCCCATGAAGTACCGTTTTAGCCTCGGACTCGCATGGCTGGCGTTAACATTGGCCGGGGTTTCGCAAGTCCATGGTGTGCCCGCGTCGGCTACCTCGCCGGGCGTTGGCGGCTTCGCCCCTCGCGGCATTCCCTCCAGTGTCAGCTCGCTTGGTCCGGAGGGCTGGGCCCTGGTGGATCGCACCTTTGTCCGCCCGACTAGCCGTGATCGATTGGGCCGCGTCGTCATGCGCGCTCCCATTCCTTTGTTTTATGGAGCGCCCTACTACCCGGTGGTGTACGTGCCGGTGGTCGAAGAAGCGCGGGTTGAAGTTCCACGCACCGAACGAAATGTCCGCAATGAGCCGCAGAAGATCATCGTAGAGATCCGCGATACGCGCCCACTGCCGCCCACTCCAGCGAAAGAAGTTGTGGAGGAGAAGCGATCTGCGCCACGTCAAGAGGTAGAGCGGCCGCGCCCGGCGACCGTCTTCATCTTTCAGGACGGCTCCCGTAAAGAACTAAAAGATTTCGCGATCACGGCCACGGAATTGATCGATCTTTCTGGCGGCATGATCTGGCGTTCGCCCCTTGCCGCGCTCGATCGCGCAGCCAGCCGTAGAGTGAATGCGGAGAACGGTGTGGAGCTGCATTTTGCCGCTTCGGCCAGCGACTGATTCCCGAGGTTTTCACGATGTATTCCGCCTCATCCCCCGTGGTATAATCTTCCTTGCTCATTCAAAGCATAACTTCCTGTGATTGCAACAAGTTACAAGGGCCAAGGGATGATTCGACATGCCTTTCTGGCCGGCTCGTACTGCGTTCTGGAGTGCGTTGCAAAGAGGTTC
>DATLCI010000043.1:0-5685 GCA_035526435.1 Terriglobales bacterium
AGGTAAGCCGGTTGGTCAGAGGGTACCGCGACCTGCGCCCCCGGGCCGCCACTGATGGACATCGCCGCCTGGTTCCAGCGATCGAACAGCGGCTGGAAGGGCACTTCCTTGCGTATGCGGGCCGCCTGCGGCAGCAGCGTGAAAGCCACCCATGTCAACCCCGACAATACGTAGACGGAACTGCTTATGCGACTGATGGTGCCGTTCCATGCTGGACCCAGTTGGGCGCGCAGGCTGTAAAGCGTGAGGTCAGTGCAGGCAAAAATGCCGAAGCCGAGGGCTATACCGCAGGGCAGGTCTCGCCAAGTGAGGCCAAGCCGGGCGGAGAAGACGGCAATGAACAGCAGCATGCCGCATTGCATGAGTCGTACGCCGCGCTCGAGGTTGGCGATGGTCAACATCAAGTGATCAGCACTGGAGCCCGGCGAAGTGAAGCCGATCAGCCCGCTGACCAGTAGCAATACGAGCGCTACCCAATGAAACATCATGCGCGCGAGATCGCGCAGTCCGGCGTAGGGCCGAATGGCATATTCAAAGACTTCATGGATCACGAGGAAGCCGAGTCCGGCGGAGAGTGCGGTGCTCACCCAATAGGCGTAAAAATAATTGCGGTAAGAAGTCTGACTGGCCATGTACAGCACGAAGTTGCTGCACACCTGGAAGCAGGCGTAGGTGAAGAACATCGGAAAGGGGTGATTCAGCTGGCGCTTCGCCATGACGCCGGCAATGATCGCCATGGTCACCGGCGCTGCCAGCCACATCACGTACTGAAAGGTTGATAAAGACATAGGGGGTCCAGAGAGGGGAGGATACTCCCTTCTGCGCGGACCCCACAAGAGTTTTTTAGGTTACGGCGGTAACTACCAGGGTTTGCAGTCTGGCTGGCCGGGGGCGCAGAGCGGAACCGGGGCGCCGCCTTCGGCGGATAGGGTGATGGCGGTGGCCTTGGGGGCGGTGGCAGTGGCGGTCACGGCAATAGCGAACACACCAATGGCGAGTAAACGGAGGATCTTTTGCATTTTCGGGGGGTCTCCTGAAGGTCCCATAAGGGACAGATTTGTGCAGCAAATGTACCGCGAGGAGTATACATAACACCTTGATTCTTTAGCTACTTTAGTTTTTCGTCCCAGATGACTTTGGGTCGCAGATGGCGCGGCTACATCACTCGGCTGGGTGAACCCGTTTGAACCACGAAATACGGGTTTCTGTGGCCGCCCAGTAGAGCCCCGCTGGCACGGCCAAAATCCAACCGCCCGAATGAATCAGAATAGCTTTTTTTGCGACATTCTGGGGTGCCAAAATGGCTGTTTTGTGTGCTAAAATAAGGAAGGATTAAAGCGCACTTAACCTACTGAAATCAAAGTATTTGATATCCGGAGCGGGCGGGTTCAAGACGAGCCTATTTCAGGCCTGGATCAGGGCGCAAAATCGGGGGAGTCTCTCACTTAAATGTCCACGAAAGAAACCGCAGTGGCCGCAGCCCAGAGCAAAGACGAGAAACCGAAGAAAACAGCCAATGGCGGAGGCGCTAGCGGCGCCTACACGGCCGATTCCATCAAGGTGTTGGGCGGCATGGAGGCCGTGCGTAAACGTCCGGCTATGTACATCGGCTCCACCGGCGATCTGGGCCTGCATCACCTGGTCTATGAGGTAGTGGACAACTCCGTGGACGAAGCGCTCGCCGGCCATGCGGATACCATCAACGTCACTATCCACATTGATAACTCCATCACCGTTGTGGACAACGGCCGCGGCATTCCCACGGACAACATGGACATTGACGGCGAGAAGATCCCCGCCGCCCAAGTGGTAATGACCACTCTGCATGCCGGCGGAAAATTTGATTCATCCACTTACAAAGTCTCCGGTGGACTGCACGGGGTAGGCGTGAGCTGCGTGAACGCGCTCAGCCATCAATTCGATCTCGAGATCTGGCGCGACGGAACGGTGTGGGAGCAGACCTACTCCAAGGGCGACCCTACCTCCAAACTCAAAAAGACGGGCAGCACCAAGAAGCGTGGGACCAAAGTTCATTTTCTTCCCGACAAAGAGATCTTCTCCGTCACCGAATACAACTATGACACGCTGGCGCAGCGGTTGCGGGAGATGGCCTTCCTTAACAAAGGACTGCTCATCACGCTGACTGACGAGCGCACTACGGATCCGAAGACCGGCGAAGCCAAGCAGGCAGAATTCAAATATGCGGGCGGCATCGCGGAGTTCATCAAGCACCTGAACCGCGGCAAGACCGTGTTGCATGACAAGCCCATCTACATGGAGGCCGAGAAAGACGGCGTAGCCATGGAGATCGCGCTGCAATACAACGACGCCTACTCCGAGACCGTCTTCAGCTTTGCCAACAACATCAACACGGTGGACGGTGGCACTCATCTCTCCGGGTTCCGTACCTCACTGACCCGCACCATCAACTATGCGGGCCAGCAGATGGGCCTCTTTCGGGATGTGAAAGAAAATCTCACGGGCGACGACGTCCGCGAGGGCCTGGTCGCGGTCATCAGCGTTAAACTTTCGCAGCCGCAGTTTGAAGGACAGACCAAGGGCAAGCTCAACTCCGATATCGCCGGGATCGTGCAGGCGTTCGTGAATGAGCGCCTGGGTGCGTTCTTTGATCAGAACCCGCCGGTCGCCAAGCGAATCATCAACAAGGCCATTGAAGCCGCGCGCGCGCGTGAAGCCGCCCGCAAGGCGCGAGACCTTACGCGTCGCAAGGGCGCACTCGATGGCGGTGGGCTCCCCGGCAAGCTCGCGGACTGCTCTGAACGGCAGCCGGAGCGCTGCGAGATCTATTTGGTCGAGGGTGAGTCCGCAGGTGGTACGGCGAAACAAGGGCGCGACCGCCGCTTCCAGGCCATTCTCCCGCTAAAGGGCAAGATCCTCAACGTAGAGAAGGCGCGTTACGACAAGATGCTGGGCCATGAGGAGATCCGCGCCATGATTACGGCCCTGGGCTGCGGCATTGGCAAAGACGACTTCGATCCGACCAAGCTGCGTTACGGCAAAGTCATCCTCATGACCGACGCGGACGTGGACGGCTCGCACATCCGCACCCTGCTGCTCACGTTCTTCTTCCGCCACATGCAGGAGCTGATCAAGCGCGGGCACGTGTTCATTGCGCAGCCGCCGCTCTACAGCATCAAGAAGGGCCGCACCGTCCAGTACATCAAGGACGACCGCGAGTTCGTAAAAGTAATGGTGAAGCGCGCTTCTGAAGGCATGGTGGTGCGCTACGGAGAAGGCGCGGCCAAGCTCGAAGGCGCGCAGCTCACCAAGTTCATGACTACCCTGAACGAGTACCTGGGCTTCTTCGACAAAGTGGACAAGCGCTTCCGCGACGAGCGCATCACCTCTTTGCTGCCGCGCTTTGGCCTGGCCATCCGCGGCGACTTTGAAGGCGACAAGAAAAATCCGCCAGCGAAGATAGCCAAGCTGGAAAAAGAACTCAACAAGATCTCCAAAGACGCTGGCTTGAAAAAAGTCGAGAGCAAGTACGAAGAAGAGCACAACACCTGGGAGCTGCATTACACCGATTCACAGGGCGCGGAGCGCATCGTGAACTGGGAGACGGCGCATACTCCGGAGTATCGCCAGATGATGGCGAAGTTCAAACAGATCGAGCAGTATATGGACCCGCCGTTCATCATTGAGCGCGTATCCAAGACGGAAGCCATCGCCAACGAGGACGACCTCAGCGATACCGAGCGCGCTGAAGTGGAGAAGTCGGCGAAGAAATCTCCCAAGGCGAGCAAGAAGAAATCCGATGCGGAAGTAGTGGAGAAACATTCCGCCAAAGACCTCTTCGACTACCTGGTGAACGAAGGCCGCAAAGACTACACCGTGCAGCGTTACAAAGGTCTGGGCGAGATGTCCGCCGAGCAGCTCTGGTCCACCACGATGAACCCCGAGATCCGCACGCTGCTAAGCGTGAAACTTGAGGACATTGCCGAGTGCGAGACCATCTTCACCACGCTGATGGGCGAAGACGTGGAAGCGCGCCGGAAGTTCATCGAAGAGAATGCGCTGGATGTGAAGAATTTGGATATCTAGTCTGCGCTGGCGAGACACGGAGCGGGAGCATTTTGCTCCCGCTTTTTTCTTTGGCGCTGAGGGAACAAATCCGCGGCGACCAACCTCTAAGTACAGACGGAGGCGACAGACGCATGCCCACCAAGCGGCGTTTCATCATCTTTCTGATCGTGTTGACCTTGATGCTGCTCATTAAACGGGCGGCAGGGTGAGATGCCACGGCACCAAAGGGCGCAGGCCTTATCCAACTCCACCTGCAATAACTCAAAAAAATCCCTGCAAGTTCCCGCACACCCGCCGTTCTCTCACCAGAGCAAGGGCAAGTGGCGGAGAATCCACATCGGGACGACCGACCTTCAATCCGCCACTCCATTGCTCACAACGCCCGCTGCTGCGCACTGAAGGAGTGAAGTCATGAAGAGCCAAACCGCCAATCACCGCCAACGTTATCCGTTTTACCTATTGGGAGCTGCACTGCTGCTCCTGTTTGCATTCACCGCGACCCCGCTGTGGACACTGACGCCGATCTCCAGCGTGCCCCCGCCGCCAACGCCGCAGAATCCCGTGCAGACAGTTACGCCGACGCCCCGGCACGGGCAGAATCAGATGGGAACCAACCAGAAGACTGCTCAAACCGAAGCCAGTGATGGCTCATTGCAGATCGTGCGTGAGCGCGATTCGCGGCGGGTAGCCACGGAGTTTTGTCCTTTGAAACATACGGACGTGGATGCCGAGATCTCCGGCTTCCTGGCCCGCGTGACGGTGACGCAGGAATTCACAAATCCTTCTTCCGACAAAGTGGAAGCCATCTACATCTTTCCGCTGCCGCAGGACGCCGCCGTCGACGACATGACCATGGAAGTGGGCGGACGCACCATCCGCGGACTGATCAAGAAGCGTGAAGAAGCACAGCAGATCTATCAGAACGCGCGCAACGCGGGACACACCGCCGCGCTGCTCGACCAGGAGCGGCCGAACATTTTTACGCAATCCGTAGCGAACATCCCGCCGGGTGGCAATGTGAAGGTGAAGATCACCTATGTTGAAGTCTTGAAATACGAGGCGGGCGTGTATGAGTTTGTTTATCCCATGGTGGTGGGCCCGCGTTACATCCCCGGCAACATCACAGGCAAGCAAGGCGGTGGCTGGAGCCACGATACGGACCAAGTCCCGGACGCGTCGCGCATCACGCCCGTCGCCGCCGGGGTACATCGCGGAGTGCCCGGCAGCCGCGCCGGCCATGACATCAGCCTGGAAGTGCGGCTCGATGCGGGCGTGGACATCCGCGAGCTGAAGTCCGTCATGCATGAAGTAGATGTGCAGCATCGCTCGTCGCGGAGCGCAACCGTTCGTCTGAAGCAGGAGAATGAGATTCCCAACCGCGATTTCGTCTTGAAGTATGACGTCGCCGGCGCGCGCATCGCGGACGCGCTGCTGACTCACGCGGTAGGACGCGGCCGCGACGATCGTCGTGCTGAAACCCCAGGCGGCGCTGATACGAATGCCGCCCGCGGATTCTTCAGCTTCATCCTCCAGCCCCCTGACCGCGTGAGCGATGAAGATGCGACGCCACGCGAGCTGATCTTCGTCCTCGACACCTCAGGCTCGATGGATGGCTATCCCTTGCAGACCGCGAAAAAA
>DATLCI010000222.1:0-6486 GCA_035526435.1 Terriglobales bacterium
GACAAGCCATTCAGGAGCTGACTAAGGGCATCTACGCGGCGGAAAAGCACCAGGTATTGCTGGGCGTGACAGGGTCGGGCAAGACCTACACCATGGCCAAGCTGATCGAGGCGGTCAATCGGCCGACGGTAGTCCTTGCCCATAATAAAGTGCTGGCCGCGCAGCTCTTTCACGAGTTCAAGAGCTTCTTCCCTAACAACGCGGTGGAGTATTTCGTCTCCTACTACGACTACTACCAGCCGGAAGCGTATATCCCCTCGGGCGACGTCTACATAGAAAAAGAAGCCACCGTCAACGACGAACTGGATAAGCTGCGGCTCTCGGCTACGAAGTCGCTGTTCGAGCGGCGGGATTGCATCATCGTCGCGTCGGTGAGCTGCATTTACGGCCTGGGCTCGCCGGAAGCGTATTACGGGATGCTGCTATTCCTGGAAAAAGGGCAGCGCATCAAGCGCGAGGACATTGTCCGCCGCCTGGTGGAGATCCTCTACGAGCGCAACGATGTTGATTTCCGGCGCGGAACCTTCCGGGTCCGCGGCGACGTCATCGAGGTCTTCCCTACCTATGACGACATGGCCTACCGCATCGAGTTGTTTGGCGATGAGATCGACTCGCTGTCGCAGATCGATCCGCTCTTCGGCACGGTGAAGCAGAAGTACACGCGCCTGCCTATTTATCCGAAAAGCCATTACGTGATGCCGAAGGAGCGCAAGGATTCGGCCATTCGGACCATTCTCGACGAGCTGGCCTGGTGGGAGCAAGAATTGGAGAAGCAGGGTCGTCTGGTGGAGGCGCAGCGCATTCATCAGCGCACGCGCTTTGACCTGGAGATGATCAAGAGCATGGGCTACTGCCATGGCATTGAGAACTACTCTCGCCATTTCTCCGGACGCATGCCGGGCGAAGCGCCGCCTACGCTGCTCGATTACGTGCCGCGCGATTTCATCATGTTCATTGATGAGAGCCATCAGACCGTCCCGCAGCTGCACGCGATGTGGCATGGCGACCGCTCGCGCAAGCAGAACCTCATTGAGTACGGATTCCGTCTGCCGAGTGCGTTGGATAACCGTCCGCTGCAGTTTGCAGAATTCGAGAACCGGATGAACCAGATCATTTATGTGTCGGCCACTCCGGGGCCGTATGAACTGACGAAGGCGAGCGGGGTGGTGGTGGAGCAGATCATCCGGCCCACCGGATTGATCGATCCGCCGGTTGAAGTGCGTCCGGTAAAGGGGCAGATCGACGATCTGCTGCATGAGATCCGCAAGCGGGCAGAAAAGAACGAGCGAGTACTGGTCACCACCCTGACCAAGCGCATGGCCGAAGACCTAGCCGAGTATTACAGCGAAGTCGGCGTGCGCTGCCGGTTCATGCACTCCGAGATCGAGACCCTGGAGCGCATCAAGATCATCCGCGGGCTCCGCAAGGGCGAGTTCGATGTGCTGATCGGCATCAACCTGTTGCGCGAAGGGCTAGATCTGCCAGAGGTCTCACTGGTCGCGATCCTGGATGCAGATAAGGAAGGCTTCCTGCGCTCGCAAGGTTCATTGATCCAGACCATGGGGCGCTGCGCCCGGAACTTGAACGGGCTGGCGATCCTGTACGCAGACCGCATGACCGACTCGATGCGCAATGCGATGAATGAGACAGACCGCAGACGGGCGATCCAGACGGCCTATAACGAAGAACACGGGATAACGCCGTCTACCATCCTGCGGGCCATTGATATGGAGTTGGCCGGCATTGTGAAGGCAGATTACATGGATCTCGCCGACATCACGGAAGGAGTGCCCGAGTTCAATTCGCAGCAAGAGCTGGATGATTATATTGTCCGGCTGGAGATGGACATGCGCGAAGCAGCGAAGAAATTTGAGTTCGAGAAGGCGGCGAAGCTAAGAGATGCGATCCGGGAGCTTAAGACGAAGGAGTTCTTCTTCGCCTAGCGATGCTGAATCTATGCAGGGATCTCTCCTGCGCTCGATCTAAAAAACTATTCCGCTTCCTGCAGCGTTTTCACGTGCTCTTCGAGGGCTTTGGCATATTCCCTCTCGGCTTGCAGCTCAGACTGCAACTTCTTTACTAATCCTTCCAGGCGCATCACTTCCAAACGCAACTTTGATATGTCGCCGGAGCCGGACATCGCGGAACGTGGGGGAGGCGCCGGCATGGCGGGAGGAGCCGGTGCCACGGCGGCTGCGGCGGCAGGCGGGGCCACGACAGGCGGGGCTGGTCGTGCCGCAGGCGCTGGCGGCGCATAAACAGGTTGCGCGAATTGGGCTGAAGCGGCGGGCATGGGAGGCCGGTGACTCGGGATGCGCGGAGCTGCCATTGGAGCCGCCATGGGCGCAGCGGCCGTAGCCGGCATCTGGAAGATGGAGCTGAGCGCTGCTGCCGCATTCACTGCGGCTGCCTGGTTCGGCACCGGGGCAGGCACCCCGCCCAGATGAAGCAAGTGGCGGACGCGAGTGATCAGGTCTTGTGGTTGAAACGGCTTGCGAATAAGTTCGTCGGCTTTTACCGAAAAAGCTTTTTCCGCGACGGTGCGATTCACCACCCCGGACATCAGGATGACGGGTGTATTTCCCAAAGTAGGATGCTGCTTGATGAACTGGCAGACTTCGTAGCCGTCCTTGTCCGGCATGATGACGTCCGTAATGACGACATCAGGCGGCGAGGTCTCGATCTGACCCAGCGCAGAAGCGGCGTCATTGTAGGCGACGACGTTGATGTTCTCGCGGCGGAAGGCGATCTTGATGACCTCGCGCATGGTAGCGCTGTCATCGATGAAGAATACGGTAGGAGTAGTGGCCACTAAGAACCTCCCTCGGCCATGCCCTGGGCGTGTTCGTCGATCTCACGGAGAGCGTCCAGCATCAGGTCCGTCGCCGACCGCAGCACAGTCCGGGTAGACGCGCTGGCGCCGGGTATGAATTTGTAAACCCCGGTGTCAACGCCGTTGCAGCGCTTCACGATGATGACCACGGCGTCGTCGCCGATCAATTCACCAGCTTCCGCGTGCACAATGTCGCCGCCATCGAAAAAGATGATGCCATCCACTTCATTGGTGTTCACGTGCAGCGAGCCGGACTGCCGCGAATGGCAAAGCATCTGCACCACGCCGGGCAGGTCGAGATGAGAGAGACTCCCGCTAAGCGCAGTCTCTGAAGTGGTAAGCATCTGCGTGGGCTGAAAGCCTTCATTGTGGCTGCGCAGAAAAGTGCGCACATGGGTGGCTATATGCTCCGGGCCGAGGCGGCGATCGATGTAGTCAT
This sequence comes from Terriglobales bacterium, assembly GCA_035526435.1. Taxonomy (GTDB): domain Bacteria; phylum Acidobacteriota; class Terriglobia; order Terriglobales; family Acidobacteriaceae; genus DATLCI01. The sequence goes on from DATLCI010000222.1 coordinate 3,273, forward strand.
CGCAGCCAGCGCGGAACGCTTCCATCAGAGCTTGATCGCCCCCGTCGCCCATGGCGATCACGGGAATGTGCGCGGTCTTGTTATCGCCGCCCAGGATCTTAGGCAACTCATAGGCGCCCATCTCCCGCAGATTGGTGGAGCATAGGATGGCGGCGGGGGTATCCCATTCGAGCGACGTCAGCGCGAAGGCCGACTGGGTATTGTGCGTAACGTCAAAGCCCTCGAGCTTCAACGCGTCGCTGAGGCGCTTGGCGAAAAAGACGTTGCTGTCAATCAGCAGCAGTTTGGGCATGGCGGGCGCAGGCGAGCTCATGCGGCCTCCACTGCGGCAAGTTTTTCCAGTTCGATGACTTGCACGATCTCTTCTCCCAATGAAAGCAGGCCGATCACGTATTTCGGGAGCCGCCCGGTGGGGGCGACCATCTCGGCATTCAGCAATTCACACTCCCCGGAAACGGGTACTGCCGTCCACTCCGCATTCCGTCCAAACTTCCGCGAGGCCATGAGGTAGAACTTGCGCGCCGGAGCGTCGGGCCCGATGAGCACCTGGGCTACGTCGAGGACCGGGATGATGCGCCCGCGGCGAACCAGCACTCCGGACAGCAAGGGCGTGTTGTGCGGAAACGTTTGCAGATGATCCGGCTGCGCCAGTTCCGTGACCACTTCAGCGCGCAACGCGAAGCGGCGCTTTCCCAGCGGAAAGAGCACGAACTTCTCAGCATGGATCAAAGCACGCGTCATGCAGTGGCACCCTTGGCCGCGATGAGCCCCTTCCAACTGGCCAGCAATACGGCTTGTTCACCTTTGTTCAAGAAAGCTTCCGGCGCGACGAGCGGCACCACCAGTTCACCTAGCAGCGCAAGGCCGCGATACCAAACCCGCTCATGGCCGGAAAATGCGGCAGGCAGTTCAACTACGGTAGATATCTGCGTCATGCGGTCGATGTTCTCAACCTGGATGGCGGCAGACGAATTGCGGATCACCAGGACCCGGTTCGGCTCCGCACTCTTGAGTCCGAAATGCAGAGCAGCGTCCACCACGAAGAAAACATGGTCGGGGTCTTTTTTGCCGCGGACCAGCGTGGACTTCACCTTTGACAGCCGGGGATGCTTGAGTGCCAGCGGCAACGGTGAAAGCTCGTCCAGGTTGCGGATCTCATCTACCGCATTGGCGGCGATGGCAAAGCGGCATCCATTCACCAGAAACAGGATGACGTCCTCGGTCTGCGCGCTCTTCTTCTTTGCGGTCGCTTTGGTCAATCTCATAGCGCACCGACCTTGGCCGCTCCGAAGATGTAGAGCATGCGCTTTTCGACAGCGGAGTAAATATTTTCGAGGGGAAGTATCTGGTCAACCGCGCCCGTTTTGATAGCTTCCGCATTCATGCCAAAGATGACGGAGGTAGCTTCATCCTGGGCGATCACGTGTCCGCCCGCGGCTTTGATCTGTTGCACGCCGTGGCATCCGTCATTGCCCATACCGGTAAGCACCACGCCGATGCCCATATTTCCGGCAAAGTCAGCCGCGGTCTCGAGGGTGACATCCGCGCAGGGGCGGTATCCGTTGATGCGCGCACCTTCATCGAGCGTAAGGCGTCCGGTCTGTGAAACCTTCATATGGCTGGAGCCAGGGCACAAATAAAGATTACCGGGAGCCATGATCTCGCCGGGCTCGGCTTCTTTCACGCGGATGGCGGCGATCTCGCCCAGCTGCTGCGAGAACTGCGAGGTAAAACTCGCGGGCATATGCTGGACCAGCAATACTGCCCCGGGGAAGTCCTTGGGAAAAGCCGGGACCAGCTTCATCAAAGTAGAAGGGCCGCCCGTGGAGGCAGCGATCACGACGATGGGAAATCTTCCATTGCTTCTGGTGACGACCGCGGGGCCGGCCACTGCGCTGGCAAAGGCAGTGGAGCGAACCGGCTCCTGGCGGGCAGCGACGGCGGCGGGTGAATATCCTGAAGGCAACGATGGCTCCGTGCGCGGCGCCGACTGTGCAATCTCCTGCGCGAGTTTGGTCTTGGCGGCATTGCGAACTACGCGCACCTTCGACGCCATCTTCACTTTGCGGCAGATCTCGTCGCGCACCGTGTTCATGTCCAGGTCGACGCCGCTGGAAGGCTTGGCAACGAAATCAATCGCGCCCAGTTCCAGCGCTTTCAAAGTAGTGTCCGCGCCTTCCCGCGATTCCGAGCTGACAATGACGATCGGCTTCGGCTTGGTGGACATAATCACTTCGGTGGCCTGAAGCCCATCCATCTGCGGCATGTTGATGTCCATCGTGATGACATCCGGATTCAAAGCTTCATTCTGCGCGACTGCATCACGCCCATCGCGAGCTTCCCCAGCGACCTCCAGCTCCGGATTCGCAGAGATGATGCTGACCAGCACCTTGCGCATGAAGGCGGAGTCGTCAGCGATCAACACCCGGATTCGTTTGCCTGGAATATTCATTCGCTAGTTCCCTGCCGCCGCGGTCTCAGCCGCGCCCGTATTGGCAACGCTCGTAGTGGCGGAGCCGATCAAGCTGGCGATGGTGGCCACGAACTGGTCTTCCTGCACCGGCTTGGTCATGAATGAGACCGCGCCTTCTTTCATCGCCCGCTCTTTGTGCTTGGCGCCCGCGCGCGAAGTGACCACCATGACCGGGATGTTGCGCGTCGCGGCATTCTGCCGCATGTGGGCCATTAGCTCGTAGCCGTTCGTGCGCGGCATCTCCAAGTCAGTGACGACCAGGTCACACTTGGTCATCGAAACGATCTCCAGCGCCTCCAAACCGTCAGAGGCGAGTTTGACGCGATAGCCGGCTTTCTCGAGCATACGTCCGACAAACTTGCGGACGCTGATCGAATCATCGGCCAGGACGATAACTTTTTCCGGAAGGACTTCGTCAATCGCGGCCGCGGGGATCTCACCGCGTGCGACTGCAGCCGCACCCGGAGCAAAGATACGCGCCGCGCTCGGGCTGGCCGTGGCCATCAGCGGGCGGTGCTCCATGGATTCGCCCATCACCAGGCGGTTGACGTCGACTAAGAGAATGAGGCTGCCGTCCGGCGCAATGGTCGAACCCGGGAACATCTTCACGTTGCGCAGATATTCGCCCAGGTTCTTGATCACGATCTCATCTTTGCGGATGACTTCTTCCACCACGATGCCGACCTGCCGTCCGCCGACATTGACGATCACCATGCGGTAATAGCCGTTGATGGGCTCTAC
>DATLCI010000224.1:0-6950 GCA_035526435.1 Terriglobales bacterium
CCTTCCCGGTGGGGTTCGTGAGACCTTTACCAGTTGGGAGAAGATCCAAAGCAAACTGGACGGCGTAGCTCTGCTCGTGGAGGGCCTTCATAAGTCGAAAGCGACTGGCAAGGTGGTTCACCAGACGCTAGCCGTGATCTCCTACGACGAGCAGGCTAAGAACTTTCGCTTCAAGACAAATCTCGCCAACGGTCGCGCCGGTGATTACACCGGTAAAGTCTTGGCCGATAACGTATTTGAATGGGGTATGGATGTTCCCCGGGGGAGGATTCGTTACACCATCAAGTTGACTGAAAAGAGCGAGTGGTCCGAGGTCGGCGAATACTCCGCCGATGGCACTACTTGGCGCAAGATCTTCGAAATGACACTGCGGAAAGTAAAACAGGGCTAAGGAGAACCATGGCAGTTCCAGTCTCACAGATGTGGACGGTCGCCACCTATGTGCTCCGCCAGAAAATGGCTGGACGCAAGCGCTACCCGCTCGTCCTTATGCTGGAGCCGCTCTTCCGCTGCAACCTGGCTTGTGCGGGCTGCGGCAAGATCCAATATCCCGCACACATCCTGAAAAAGGACCTCACCCCGCAGCAATGCTGGCAGGCGGTGGAAGAATGTGGCGCGCCTATGGTGAGCATCCCCGGCGGCGAACCTCTCATGCATCCCCAGATCGCCGAGATCGTCGAAGGACTGGTCGCCCGCAAGAAGTACATCTATCTCTGCACCAACGCGCTGCTGCTCAAGGAAAAGATTGGCCTCTTCAAGCCGAGCAAGTATCTGACTTTCTCCGTCCACGTGGATGGGCAACGTGAGCACCACGATTTCTCCGTCTGCCGTGAAGGTGGATACGATGCTGCCATCGAGGGCATCCGCGAGGCGCTTAAGCGCGGCTTCCGCGTCACCACCAACACCACGCTCTTTGACGGCGCCGATCCCAACAGCGTCCGCAAGTTCTTTGACGAGATGATGGAAGTCGGCGTCGAAAGCATGATGCTTTCGCCCGGCTACTCGTACGACAAAGCGCCCGATCAGAAGCATTTCCTTGGACGCGCCCGCACTCGTCGCCTGTTCCGCGCTATTTTCTCCAATCGCAAGCCGACTTGGCGCTTCAATCAGTCGCCGCTGTTCATCGAGTTCCTGATGGGCAAACGGAATTATGCTTGCACCCCGTGGGGCATGCCCACCTTTAATATCTTCGGCTGGCAAAAGCCTTGTTATCTCTTGCAGGACGGCTACACCGACACCTATCGCGAGTTGATGGAGACCACCGTCTGGGAAGATTACGGGACTGAGTCCGGCAATCCCCAGTGTGCGAATTGCATGGTGCACTGTGGCTATGAACCTTCCGCCGTCAATGACACCTTCGGTTCGCTCCGCGGCTTCGTTGATACCGTGAGGGCCACCCTCTTCACGGGATACAAAGACGCAGGCGCGCTCGATCTGCTCAACGAACCCGTGCGTCCGGTGCATGCGCATAATCCGCTGGTCAACATCGAGAACGGCGCAGAAGTGAAGGAGACGCGGCATGAGCGCTCACTCGCTTAACGACACCGGTCAGCCCGTCTCCGCCGCTGCAAGTGAACCGGCTGGTCACAACAACGCCCTCGCCGCCGCTGACTCGCTCGAAGTCGCGCCGGGATTCGTCCACGAAAAATTAGAAGGTTGGGTGCCGGAGCTTGCTACTGAAGCGGAAGTCTTCGCCGCTTTTGAAAAGGCCTTTGATTTCCGCGGTGACGTCACTATCACCCGCAAGGATGGCACCAAGATCGACGGCTACATCTTCGACCGCCGCACCGGCGAGACGCTAGCCGACTCTGTCGTCCGGCTCTTCCCCCGTGACTCCGATCAGAAGATCTCTGTCCCGTATTCCGACATCGCCGCTCTCGCTTTCACCGGACGCGATACCGCAGCCGGCAAAAGCTACGAAGCTTGGGTGCGCAAGTACTGGGAAAAGCGCGCTGCCGGAGAAAAGAACATCGGCATCGAGCCCGAGAAGCTCGACTGACTGTTTCTCCGCATGCTCTTGCGGACTTTGCTCTTTGAGACGCCCAGTGGCGTCTCTTTCGCTTTTTTAAGTTGAATGCTAAGTGCAGCCAAAGGCCCACCAGGGGCTTTTTGAAGGCTGAATGCTAAGTGCGGACTGCAGAATGCTGATTCTCATAACCGGCGCTACCGGATTTGTTGGCTCGCACGTTGCGCGTGAGCTTGCGGCGCAAGGCGCCGACCTGCGCCTGCTAGTGCGCAGCACCAGCAACACCAAGAACCTCGAGGGTCTCAAAGCCGACCGCGTCACCGGCGACCTGCGGGATCCTGGTTCGCTGAAGTTAGCCATGTCCGGTTGCGAATTCGTCTTCCACGTCGCCGCCGACTACCGCCTCTGGACCCCTAGCCCCCACGAAATGTACCAAGCCAACGTCGAGGGCACCCGCGCCATTATTCAGGCCGCCCGGGAGTCTGGCATTCGTCGCGTCATCTACTGCAGCAGCGTCGCGACGATGGGCTTCAACGACCGTGCGATCCCAGTAAAAGAGTCCGATCCCGTCTCTATCGCAAACATGATCGGTCATTACAAACGTTCCAAATTTATGGCGGAACAAGTCGCGTTGGAAGCAGGGAAGGGGGGCGCCAATGTTGTCATCGTCAATCCCACCACGCCCATCGGCGAGAATGACATCAAACCCACTCCCACCGGCCGCATCATCGTCGATTTTCTGAAAGGTAAGTTTCCCGCTTACGTTGACACCGGCCTCAACCTCGCTGACGTCAAAGCCGTGGCTCACGGGCACATCCTCGCCATGGACAAAGCTGTTCCCGGCGAGCGCTACATCCTCGGCGGCCAGGATCTCACCCTGAAGGTACTGCTCGACAAGCTTTCGGCCATCACCGGACTGCCTTCGCCCAGCATGAAGGTTCCGCACACCCTCGCTCTCGGCTATGCCATCTTCGACGAGTTCTTTACCGGACGTCTCCTCGGTAAGGAACCCCGCGCTACCATCGACGCAGTTCGCATGGGCCGCAAGAAGATGTTCGCCTCCTCGGCGAAAGCCGAGCGCGAACTCGGATATCAGGTAGTCCCTATCGACGACGCCCTCAACCGCGCCGTCACCTGGTTCAAGGCCAACGGCTACGCCGCATGAAGAATAAATGATGCACCGGCGCAATCATCCGGCAGCAGAGAGACACGTATCAGGGCGGCGCTTTAGCGCTGCCGAAACGATCCTGGTTCCGGGGGCTTTAGCCCCTGAGCTTTCGCAGGGGCGCGGCTCGCTAAGCCAGGGCTTCACCCCTGACTTGCGAAGCGAAAAGTGCCAAGGGGCATGACTTCAGTCGTGTCAAAAAGTGCGATAGAACTCCGGCTTTAGCCGCTGAGGTAAATGTTTTTGAAGAAGCTTGCTATCATCGCTGCGCTGGAGCGGGAACTTGCCTCGCTTGTAAAAGGGTGGACGAGGGCCGAAGTCACCTCCCAGAACCGCCGCGTCCACATCTACCACTCAGACTCCGCCATCGCGGCCTGCGCCGGTATCGGTGTCATGAATGCCCGTATCGCCGCCTCCGCGGCCTACGAGTTTGCCAAAGGTGACCTCGCCCAATTCATCTCCGTTGGCCTGGCCGGCTCTCTGATCCCGGAGTTTGACGTAGGAGAAATATTCACTCCCAAAGTCATCATCGATGATGTTGACGGCGGCCGCATTGAAACCGCTTCTGGTAACGGCAGTCTGGTCACTGCCAGCCGCGTTGCTGACTCCGCTGCTAAGTGCTCCATGGCCACGCGACACATCGCCCGGGCGGTGGACATGGAGGCCTATGCCGTCGCTGACGTCGCTCGCGTTTACGGTGTGCCGTTCACGGCGGTGAAAGCTATCTCGGACACATTAGATTTCCCGATGCCTCCTTTGAGCCGCTTCATCACCGAATCCGGACGATTCAACACTGTCGGCTTCGCACTCTACGTCGCCCTCCGTCCTTGGTTGGTTCCGAGGGTGCTTACCCTGGGACGCAACAGTGCAATTGCCACCCAAACACTGACCGCGCACCTTGAGCGCATCATTCAGCAACACCAGGCTGGCCTATACAATAGGAGTGCCGGTAGTCCCGTTTCGCCGGCAGGGAGTTAGATGTCAGCAACGCAAACCTTGACCCAGAGCGCCTTCGACATCCCTCGGGAGATGCAGGCAGCCGTCTACCACGGCATTAACGATGTCCGCGTCGAGACCGTTCCCACTCCCGCGAGCGGCTCCGGCGAACTCCTGGTCAAGATTCACACTTGCGGCATCTGCGGTACGGACCTAAAAAAGATTGCCACGGGTTCTCACTCTGCCCCGCGCGTCTTCGGACACGAGATGTCCGGCACCGTCGTCAAGGCGGCCGAAGGTGTTACCGGCTTCCAGGTCGGCGACCGCGTCGTGGTCTTCCATCACATTCCTTGCGGCGAATGTTATTACTGCCGCTTCAAGGTTTACGCCCAATGTCCCGTGTACAAGAAAGTGGGTGCCACCGCCGGCTTTGAACCTTCCGGCGGGGGCTTCGCTGAATACATTCGGGTCATGGACTGGATCGTCCGTAAAGGCGTCGTCAAAATCCCTCCCCATGTAAGCTTTGAGCAGGCTTCTTTCATCGAGCCCGTGAACACCTGTTTAAAGGGTGTTCAAAGCCTCCGCCTGGCTCCCGGAGAGACCGTCCTGGTCATGGGGCAGGGTCCCATCGGCATCATTTTGGCTCTTTTATGCCTCCGTGCCGGAGCCCGCGTTATTACTTCCGATTTATACCCCCAGAGGCTTAAAATAGCAGGTAGCTTTGGTATCTCAGACACACTGGACGCCTCCCGCAACAATCCTGTGGAAGCCGTTAAGGCCCTCACGGAAAGTCGCGGAGCGGATGCTGTGATTGTTGCCGTTGGCGGCAATGCTTTGATCCGTCCGGCCATGGATGCGGTTCGTCCTGGCGGCCGGGTCATGTTGTTTGCGCAGACCGTTCGCAGTGAAGCTGCTATTGATCCCGCGGCCATCTGCATGGACGAGAAAACACTGATGGGCTCGTACAGTGCGTCAGTTGATATTCAGGATGAGACGGTAGATTTTGTGTTCAATGGGGGAATAGACCTTACCCGTTTGATCTCCCATCGTTTCCCATTGGATCAGGCAGTGCAGGCCATTCAGTTAGCGGCAAGCCCGCAGCCGGACTCGATGAAGATCGTGATCCAGCCGGGGCAAACTAAGTAAGACAAGGCAAGCAAACCGATAGTGACCGGAAAAATGACAGCCGCGGTTCTCTACGGCAAAGAGGACATCAAGATTGAGCGCGTGCCCATACCCCGCGTGGGTGATGGGGAAGTCCTCGTCAAAGTGGAAGTCGCCCTCACCGACGGTACGGACCTGAAAGTCTTCCAACGCGGATACCACGCGCGCATGATCGTTCCTCCCGCTCTCTTTGGCCACGAGTTGGCCGGCATCATCGTTGAAGTCGGCAATGGTGTTCGTAAGTTTAAAAAGGGCATGCGTGTTGTCGCGTTGAACTCCGCGCCTTGCGGCAAATGCTTTTATTGCTCCAAGCACCAGGAAAATCTTTGCGAAGACTTGCTTTTCAACAACGGCGCCTACGCTGAGTACATCAAGATTCCCAGCCGCATTGTGGAGACCAACATGTTGGAGATTCCTTCCGACATCAGTTTCGAAGCGGCCGCTATGACCGAGCCGCTCGCTTGCGTCCTGCGTGGCCTGCATGAGACGGGCGCGGAAGTCGGGGACACCGTGGCCGTCATTGGCGGCGGCCCCATCGGCCTTTCATTCATCCAGGTCGCCAAACTCAGCGGATGCAACGTGATTGCCGTCGTCAAGCGTGACGAGCAAGTGGAAGCTGCCCGCAAATTCGGCGCGCATGAAGTCGTTCAGATCAGTACCATTGATGATCCCATCCGTGCCGTTCGCGCCCTTTCGCCTGACTACCGCGGGGCAGACGTTGTCATCGAAGCTGTTGGCCGTCCCCAAGGCTGGCAGTGGGCAGTCGACATGGTGCGCAAGGGCGGCACGGTGAACTTCTTCGGTGGATGCGCCACTGGCACCAAAGTCGAACTCGACACCAATCTGCTTCATTATTCTGAGATCACGCTCAAAGCCACGTTCCATCACACTCCGGAGACCGTTCGTAAGGCCTTCAAGCTGATCACTGAGAAAAAGATCAAGAGCACGGATTACATCACCGGAGAGGCGCCGCTATCCCGTCTGCAGCAAGTCCTCCGTCACATGATGAACCGCAGTGGCGATATCAAGACCGCCATCATTCCCGGCCACTGACCGGGTGACAGATCGCAACATGCAGCCTTCTACTCCCATCACCCCATCCCTGGGGCACGCCTCGCACTCTTCTGCTATTGAGGCAGGCTGGTCAGCATTGCCGGCCGAATACCGTATCCCCGCATCGGCCCCCACTCTCTGTGAAGCATTCACTTACTGCGAACACCTGGCGAAGAGTCATTATGAGAACTTTTCCGTCGCTACCTGGTTTCTCCCGTCTCGTCTTAAGCAGCATTTTTATAACGTCTATGCCTACTGCCGTATCTCCGACGACCTTGGCGACGAAGTCGGCGATACCCAATCGTCACTTGCTTTACTCGACCTGTGGGAAGCTGAACTCGATGCCTGCTATTCCGGCACACCGCGACACGCCGTCTTTGTCGCCTTGGCCCAGACCGTCCGCGAATTCGATATTCCTAAACAGACCTTTGCCGACCTCCTGACCGCCTTCCGTCAGGACCAGACCATCACTCGCTTTGCTACTTTCGAGGATGTACTGGCCTATTGCCGCTACTCCGCCAATCCCGTCGGTCACCTCGTACTTTATCTTGGCGGATACCGCGACCCCGAACGCCAGCACCTCTCCGACTTCACCTGCACAGCGCTTCAACTTGCAAATTTCTGGCAGGATGTCACCATTGACTGGGAAAAAGGCCGAGTCTATAT
>DATLCI010000226.1:0-8895 GCA_035526435.1 Terriglobales bacterium
GTAAGGTGAAGTGGTTTAACAATGCCAAGGGTTTTGGCTTTATCGGACGTGAAGATGGACCCGACGTTTTCGTGCACTACAGCGCTATCGACTCTGAAGGCTATCGCAGCCTGCAAGAAGGTGACGACGTAGAGTTCGAGATCGCTCAAGGGCAAAAAGGTCCTCAAGCGGAAAAAGTCACCCGCGCTAACGCCAACGCATAACTGTTAACTCTAAAAACTGCTGCACCTCGTTCGACCCAGCCCCCTTCGGCTGGGTTTTGTTTTGGGGCCGTCCCCCCGCACCGTTCCGAGCAATGCTAGGCTATGAAGGCGATGGATAACCGCACCTTGGCCAATGTCCTGTACGAAACTGCTGACCTTCTCGAGGTCGCGAATGAGGACCCCTTTCGCATCCGTTCCTACCGGCGCGCCGCGGAAGCGCTCGAAGCTCATTCCCAGCAGGTAGCGCCCTTCATCTGCGAGAACAATGACAAGGCTGTGCTGGCCATTCCCGGCATTGGCAAGGGCATGCTCGCCAACCTGAAGGAGCTTTGCTCTACCGGAAAACTGCAGCTTCATGCCGACTTGCTTACCAAATACCAACCGGCGATGCTGGACCTGCTTAAGATCTCCGGCCTCGGCCCCAAGACCATCGCCCTGATCTGGGACACCTATCATGTCTGCGATCCTGCCGGAGTCCAGAAGCTCGCTGAAGAGGGCAAGATCCGCACCTTGCCTCGCATGGGTGAAAAAGCCGAGCAGAAGATCCTGAAAGGCATCGCCAGCTTTCTCAGCACCACGGGCCGCTATCATCTCGACGAAGCCGACACCATTGCGCAGAAAATGATTGCCCACCTCACTGGCTTTCCCGGCGTCGACAAGATTACCCCTGCAGGTTCCTTCCGTCGTGGCCGCGATACCGTGGGCGACCTCGATATTCTCGTCACCGGAAAAGGTTGCGAAGAAAACAGCCCTAAGCTCGAGGCCATCAAGGACAAAGTCCTGGCCTTCCCCGGCATCCTCGAAGTGCTGGTCCGCGGCGATAACAAAGTCAGCTTCAAGCTTCGCAGCGGTATGCAGGTTGATGTTCGCTTGCTCCCGCCCGCCTCCTTCGGCGCTGCCATGCAGTACTTCACCGGCTCCAAGAACCACAACGTAACGTTGCGCCAGCGCGCGCTGAAGATGGGCTTTACCCTGAATGAGTACGGGCTCTTCGTCTTAGAAGACGGGAAGGATGAGAAAGGCAAGAACGTCGCGGGCAAGTTCGTTGCCGGCAAGACCGAAGAAGAGGTTTACAAAAAGTTAGGTCTGCCTTACATCCCTCCGGAGATGCGCGAGAACTGCGGCGAGATCGATGCCGCCGCCGAGGGCAAACTCCCCGACCTCATCACCCAGGATGACATTCAGGGCGACGTGCACATGCACACCATCGCCACCGACGGTAAGAACACGATTGAAGAGATGGCCCGCGCCGCCAAGGAACGCGGCTATAAATACATGGCCATCACCGACCACTCCAAGAACCTTGCCTTCGCCAACGGTCTCGACGATGCCCGCGCCCTCGAGCACATCCGCAAGATCCGCGCGGTGTCTGTTCCCGGCATTAAGATCTTCGCCGGCATTGAGGTCGACATCCTCACCGACGGCGAACTCGACCTCTCCGACTCCGTCCTGGCGGAGATGGACCTGGTCATTGCCAGCATCCATTCCCACTTTCAGCAAGAACCGGCCAAGATCACCGATCGACTGCTTCGGGTCCTCGACAACAAATACGTCTCCATCGTCGGCCACCCCACGGGACGCATGCTCCTCCGGCGGGAAGGCTACAAGTTCGACATGGACAAGATCCTCGATCGCGCGGCCAAGAACAAAGTCGCCATGGAACACAATGCTTATCCCGACCGTCTCGATCTGAATGATGTCCATCTCCGCATGGCTCGCGAGCGCGGCGTGAAGATCGTTATCAATACTGATGCGCACCACACCACGCATATGGAAAAGATCAAATACGGCATCTTGCAGGCCCGCCGTGCCTGGCTTACGAAAAAGGACGTACTCAACACCTTGCCGGTAGCCGCTTTTGCCAAAGCCATGAAACGCGCGTAACTTTTGAATGCATCACTTCGGAAAGTGAGGACAGCATGTCGTCCATCAACCTCAGTGGCACCCCGAATAACCAAGCTCCTCCCCGCGAAGGTCTCGCCATCGTTCCCGTGCTGCTGGCCTTGGGCGTCATCGCTCTGCTGGCCATAGCCGCCTGGCAGGTGCTGGCGCAGCACCCGGTGGGGACCGCCTCCATTGACAAATTGAATGCGGTGGAAATGCCCGGGGGTGAGCGCGTGGTGGTGGAAATGGAGTTCTCCATGCAGAACACCACGGACAAGCCATTGAAGTATCACAGCGCCGCCATCAAACTCACCACGAATCAGGAGTTCAAGGACGAGCCCGCCGCTTCATCGGAAGCTCCACGCATTTACCAATCCTACCCGGCGCTCAAGCAAAGCACGGAGTCGCCGCTCAAGCAGGGCACAGTGCTGGACCCTGGCGCTACCCTCCGGGGCACCGCCATCGTCGCCTTCCCGGTAAGCAAAGCCGCTTTCGACGCCCGTAAGCAGATCGAAGCCGACATCTATTTCTTCGAGAAGCCGCCCATCCACGCAAAAAAATAGACCCGGCGGTCGCCGGGCCTGATTTTTGCTGACAACGATTATTTCACTGCGGTCACAGTCACCGACTTCGGCGTGGATATGTATCCGGTCACGCGGTCTTTATCCACATTGAACACTACCAACTCATAGAGCAGTTTGTCGCGTCCCGTGTAGAACTGCAGGGGCTCGTTGACGGTCTTGTCTTTCTTCTCGATGGTACGGTCGTCAGCCAGCACGTTCAATGTGTACTTGCCCCTCTTTTTGTCAGCCTTTTTCAATGCCAGGCTGACCGTCGAAACCGGCACGGGACTCTTTCCCTTATTCAAAGAGAACTCGAAATAGTTGCGGTCGCCTTTGTGCTTCAAAATCTCCAGCTCTTCGCGCGTGGTCGCGATCAGACCGCTCTGTAATCCTAGATCACCGATCGTCCTCTCCAGTTTCGCCTTGGTCGCTTCCAGATCAGTCTTCGTCGCGGTTACCTCACTCTTTACACCGCCGACGTCACCCTTCACTCCAGCGATCTCTCCCGTCACGCTGCCCAGCACCGCTTGCTGCTTCAGTTGTTCTTCGCTTAAGCGACTTTCCGAGGCCTGCTGCTGACGGCGCAACTCCGCCGACCGGTTCGCGATCTCTTTCTGCGTCGCGCCCACTTTTTCATCCAGGCTGTTATTGGTGGCTTCAATCTTTGATTGAGCCGCGGCGATCTTGCTTCCAAGCTTCTCTTCCGCCGCCTTTTGCTTGGCTTCCAGCAGCTCGATCCGCTCATTCAGCTTGTAGCTGAATCCCAAAGAAAACAGGAGCGCGACTCCGATGACTCCGAAAACAACGTTCCGCACCGTGTTGCTGTTGGCATCCTGCGCCACTTGGACTTCGTCAGACATGCAAGCCTCTTTTACTGCTTTTGATTTGGATTACTTGGGGTATCAACCGATTTTACTTGGTTTCGCCATCACTCTCAATCGCCATTTACAACTAAGTCACTAGGAAACAACTACTTACGGAACCCCACCTCCACTTCTGACGGCAGGCAATAGAGTCCGCGAGTTCTGCATCCAAACCCGTGTGGCCCTCAAAGGTTTTTTAAGACAACATTTTCCCCTCGTACTCACCATCGTTGGCGTCTTCCTCCTCGGTTTTGTGGGGAGTGAATACTACGGCATGTACAGTGAGCAGAAGCGGCTTACCCAGGAATGGGAGCAGCAGAATGCTCCTGCCAAGCCCGGCGAGACTCGCGTGGCGCATGATGGCCTTACCCGGGTTGAGATCCCCAGGATCAGCCTCGACGCCATCGTTGTTGAAGGCGCTTCCCGCAAGCAGCTCAAACTTGGTCCCGGACGCATTACCACCAGCGCCCGTCCCGGTGAGGTCGGCAACTCGGTGATCACCGGCCACCGCGACACTTTCTTCCGCCACATCTACGAGCTGAGCAAGGGAGATGACATTCTCATCCGGCGCAATGGTGAGGTCTTCCGCTATCGCGTGACCGGAAAGCGCATCGTTGATCCCTCAGACGTCTCAGTCATCAAGCCAACGAAGGACGCGCAGCTTACCCTCATCACCTGTTATCCCACTTACTTCATCGGCCCTGCGCCGGAACGCCTGGTCATTTTCTCCAAGCTGGAAGAGGCGAAACCGGAGTCAGTGACCGGGACGACTAACGGCGCAATTGTTCCCGCGAACTGACCGTCTTTTCGAACTGACCGTTCTTTCAATCTGAGCTCTTTTACAATCAAACCTGTGAACAAGCTCGACGCTCTCGACGTGATTGTGATCGGCGCTGGCATCATCGGTGTCTCCATCTCGCTCGAGTTGCGCCGTCGCGGACTGGAAGTCCTGGTCCTCGATCGCGGCGAGCCGGGAGGTGAAGCCTCCTCTGCCGGGGCCGGCATGTTGGCTGCCACCGAAGTGGATGGCCCTCCGCAACTTCGTGAGTTCGCCCGGCAAAGCGCCCTGCTCTTCCCCGCATTCGTTCGCGCCGCCGAGTCTGATTCCGGTCTCTCTATCGACTTCAATCGCCACGGTGCCATTTGCCTCGGCGATGAGCCTTGTCAGAGTGGCCAGCGATTGACCGACGCCCAACTTGTCGCGCTGGAACCTTCACTGGCTGCTTCGAGCCTGCCTGCCTGGTTCCTCACCGAAGACTTCGTTGATCCTCGTACATTGATGCCCGCCCTGATCGAATCCGCCAGAAGACTTGGGGTCCACATCCACAGCGGCTCCGAAGTTGCTACTTTGATG
The DNA here is from genome assembly GCA_035526435.1 of Terriglobales bacterium. GTDB lineage: Bacteria > Acidobacteriota > Terriglobia > Terriglobales > Acidobacteriaceae > DATLCI01. The sequence goes on from DATLCI010000226.1 coordinate 4,868, forward strand.
AACGACGATGCGAAAGTTCTGGGCGTGCTCACCTCGCGTACGGAGTTCCGTGCGCCTAGGGTGATCAATTGCTGTGGGGCCTGGTCGTCTGCCTTTTCCCCCGAAATACCTGTCCGCCCAGTCAAGGGACATATGGTTTCTCTGATCCCTGCTCGCCCCCATCCCATCCGCCACGTCCTCCGTTATCGTGAAGCCGACGTTTATCTGGTGCCTCGCCGTGACGGTCACATTGTGGTAGGTTCCACCGTCGAGGAGGCCGGCTTCGACAAGCGCGTTGACCCCGACATCATCAATCGCCTTCACCAGCTTGCCGCCGACATTCTTCCCGAGCTCGGCGAGGCCCGCATCCACCAAAGCTGGGCCGGCCTGCGCCCCTGCACGCCGGACAGACTTCCCATTTTGGGCCCGGGCCCCCTCTCCGGTTACTTTCTCGCCACCGGACACTTCCGCAACGGCATTCTTCTCGCTCCCGCCACGGCCATGGCCATGGCTGACCTGGTCACCGGCGCCAAACCCCGAATCGACCTGTCTCCATTCAGCCCAGCGCGTTTTTGAGCTTGCTTCCCGCACCTGGCCTCGCGGTCTGCTCATCTAAGGGATGTATACTAGAGAGTTAAATCACCCTCCCCAGGAGCAATCGACTCTTCATGCCGACCACTGCCGTTGACTACGTCAAGGACCAAGCCAACCAGAAGCGTTTTCTGGACGAATTAAAGACATTGCTTCGCATCCCGAGTGTCAGCACACTCCCGGAGCACAAGGGCGACGTCCGCAAAGCGGCCCAGTTCCTGGCCGACGACCTTAAACGCATTGGCATGGAAAACGTGGAGATCATTGAGACCGCTGGGCATCCGCTGGTGTATGCCGATTGGCTGCATGCCGCAGGCAAGCCTACCGTCCTTAGCTATGGTCATTACGACGTGCAGCCCCCGGACCCGCTCGACGAATGGAATACCCCGCCCTTCGAACCTACGGAACGCAATGGCAACATCTATGCCCGCGGTGCCGTTGACGACAAAGGCCAGATGTATATGCACCTCAAGGCCATCGAAGCCCTCATGAAGGCCGGCGACGGAAAACTCCCGGTGAATCTCCGCGTCTTGCTGGAAGGTGAGGAAGAAGTCGGCGGTGAAGCCATCGCTAAGTTCGTGAAAGAGAATCCGGCCCGCCTCAAAGCCGATTTTGCCCTCGTCTCCGACACTGAAATGTTCGCGCCTGACCTGCCTACGCTGAACGTCGGCCTCCGCGGCCTTATCTACACTGAGATTGAAGCTGTAGGCGCTAAGGTGGACCTTCATTCGGGTATCTACGGCGGTGTAGCTCCCAACCCTTTCTTTGCCTTGATCCATGTGATCAGCAAGCTTAAAGACGAGAACGGCAAGATCCTCATTCCCGGCTTCTATGACAAGGTCCAGAAGCCGACCGAAGCCGAGTTGAACGCGTGGAAATCGCTGCCCTTCGACGAAAAGGAATACCTCGAGAAGGAAGTCGGCTCCAAGGAATTGACGGGAGAGCCCGGCTTCTCCGTGCAGGAACGCACGTGGTCGCGTCCGACGCTGGAAGTTCACGGCATGCCCGGCGGATTCATCGGGGCCGGCGCCAAGACCGTGATCCCGGCCAAAGCTACGGCCAAGGTATCCATGCGGCTGGTTCCCGCCATGGACCCAGACGATATCTTCAAGCGCTACAAAGATTACGTTCTCAGTCTTACGCCAAAAGGCGTCACCCTGAACGTAAAGTGCCTTTCCGCCGGCGAACCCATCGTTATCCGGACGGACAACCCCTATGTCGCCGCCTCCACCGCTGCTATGAAAGAAGTCTTTGGCAAGGAGACGGTTTATATCCGCTCCGGCGGTTCCATCCCCATCGTCGGCGAATTTGAACGGCACTTGAAGATTCCCAGCGTGATGATGGGCTTTGGTCTGCCCGACGACAACCTCCATGCCCCCAACGAGAAGTTCCATATCCCCAACTTCTACCGCGGCATTGAATCCATCGTACGGTTCTTACAAAAGCTCGGGCAGTAGGCGCAACCACCGCCGGTACCAGGCGGACATCCCCGGCGCTCATTTGTAAAACCCCTGTGCCGGTGCTAACATCCCAATTCCGAAATCTAGGAGGATTTTTATGTCAGACGATCGTAGCAATAATCTTGGATGGTTCCTGGCGGGCATGGGCATTGGCGCCGTAGTGGGCATTCTTTACGCCCCCAAATCCGGTCGCGAGACCCGCGAAGCTCTCATGACCAGCGCCGACGAAGGCCGGGAATATCTCATGACCCGTGGACGCGAAGCGCGCGAGCAGATCTCATCCATCGTCGATCGCAGCAAGGACACCATCGGCCGCCAGAAGGAACAGATCAACTCCGCGATCGAAGCCGGACGCCAGGCCTATCGCGAAGCTACTACCGAAAAGAAGTCCTAGTCCTACACCTGCATGAGTGAGACCATCCTCAGCGTCTTCATGATCATCACCTGCCTGGCCATCATCATCCAGGCAGGGATCCTTGCCGCCCTCTTCTTCACCGTGAAGAAAACGACGGCGCGCATGGAGACTCTGGCCGATCAGGTGGCCACTCGCGCCATCCCGTTGATGGAGTCGGCCAAGACCATCCTCGAAGATTCGGCTCCGAAGCTGAAGGAGATTACCTCCAACCTGGTGGACGCGACTGGGACGCTTAAGAGCCAGGTCAATCGCATGGATAGCACCGTGAATGACCTCCTCGACCGTACCCGGCTTCAAGTCATCCGCGTCGACGAACTGGTTGCTCGCACCCTGGATCGCGTGGAAGAGACCACCGAGCTGGTGCAAGCCACAGTAGTTTCGCCCGTCAAGCAGATCTCCGGCATCATTCAAGGCCTGTCGGTAGGCATCGGCGCATTTCTCAGCCGCCGCCGCAGTCGCAGTGGTGAGATGGTGGTAGAAGACGAAGAATTGTTTATCTGATCCTGCTATACAGCCAGATCGCGAAAGGCAGCCTAACGGCTGCCTTTTCCGTTCTTAGCCGCCTTGCGCCCGTTGCCATTCGGTGCCGGCGGTTTGTTCCCACTCTTCATTGCGCCCGCTTGCGCCGCTGCCAGTCGCGCCGTCAGCACGCGGAAGGGCGAGCACGAAACATAGTTCATGCCCAGGCTGTAGCAGAACTCCACAGAAGAAGGTTCGCCGCCATGTTCGCCGCAGATGCCGATCTTGAGGTCCGGGCGCGTCTTGCGTCCGAGTTCGCACCCGGTCTTCATCAGCTTGCCCACTCCGGCCTGATCCAGCACCGCGAACGGATCATGCTTCAAGATGCCCTGCTCCAGGTACGAAGGCAGGAACTTGTTGATGTCGTCGCGGGAGAAGCCAAAGCTCGTCTGCGTGAGGTCGTTCGTGCCAAAAGAGAAGAACTCCGCCTCCTGCGCGATTTCATCGGCGGTGACCGCCGCCCGCGGTAACTCGAGCATCGTCCCGACCATGTACTTCACCCGCTTCTTCTTCTCGCGGAACACCTCTTCGGCCACGCTGCGGATGATCGCTGCTTGGTTCGCCATCTCCTTCGCCGTGCTGACCAGCGGCACCATTACCTCCGGCAGCACCTTGATGCCCTCCTGGCTGGCCATGACGGCCGCCTCAAAGATCGCCCGCGCCTGCATGCGGGAGATTTGCGGGTCGGTGATGCCCAGCCGGCAACCCCGATGTCCCAACATGGGATTGATCTCGTGCAGGTCATCCACGCGCGCCAGCACTCGATACATCTCCTGCAGCTCCGCCGACTTAGGCGCAGTGACTTCACGTACCGCTACATCTGCCATCAGGTTCTCGCGGCGCGGCAGGAACTCGTGCAGCGGCGGGTCCAAAAGGCGGATGGTCACTGGGAAGCCGTCCATCGCGCGGAAGATCCCCAGGAAATCCGAGCGCTGCATCGGCAGCAGCTTGTCGAGCTCTTGTTTGCGGGTCTCCGGATCCTTGGCCATGATCATCGCCCGCATGTGGGCGATGCGGTCTTCGGCGAAGAACATGTGCTCGGTGCGGCACAACCCGATGCCCTC
>DATLCI010000006.1:0-6889 GCA_035526435.1 Terriglobales bacterium
GCTGACGCTGGCCGGAAGCCATTCGGCAATATCACTGCTGGATGGCCGGTCAGGTTCGTCATCCGTAGTTGATCGCCCGTCGTCGGCGTCACGATCACATCCACCTTTTGAAAAAGGTCGTGAGCTTTTTCCATCGCCAGGGTGCGCGCGCGGTTGGCTTGCACATATTCCACCGCCGGAATGAAACGCGCGGTGCGGAAGGTATTCGGCCAATCAAATGGCTGTTGCCCGGTCAGCAGTTGGTCGCGACCGCTGCGGGTGAGGTCATCGAACGCGGCGGCCGCTTCTGCGCGCAACACTATGTTCATCTCATTCCATGGCATTTTCGGCAGCTCCACCGGGATCAGCTCAATCTTCATTTTCTTGCGCAGCACGTCCAGGGTCGCATCTTCCAACTGCTTGTCCACCGCACGCTCTTTAAGGATGCGTTCGCGCACATCCGGCTTTGCGTCCGCGGCAATGGTCGCCTCGCGGTCGAATTCGGCCTTCAAATATCCAATGCGAAGTTTGTGAATATTCAGATCTGCATTCCACGTGAACGGATGATCATGATGCGCGGTGATGTCTCTGCCATCCGGTCCGTAGATCGCATTCAGCACTAGCGCGCAATCTTCCACCGCTCGGCACAGCGGGCCTAGCTTGTCCATGGACCATGACAGTGCCATCGCGCCGGTGCGGGGAATCCTTCCGAACGTCGGACGCAATCCCGTCACTCCCACGCGGGTCGCTGGCGACGAGATTGATCCCAGCGTCTCTGAACCAATGCCAAATGCCACGCATCCCGCCGACGTTGCCGAGGCCGATCCCGCCGACGATCCCGACGACCCTTGCGCAGGCCTCCACGGATTCCGCGTGCGCTCCCCGAACCAGAGATCGCCCTGCGCCAGCGCACCCAGGGTAAGTTTGCCTAGCAGCACCGCCCCGGCGTTATCCAGCCGCTGCACCACGGTGGCATCTTCATCAAACTTTTGCTCTTCGAAGCCGGCTGCGCCCCAGGTGGTGCGATATCCCTTCACCGCGATCAGGTCTTTCGCCCCCCAGGGGATCCCATGCAGCGGGCCGCGATACTTTCCCGCTGCGATCTCCCGGTCGGCTTCCTTGGCCTGCGCCAGCGCGCGGTCTTCCGTCAGCGTGATCACAAAATGCAGGAGCGGATCGTAACGCTTGATCCGTCCCAGATACATCTGGGTCAACGCCGTCGAGCTGACCTTGCGCGTGCGTACTAATTCGGCCAGTTGGCGCACCGAGGCAAATGCAACTTCTTCCAGGTTCTTAGGCGCCGCCAAAACCCCCACTGCGCTCATCTTCATGGGCGCCTTCGCCGGGAATTTGAGCTTGAATTGCGGCAGCACCGGATCAAACTGCACCGCAGGCGCCACGCGGTTAGGAATATGCAGGTCATAGATCACGCCATAGCCCTTGGCGTTGTCGTTGAGGTCGCTGACCATCGCCTCTTTGTATTCGTCCTTGATTTCCACCCCGGCGATGCTGGCGGCCTCGTCGATCATTTCCTTCGTGACTTTCGGCGCCTCTTTCTTGTCGGCGTCTTGGGTTATGCCCCAAAGCACGCCCGGAAAAAGCGTTCCTCCCACACCCAGCGCGGTGCAAACGTTCATAAAGTGGCGGCGATTCAACGAGGTGGAAGCGGCGGCAGGCGAGGCGGTTTTCTTGGTACGCATAAGTGCCGCGAATTATAGCCGAACCCATGCGTCCAGCCCGTGGGAGAATTCGTACTCCAATTCAAAGTTGCTGGACCGGCAACTCCAATCTAAGGAGACTCACATGAACAGCTACGGACAAGACCGCGTGATTGATATCAACCAGTTTCCCCTCGGCAAGCTTATCCTCGGAGCCCTCATCGGCATCGTGCTCTTGGTACTTGCCCTAAGTTCTTTCACCACCATCCCCGCCGGCAAGGTGGGAGTGCTCACACTCTTCGGCAAAGTCACCGGAGAAAAGCTGGATTCCGGATTGCACGTGGTCAATCCGCTCAAAAAAGTTACCGAGATGACCGTCCGCACCCAGGCGCTCAAAGAGTCTGCCGACGTTCCTTCATCGGAAGGTCTGGTAATGGGCCTCGACACCTCACTGGTCTTCCACCTCAATCCAGACAAGGCTGCCTACGTCTATCAGGAGCTCGGCCCTAACTACATTGAGGCCATCATCGAGCCTACGTTGCGTTCCGCCATCCGTGAGGCCACGGCCTCGCACTCCGCCAATGCCCTTTACAGCAGCGCCCGGCAGGAAGTCCAGAATGAGATCCGCGAGACCCTCCGTAAGGACCTGGAAAAGCGCGGCATCGTCATCGAAGACGTGCTGCTCCGCGACATTCGTTTGCCCATCGCGCTGAAAGGCTCGATCGAACTCAAGCAGCAGGCTGAGCAGGAATCCCTGGCCATGAACTTCCGCCTGCAAAAAGAAAAGCAGGAAGCCGAACGCAAACGCATTGAAGCTAGCGGCATTCGCGATTTCCAGACCACCGTCTCGCAGGGCATCAGCAGCCAGTTGCTCGAATGGAAGGGCATTGAAGCCACCGAGACGCTGGCCAAGAGCAACAACACCAAGATCGTCGTCATCGGCAACAGCAAGAATGGCTTGCCGCTGGTCTTAGGAGGGAACTAGCGGGCTGATACGATAAGCGTGGATGTCCGCTCTGCTAACCATTCGCGACCTGAATGTTCACTTTGCCACGGCCACGGGGTCGGTCCACGCGGTGCGCGACGTCGATCTCACCATCGCGCAGGGTGAAGCGCTGGGCTTGGTCGGCGAATCCGGCTCAGGGAAGTCAGTGACTTCGCTGGCCATCATGCGGCTGTTGGCCCCCCAGGCCACCATCTCCGGGACGATTGAGTTTGCCAGTCAAGAGTTTGCCGGTCAGCAACTCACCACTGTTCCGGAGGCCGAGATGCGCAAGGTACGCGGCTCGCGCATCGCCATGATCTTTCAGGAGCCCATGACCGCGCTGAATCCGGTGATGCGCGTCGGCGAACAGATCGCGGAAGCTGTGCGCGCCCATCATCCTGATACCACTCGCCAGGGTGCGTGGGCCGCTGCCCTCGACGCCATGCGTGAGGTCGCCATTCCCGAGCATGACCGCCGCGCCCGCGATTATCCCCATCAGCTTTCCGGTGGCATGCGCCAGCGCGTGATGATCGCCATGGCGCTGGTGAATCGTCCGCAACTCCTTATCGCCGACGAGCCCACCACCGCCCTCGACGTCACGATTCAAGCGCAGATCCTCGAACTACTGCGCGAGCTGCGGAGCAAGTTCAACCTGGCGATGTTATTTATCTCGCACGACCTCGGCGTAGTCGCGCAGATCGCCGACCGCGTCGGCGTGATGTATGCCGGACGCATCGTTGAGACCGGCAGCGTGAAACAGGTCTTCGCCGATCCCATGCATCCCTACACCCGCGGCTTGCTCCAAGCCGTCCCCTCGCTGAAAACCGACCGCTTGCAGCCACTCAGGACTATCGACGGCTCCGTGCCGTCATTAAATGCACTTCCGCCCGGATGTTCGTTCTCGCCCCGCTGCGGCCTGCGCGTTCCCGCATGCAATGAGCAGGTGCCGCCGCTGATCCCGGTTGGGGAAGGGCACGCCGCCCGCTGCATCGTGACGACCGCGGTTCTCCCGTAGCTTACTTTTCCGTTAGCGCCAGCACGTCGTTGTAGTAAGAGATGAGCGCGCGCTTGACGTTGGTTTGTCCGATCGGTACGTCTTGTTCCACCGTCGAATTGCCATGAATGGCAATACTGCCCAGCCTGACTATCCGTCCGTCACCGAGTTCTACATAGACCGGGACCGTCATTTTGAAACTATCCGGCACTTTTGATTGCGTCAGTTTGAACTTCAGTACGTTTCCCTTTTCGTCCTTGCCCACGGATTGTTCCAGCTTGTAAGTCGGCAGGGACGTCCCATAAACGTACTCGTCGAAGAACCAGTCCATTCGGCGGTTCCCGTCCAGGTCCATGGTCGGCATCATGTGTTTTTCAACTACCGTCTTGAAGTCTTCTGTGGAGGCTGGGCGATTCGCATAAGTTTTTACAAAATCGCGCATCATCACTTTGAACTTCTCATCTCCCGTCCTGGGCTCCCACATCATCATGCGGATCATATGCAGGATGTAGCCGCCCTTGGGATAGATCAGGCTGCCATAGATATCGAAGCCGGACTTCGAATTGCTCAAGCGCGAGCCCATCGTCACCGGGCCTACATCGATCGGCCGGAAGCCGAAACGGTTCTTCTCCGTCATCGTCTCCAGCTCGTCCTGCCAGAACTTCACAAAACTCTTGTTGTCCTTCGCAATCATCTGGATGAATAGCGAAGCCGAAAGCTGGGAGAAGCCTTCGCTCATCCACTGGTCCCGATAAGATGCCCATCCCACCGTATGCCCCCACCATTGATGCGCCACCTCATGCGGGGCCACAACCGTGAAGTAGCCCTTGGGATCGAATCCCATCACGCGGAAGCGCGTAGCCGAATCCAGGAATGAAGTCAGCGGGAGGTAGATGAGTTGCGGCCATGCCTGGCCGTAATTCCCAGCCGTCTGCTGCGTCATGCTGATGCGTTTGAAAGATGTTGGCCCAAAGTAGTCGGAGTAGAGTTGGATGGAAAGCTCCGCCTCCGCCAACGCCTTCTTCATCATGCCCGTGGTGTTGACTACCTGCTCGTCTTCCAGGCCTTTCAGCCAATCCGGAGTTGAAGTATTGGCGAAAGTCTCAATCTCAAAGCCATCCGCCAGCTTTTTGGTCTCATTCTTGAATTGACCAAAATTAAATCCCGCGACGCTCTGATAAGTCGGGCTCTGCCATTCCGTGATGCTCCACTGTCCTTCCACCACGCTTTTTACGCGGTTGCCGGTGGCCGCCAGCTTCAGGTCTTTGGGCACGCGGAAGGTCATGTCGTACAGCGCGTAATCTTTTAGCCCGCCATTCGGATACCAGTTATCCCGCGCCACTGGATAGTAATTTCCGCCGCCTTCGGTGCTGACCGCATCTTTACCGCTGTACATCGTGCGCACGCTATAAACATCGCCCGCCGCCAGCGGCTTCGGCAGGATCACGAAGAAATCCGCATCCTGGTCTTTATCTTCCTGGATGAAATCCAGCGCTTCGCCTCCTTGTCCCGTCACACTCTGCACCCGCAGCGTGCTGAACAGGTCGAAGGGGACCACCTGGGTCCCATTGTTCAGGGCCTTGAACGTGGTGGTGGCATCGCCGGTGAGCTTGCCATTGCGTTCAAACTGGGTATCAAGCTTGTGGGCTTGCAGGTCGATCACGCCATTTTCCTGCGTGCCCCGCGCCACGCCATTCTTGTATTCGCTCGAGTAATGGAAGGCCGCCCAAGTCCCAAATTTGTTGTCGTCCCAGGTCAGGAAGACCACTTCCTCCGGCGCCCGGTTCAAGGCGCCGTGCGGATCTACCGCGAAGATTTCTTTGTCGTTATATTTCTTGCCCCGGATGAACGCAAAGAACGCGCCACCCGGCTCCGTGCTCATCACATCCTGCAATAGACGCCCGGTGAGGTTGTAGTTCAGCTTGCGGCGCAATGCGCTGTTCACTTCGGTCAGCTCATTCATGCCGGCGGCCACGCCCTTGCTTAGCGTCGCGGTCTTCTTGATCTCTTCATACGTGTCATCAGTAAAACGCAGCACCACGCTGTTGAATTCCTCATGGACTTCCGGCTCTTTGGTCAGGAGGGAGATAGTCTGCCGTTCCGAGGCGATGGGCGATACCAGCGCGAACGAGCCATCGCCCACGAACACCGCGCCGGTGACTTTTCCATTCACCGGGGCGAGAAAGTAAAAATTCCCGGAGCGGAAGCTGAATGTTCCCGCGTCGCGCTTCAGCACCAGATTGCTCACCGTCGCCACTTCGCCGCTTCCCGTCGCATTCCGCAGTTGCTGATACATCGTGTTCGCGTTCGGCAGCTTGCCCGCGGCCACGGTGATGACCGGCGTATTGGACACCGGACGCAAGGTCAGTTCCTGGCTATAGAGGTGGAGGGAAGACAACAACAGTAAGCAGCCATAGAAGCCGGATCTTAAATCGCGCATACTTCTCCATTTTCAGTCTTGATTCATTCCGGGAGGCTAGAGGATGGTATTCCAGATAACGCTAGTGTCAATAAGTTTTCTGCATTACGTGGCCCGGGACCGGGCTTTGTCGGCGCCTGTCGCGGCTATGGGGTGGCACGCTTAACTTGTAGCTGAGATACCAAAGTATGCACAGAGGGGGGAACGGTCCATTGCACCGTTCCTTCGCGATTGTAGATGCGAACCACGAGATCGACTTCGACGGCCTCCGGAGGGAGTAGCGCCTTGCCCTTATCGTCTAATAATGGAAAAACCATCCAGAATCGATCGTAGTCGTAATTTCGCTGCCGAACGCCTTGCAGTGCTCTGACCTTACGCAGATCGGAGTTGTCCTTGCCACGAATGGCCGCCTCTGGATTGGTATTTCCGTGAGGCTGCAAAAACGCTTCCCAGTCATCAGGGATGACGCCAGACCCTTGGTTTGGATCGATCTCGACCATTATCACGGTGTTCCCCGCGGTTTCTGCTTCCGCCACCAACTTCCGTGTTTCATCAGCACTAAGCCGACTGCGAAGTTGGGCTGCGCGTGCTGACCCTCTGATGACCTCGGGCGTAAACCAGGTGGCTCGCAGTTTGTAATTCTGAGCGCGTTCGGTCTTGAGTACCCGAGTGTCGATCCCCGTCCAAGCCAGCAGTACTCGCGAACCAACCTTCCCATCCTGATAGGTTGATTGCGCAATGGTCTCAGCCTGGGTCAACGACCAGTTTAGGTAACCCTCGTCGAGCGTCGCTTGGCTAACACAAAAGGAAGTGAGCGCACAGAAAAACGCCAGCGTAAGTTGCTTGCGGTGTTT
>DATLCI010000010.1:0-9581 GCA_035526435.1 Terriglobales bacterium
TGAGCGAGTTGCTTGCTCTGAAATGGAGCGACATCGACTTCGACAATCAGCAAATCAACATCAGTCGAGGCATCGTCTACGGAGTGGTAGGCAAATGCAAATCAAAAGCCTCAGCGAAGCCAGTGCCTTTAGACTCGGCGCTCGCTGATGCGCTTCAGCTTTGGAAACTTGCCACGCCTTTTCGTGGAGATGACGATTGGGTCTTTGCAAGCCCGAAGCTAGGTGGCATTAAGCCGCTGACACCCGGTATGCTCCTTCGCTGGCATCTACAGCCAGCAGCGAAGATGGCAGGGGTTGAAGGCTCTGTGGGTTGGCACACCTTCCGACGAACCATAGCGACTCTCTTTATCGCTAACGGCGAGAACGTGAAAGTGGTGCAGGATTCGCTTCGTCATGCAAACAGCAAAATGACGCTGGATTTGTATGCTCAAGCAACCACTACATCGAAGCAGGCTGCGCAGACCAAGCTGATTCAGATGGTGCTTCCAGCAAGGCTCGATCCTGAGCGCAAAGCCGCTGAGGCTTGAAAACAACGGAGCAGAGAGGAAGAGTGTTCCTTTTTGTTCCCGCGTTTCTGAGTAGGCTACCGCGTAAGTTGTTGAATAAAGTGGTGGCCAGAGACGGATTCGAACCGCCGACGCCAGCCTTTTCAGGGCTGCGCTCTACCAACTGAGCTATCTGGCCACTTGGAAGGAGGTTAGCAAGCACAGAGGTTGGAGATGCTTGCCCGCTTCTTTTGGACTCCCTAATTATATCAAGGCAACGTAAAGCGCTCAAAGCAATGAGCGACTCGTCGAAGCAATCAGAACCTTCTCGAAGCACAGCGCCATCTCCAGCAAAGCGATCTCCAAGCAAGAGCCATCTCGAAGCAACGCCATCTGACAGCTGAGTTTCTCCAAGTGATGAAAGTGAAAAATCTTCCTGCCGCGAGCCCATCATTGATCGCTTGCCGGGTCGCGCAGGAAAAGTCCCTTGCCGTACCCCATCGGGCTAGAAAAAGCAGCAAAAGACCCATCGTCGTACTGCTTGGGCACGGAAAAACCGTGGTAACATTGGGGTTCCCCAAACAAAAGCATTTTTTGCGCCATGGCTTAGGAGAAGTGAGTGTTCATGAGGGTTTTTGGTCGCACCGCCGTTGTTGTTCTAACTTCCATCATCACTGTGATTGCGCAGAATCCCGCCGCCAAAGAAAGTAATGATGCAGCTAGACCAGCGGGCACGGACGCCGCTATTGCGGTCCAGGGAGTTCAGCCTGCCGAGACCAAAGATTCTAAAGTCTCTGATTATGATCGTTCCGCCTTAAAGGTAGGCGTGGGTGACCTGCTGGAGATGAAAGTGTTCGGAGTTCCGGACCTCACCGACCAGGTTCGTATCGGCGCTGACGGCAATATTTCTCTGCCCCTCGTGGGTTCCGTGCGGGTTGAGGGACTCAGCATCGACCAGGCGCAGAAGACCATTGAAACCAAATTGCGCGATGGCGGTTTTGTCCGCGATCCTCATGTGACCATCTCGGTGAAGGAATTCGTCACGCAAGGCATCTCGGTCATGGGCGAAGTGGTGCGCCCGGGCGTCTATCCCTTGCTGGGCGCTCGACGCCTCTTCGATGCGCTCTCTTCCGCCGGTGGGACAACGCAGAAAGCCGGCAAGGTAGTGTCCATCACCCGTCGGGACAAACCGAACGAACCTATTCTGGTGGCACTGTCATCCGATCCACAAGTTGCGGCCAAGACCAACGTTGACGTCTTTCCCGGCGACACCATTGTGGTTTCTAAAGCCGGCATCGTTTATGTAGTAGGAGAGGTCGGACGTCCCAGCGGATTCGTGATGGAAAACAACGAGAGCCTCACGGTGTTGCAAGCGCTGGCGCTCGCGGGCGGATTGGGAAAGAACGCCGCGCTGAATGATTGCAAGATCATTCGCAAGACTAGTGATGGACGCCAGGAAGTTCCCATCGCAATGAAAAAGATCCTGGAAGCCAAGGCAGGGTTTCCGGACGTGCCGATGCAAGCCGAAGATATCCTCTTCGTTCCCGCCAGCGCGGGCAAGAGTGCGGCTCGCAGGACGATGGAAGCCATCATTCAGATCTCCACCGGCGTAGCCATACGCCAATAAATATTGTTCGCAATGAGGCATTGGGTTAATCTCCCAATCAACGGAGTTCTGCCGCCGATGCCTGACTTGACCCGAGAAGAAGTTGTCGATCACGAAGGGTCTAGCCATTCCCGCCATCGTCATAAGAAGAGGAGGCGTGGACGCAAGAGAGTTTGGCGGAAGATCATCATTGCGGCGGTTTCGCTCGCAGTTGGTCTCTTAGCCCTGCTCACCTGGCACCTCTTGGTGCAAGAGCCCCCTCCCCGATAGGCTGCTTGCACCCTCCCAGCCGCATAAAAGGCTGATGCTCAGCAGCATCCGGGCATCGGTCTGCATCAGAAGATGTGAGGCACAAAGCCCACTATGTTGGAACGCATCTTCCGGTCGAACCTGTCCCGTAAAAAAATCGAGTCTCTTGCGCCGCCTCCGCGCCCGAAATTAGGGCTGGCATTAGGAGGCGGTTTTGCTCGCGGTATGGCTCATATCGGCGTTTTGAAGGTGCTGGAAGAAGAAAAGATCCCCGTCGATTTCATTGCCGGAACCAGTGTGGGAGCGGCACTGGGGGCGATTTACTGCAGCGGCGTCTCCGCTAAGGAGATGGAAGAATTGGCCGCCATCTTGAAGTTCAGCCATATAGCGCGGTGGACCCTCTCCCGCATGGGTCTCTGCTCCAATGATCGTCTCGCCGGACTGCTGGCGAAGACCTTGAAAGTCCAGACTTTTGAAGAATTGCGGATCCCCTTGGCCGTTTCCGCCACCGATTTCGTGACCGGAGAGTCCGTAGTTTTCACTTCGGGGCCACTGGTGGACCCGGTGCGCGCCAGTTGCGCTTACCCCGGTGTCTTTCTTCCGGTGAGTGTGAACGGACGCTTGATGGTGGATGGATTATTGGCGCACCCGGTACCTGCGACTCCCTTGAAACAAATGGGAGCGGAAAAGGTGATCGCGGTCTATTTCAACTCACATTGGGTGGGAGCCACGGGCCCTAAGCATTTCATGGATGTGATCGGGCAATGCTTCTCGATCGCCCAAGCCCGCATGTGCGAGTTATGGCAGGTGAACGCGGACCTCATCCTGGAGCCGGACGTTCAGCCGTTTGCTTACGATGCCTTTCACAAATCGAGCGAACTGATCAAGGCCGGCGAAGCTTCCGCGCGTGCGGCACTGCCTAGCATCCTGGCTTGGTTCGAAGGCAAGGTGCCGGAGATCCGGCCTGCAAAGGAATCAGTGACTCTGAATATCACGCCCGCCACCCTGCCTTTGGCCAGCTGATCTACCTTCCCGAATAACCGAGCATGGCATCCACCTCTTTACTCAAGATGGGATGATAGCCACTGCGTGCTTTCGCATAGATCGCCAGGGCGCGTTGCTTCCCTTCCGGAGTCTTGGCCAATTCTTCGTAGAGAGGCTTGACGATCTTCCGTCGGCCCACCGTCCTGAGCACTTCTTCCAATCGCAAGTCGGCCTCGCGGTACCCATTACGAATGGACATCAGGAGCCATTGGTCGGCGATCTCGATGTTCCCCGATCGGGTGAAATGAAATTGCTGATCGAGCTCAGCCATGTGGCTATGGTTGAAAGTGGTGGGCAATGCCTTCAAGAAGTGGAGCCACTCCTGCGTGGACCACTCCCTGGTCGAAAGCTCGGAGGCCTTCTTTTTTCCCGTAGACCACGCCGCTGCTTCCGCTTCGACCTTTGCGAATGCGTCCGAGGACAACTTAGGCGCGGACGCGGGGACGCCCGGTTGGTTGATCCATTCTTCGATCGGCACCTTCGACTTCACGCCGGCATGCTGCTTGAGCAGATTGGCATCGAGATAGTTCAGGAAGTCCTGCGTGGTGATGCTGTGAAAGGCGAAGTTTTGAAAGTAGCTGTTAAGGAAGCGGTCGAAGTCCCCGCGGCCTACGGAATCTTCGAGATGCCGCAAAAAGAGTGACCCTTTCTCATAGGGCAATTCCGTGGAACCGTCGTCTGGGTCGCGACCTTGAAGGTCGATATGTAAAAGCTGGTCCTTTGGCTCGAATTTCGCCACGTCACGGTCAAGTATCTGCCGGCCAAGCACGGTCTGCATCTCCGCCATGCCTTTTCCGTAGATCTTCTCGATGATGCGCCGCTCAATGTAAGTGGTGAAGCCCTCATTCAGCCAAAAATCGCTCCAAGTGGCATTGGTCACCAGATTTCCCGACCAGGAATGCGCCAGCTCGTGGGCGATCACTGACACCAGGCTCTTATCGCCGGCGATGATGGTGGGCGAAGCGAATGTCAGCCGTGGATTCTCCATGCCGCCATAAGGAAAGCCGGGAGGAAGGATGAGAACGTCATAGCGTCCCCACCGATAAGGCCCATAAAGCTTTTCCGCCGCTGCGATCATCTGCTCAACGTCTTCGAGCTCCTTCGCGTCGCGGTCAACGGCGGCGGGTTCATCATAGACTCCAGCACGCTTTCCCAATGGCCGGAAGGTGATGTCTCCCACTGCGAGCGCGATCAGATAGGAGGGGATAGGCTCGTCCATGTGAAAAGTGAAAGTGCGAGTACCGCCTTGTGGATCGGCCCCGCTTTTGGATTGTGTATTCCCCGCGGCGCCCATCAGCGCGACCAGGCCATCCGGAGCCTTGATCTTCGCGTCGTAAGTGACGCGGACACCGGGCGTGTCCTGAAGAGGCACCCAACTCCGCGCATGGATCGCTTCCGATTGCGTGAAAAAGTAAGGATGCTTCTTCCCCACAGTCTGCGCCGGCGCGAGCCACTGTAGTCCAGAACCGCTGGGTTCCGTCGCATAGGTTACCTTCACTCGGAACTGGTTGCCGGTTGGCGGAAGCTGTACGGTGAGGGGAGTACCTAAGATCTTGTCGGTGGCGCCCAGTTCATATTTCGCGGCGGAGAATTTACCCCTCCCTTTCGCGACTTCTATTTTTTTGATGGCGAGCTTTTCGCTATCTAAAACAACCGGAGCATGCGCAGCACTCGGACTCCTCTGGACGGTGAGAATTGCACTGCCTTCCAATACTTTGCGCTGAAAGTCGATCGCCAGATCCAGGTCGACATGCGTCACCCGGGCCTCTTCGGGCCGCGCGTAAGTATGAACGTCCTTCACGGGAACTAATTGGATATTCTTTTTCATTGCTCCGGGCTTTCGCAACGCGGGCTTAGGAGTCTGAGCGCTCAAAAGTGAAACAGTGCTCACTAAGATTAACGTAGCCAGAACCTTGATTCTCATTGACCCATCCTTATTAATATTCTTTAGATGCGAATCAATCCAAGGCCCACAATTCGCGATTGAGGGCAAAGATCACCACAAATGCCAGCAAACCTAATGCGGCCATCCCGCCAATGGCCACGTGCGGGTGCATCCAGCGCGAAAGCCACCCGGCCGCGAAGCTGCCGATGGGCGGTAACCCCAGATAAGCGGTTGCGTAGATGCTCATCGTACGGCCGCGCAATTCGTCGGAGGCAAGCAATTGCAATCTCGTATTAATGATAGCGACCATGATGATCAAGCAGTATCCCGCGACCATCTGCATCACGAACGACATCAAGAACAATCGCGAGGCGGTAAAGCCAATGATCGCGGCAAAGAAAAGAACGCCGGTGGCAAATACCAATTTCCCGCGGTGGCGGGGCTTGCCGATATACGCAATCGTTATGGCGGCGAAGAATGCACCGAGGCCGGATGCGGCCATGAGTAACCCCAGACCACGGGCGTCGCGTTGCAGGATGTCACGCGCAAAATAAGGAACGAAAGACAAATAAGGAACACCCAGCAAACCGCCGGCACTTACCAGCAGGACCAGAACATTCGTCTTGGGATTGCCAAAGACATAACGAAACCCTTCCGCCAGTCGTGCCCAGAAGCTGGTTTCCGGAATGGCTGACTGCGCCGGATAATGCATGTGCCACAGCGCAAAGATCACCGCCACAAAGCTCAGTCCATTCAGGAAGAAATTGCCGCTCACTCCGAACCAGGCCATCGCAAAGCCACCTATCGTCGGTCCCAGCACCCTGGACATGTTGAACTGCGCAGAGTTCAGGCCCACGGCATTGCTCAAAATCCGTCGCGGCACCAGTTGGGGCAGTAGCGCCTGCTGACTTGGGGTTGCCAGTGCAGAGGCCAGGCCGGTGATTAGCGCCAACACAATGATCTGCGTGACAGTCACACGATTCAAATAGGTCAGCCCGGCAAGCAAGAACGCAGCCACCATCATGACCACTTGCGTGCCGATCAGCATTTTGCGCTTGTCCACGTGGTCAGCGATCACCCCACCCAGTAAGGTGAAGACCACCAGTGGAACCGCCGACGCGAAGCTGACCACCCCCAGCCAGAAAGCGGAGTTCGTCAGTTGCAGCACCAGCCAGCCCAGGGCGATGTTTTGCATCCAGGTGCCAACGTTGGAAAGAAAGTTTCCAGCCCAGAGATAGAAGAAGTCGCGATGCTCCATGGCTTCGAGCATGCGCGGACGCGTAATGACGTCAGCTTTGAGTTCAACCGCGGCCGGTTCGGCCATACTGGCCGGGCTTTGGCTTTCCTGCTGCGCCTGCTGCACCATGCCCACCGAAGGAAGCTCCTCCAGGGGGGAGGCATCCGCAGTCAAAGGCTTGTCTGGCGCTGGAGGTAGAGGATTCACGTGCAGAGTTGACTTTTCCTGGTGAAGACTCTTCCTAGTGTAAGCTGTTGCCTCGGATTTTTCAGGAGTCGCCTTTGCGTCCACGGTCGCTGGTATCTCTCATCCTTCTCCTCGCCTTTACATTTTCTTCCTTTGCCCAGACTGCGCCGCAAGCTTCTCCGACCGCGCCCGCCCAGGTTTTCGGCTTCCGGGATTTTACGGAGCAAGCCAAGGTGAACCAGAAGTTCCTGGCAGTACCGGACCCGAAGCTGGCCGAAGAACACCTTCGCATTCTGACGGCGGCACCCCATGTTGCGGGATCGCCGGAAGACAAAAAGACCGCCGAATATGTGGCGCAGAGATTCCGTGAAGCCGGGCTGGAAACGGAGATTGTTGAATACAAAGTTTGGATGAATTATCCGAAAGAGATCAGCGTGGAAGCCACCGCCCCGGCGGGGGTAAAGATGAAAGGGCCACATCGCGAGCAGGTCAGCGATGACCCCTTCCAGAATGATCCGCGCGTGCTCATGGCGTTCAACGGGTATTCGCCGTCGGGCGAAGCGGAGGCCGACATTGTTTATGCCAATTATGGCCGACCGGAAGATTTCAAGAAGCTGAAAGAGATGAACATTGACGTGCGCGGCAAGATTGCGCTGGTCCGCTATGGGCAGAATTTCCGCGGGGTTAAGAGTTATGTTGGCCAGGAGTACGGCGTGGCCGGCGTCATCATCTACTCCGACCCTATCGATGACGGCTACTACCGCGGAGACAAGTATCCCAAAGGCCCGTGGCGTCCGGACACCGCGGTGCAACGCGGTTCGGTGCAATATCTCTTCAAGTATCCCGGCGACCCCACGACTCCCGGAGTTGCATCCGTGGTTTCATTGCCGGATGCCCAGCGCATCTCACCGAAGGAAGCTACCAACCTTTCCAGCGTTCCTACCACGCCCATCTCCTATGCAGACGCCACTCCTCTGATGGCGAACCTGGCAGGGCCGGAGAGCCCGCGCGAGTGGCAGGGCGCGCTTCCCTTCACCTATCACGTGGGGCCGGGACCTGTCAGGGTGAAGATGAAGTTGAAGCAGGATTATGCCTTCCGCTCGATCTGGAATGTCATCGGCAAGGTGAAGGGCTCCCAATATCCCGACGAGTGGGTGGTGGCGGGGAACCATCGTGATGCCTGGGTTTACGGCGCCGTGGATCCGAACAGCGGGACCGCCGCCATGCTGGAGGCGGTTCACGGCGTCGGCGAGCTTCTCAAGTCCGGTTGGCGGCCCAAGCGGACTTTAGTCTTTGGCAGTTGGGACGCGGAAGAACAAGGACTCATCGGCTCCACGGAATGGGTAGAACAATATTCTAAGGAGATGGCCACCGTCGCTGCCTATTTCAATATGGACGTAGCGGTGTCAGGACCGAACTTCGGGGCCTCGGCGGTGCCGAGCTTGAAGAGGTTTGTGCGCGATGTCGCCCGCATGGTACCCAGCGCCAAAGGCACGGGCACCGTATACGACGCCTGGAAGGCGGGCCAGGCCTCCCGGCAGGATCGCCGGGCTTCGACCGATTTCAACGCTGCCCAAACACGTCCGGCGCCCGCGCCGGATGCCGAGGTCAATGTCGGAGACCTTGGCAGTGGCTCCGACTACACACCATTCCTCCAGCACGCCGGGGTGCCTGCCACCGATATTGGTTCGTCCGGCTCCTACGGGGTGTATCACTCCGTCTTCGACAATTTCAATTGGTACAAAAAATTCGGCGATCCCACTTTTATCTACAGTAAGCAGATGGCGCAGGTGCTGGGATTGGAGATGTTGCACATGGCCAATGCCGACGTGCTCCCTCTCGACTACAAGTCCTATGGTGAGGAGATCAAGAACTATCTGAAGAATGCCAAGACGAAGGCAGGGACAACTTCTAGCCTCGACTTTGAACCTGCATTCGCAGCGGCGGAGCGCTTTGCCCAGGCGGGGGCGGCTTTGGCCAAACTGCAGGCTGATTTCTCCTCGGATCCGGTCAAACTGAACACTGTTCTGCGCGATGCCGAACGTGCCTTGCTCCTGGATCAGGGCCTGCCCAAGCGGCCGTGGTTCAAGCACGCCATCTACGCTCCTGGCGAATACACCGGCTATGCGGCGGTGGTGATCCCGGGGGTGAATGAGGCGCTCGACGCGAAAGACGACCAGCGCGCGGCCTCCCAATTGGCTGCCATAACGGCGGCTTTGCAGCGGGCGGCAAAGGTCATGGAATCGGTTGCTCCCGCCCCTACGATGTGATATTTTTCGCGCCAGATGAACTCCTACTTCCTTTCAAAGTCGGGCAGTATGATCGCGGGCGGCGGCATCGTCTGGGCGGTCTATGCGGCCACGCGGGAGCTAGATATGACTACTCCCACATTCCTGGAACAGACCCTGCGCAACATCTTCATGCAGACCGGCCCGCTGGAGGTGTGCGGTGCGGGTGTCGTCATCTGGCTATTCGGTAAATGGCGGTCATCCATAAGTTAATTAGGGCAAAAAAGAGCCAACCCCTGGAAACCTCCCACCCGTAGCCTGCGTCCAAACAAAAGCCCCTTCCTCTAATGAGAAATCATTATGGCCCTGGCACGTTTGATCACGCGCACTCCGGAATTAGCCCACTCACTGGCGCAATCGCTTGAAGGCGCAGGATATTCGATCGAATTCCTTTCGCCTGATGACCACGCCACTTCACCCGCGGATCTCGAAGTCAACCTCGACGACCCCAGTGCCGCCTCTTCGTATCTCGTAACTCAAGATGGGAGGGAGATCGCCTTCACTTATGATCCCGTGGAGCGCGAATTCATCCTCGCTCCTGCTTGGCGAAGGCTGAAAGCGCTGGTGGCGCCTCTGCTTCCTGCGGCACGTCCCAGGGCTA
>DATLCI010000022.1:0-22140 GCA_035526435.1 Terriglobales bacterium
AAGTTCGCGCACACCCGCTTTGAACCCAGCGGCTGGACGCAAAACCCTGAGCTGGGCTTTGCCAAGTCCATCATGGATTACATCTTCCGCTGGCTCCAGCTTCGCTTCATTGACGGTCAGCAGCAGACCTTGTTTGAAGGCTTGCTCACCCGCTCGAATCTCTATCAGGGTGCGGAAGAATCTGATCCGAACCGGGCTTTGCCGGCTGTGGCTTCTGACTTTGAAACCCGAAACCCGAAACTTGAAACCCGCCCGCCCCAGGGTGGTCTCGCTACCGAACCGGGTTCACCAGGTACTAGCGACCAGCCACTCGCCACTCCGACAGACCGTGGTCTTTCGCCACACGTCCACGCTTCGAACGCTCTCAAGGGCCTGGTGGATTTAGGGGACGCCCCTAGTTGCCACGTCTGCGGAGCCATCATGACCCGCAACGGAAGCTGCTACCGGTGTGGTGAATGTGGCAGTACCAGTGGATGTAGCTAACGTTCTTAGCAAAAAAAAAGCCCGCCGCAAGGCGGGCTTTTATCGCGAAGACGCTAGACGAGACTCCTTTTCTATCGCTTCAGTCAGGCTCCCCTGCAGTACCAAATTGAAACTCTAATTCCGATTGACATCGTGTCGCCGGGAGAATAACCTCCGCTTCCATGAAAAAGCTTATTGCCGTCGTTCTCGTCTGTTCTCTAAGTCTGCCTGCCTTTGCTGGCCTGGGAAGCGACAAATCCAAGTATGTCGGAGGTACGACTGAGAGTCTAAAAAAGGAAGTGGAAGGCAAAATCATTACCGACGATGAGAAGGTCATGGTTTTTGCCTATGGCGCAGGGAAACTGAGTATTCCCTATGACAAGTTCGTCGGTTTAGCCTATGGGCAGCACGCAGGCCGTCGCGTGGGAGCAACCGTAGCGTGGGGCGTAACCACTCTTGGCATTATGGCGTTGCCCATGTTGTTCTCGAAGAAGAGAAAGCATTTCCTAACGATCGAGTATACTGACGATCGCGGCGTAAACCAGGCGGCCGTCTTTGAAATCGGGAAGGAAGCGGTCCGTTGGACCTTGAAAGCTCTCGAAGTACGCACCGGTAAGAAAATAGTTTTCGAAGACGATGAAGCGCGTAAAGCCGGCAGTAAATAGAGGAGGCTGGCGGCATCGAGTCAGGTCCTCGTGAAACGCTCATGACAGTCCCGCAGGGACGCCAAGCTCGGCGGCTTTGTCGCCGAGCCGTAGCCCACCGCGTAAGCGGTGGGGGAACGGCGGGAACACATGATGAGTCCTGAAGGGACGGCACCTCATTCCAATTCATTCATGCCGTGCCGCTTCAGGATTTGGGCCAATTCTTCTTCGAAGGTCCGGCGTCGATGATGCTTTTGCTGGTCCCGTATATAGGCGACCGTGGCCTCCATGTGGGAGATGCTCACGCTGAACGCACTGAATCCTTCCTGCCATTCAAATCCCTTTGCTCCCTGCTCTTTCATCCACCGCGAAGAATTTGCCTTGATCTTCTGCATGGCGATCGAAAGCGACAACGCCGGCGGCAACGCGATCAGGAGATGCACATGGTCGTCTATCCCGCCGGTGGCGAAGGGTTTTACCCTCAGGCGGACCGCGATGCCTTCCAAGTAAGACCACAGGCGAGGTTGCAGACCCTTCCCGATGGATCGGGCTCGTTGTTTGGTGCTGAAGATGCAGTGCAGGCGATTGCTCACATGATTATGGGACATGGGTGCCGTCCCTTCCGGGACTCACCTCCTTTGTCTCCGCTTACCCACCACTTACGTGGTGGGCTACGCTGGCGTCGCGTCTCCTGCGGAGACTCGCAAAATGTAGCCGAGGAAAACTGGTGTATTGAAACGACTCCAAATCTGTCCGGAATTCCGGAAAAGCGTAAGAATACGGTTCGCCATGCTCACTGATCCGCAGGGCAACAACTTCGCCCTCTGGCAGACCGATCCCAATGCGAAATGAGCCCTCGAATGAGTATAATTTTGACCAGCGCTGACGTCGTTCCCTAGCATAGGCTCCTCACTGGATATACGCGGCCCGTCAGCCGCCTGTTGAGTTCAGGAAGGTTAAATCTCGTGACTGCATTCACGGAGAAGAACGGCCGAAGAGGCATGCCGCCCGAGACAAGGGAAGGCAACTCTGCTGGGGCGAAACCCGCTATGTCACGCCCCGCCATTACGGATAAGGCTACGCCTTGCGCCATGGTTCAGATCGTCTATGGCGCGGGCGGCCGGGTGGTGGAGACTCCCGTAGCGGGCTTAAGCGAGTTTGCGCCGAAGTTCAGCCGAACCATCCTCATCATTGAAGACAACACTTCCGATTCTGACCGGTGCCGCGCCGTGCTCCATGAACTTGGTTACGACGGCATCCAGTTGATCACCACGCTGCAGCAGGCGACGGAATATCTGGACGACGTGCTCAACCAGCTCACGCGACCGCCGCACGCTATCATCCTGGACCTGGGACTCGGCTACGACAGCGGCTTTGCCTTGCTGCGCAAGCGTCACGCTCATCCCCAGTTGCAACAGGTACCGATCCTGGTATGGAGCAAGTCCGCGGAATCCCATACGGAAGCGCTCAGCACCCGGCTCGGCGCTAAAGACTTTTTGATCAAGTCCGCGGACAAAGAAACACTCCGCACCAGCCTGAAAAAACTGCTTGATCAGGAAGCCACTTAGGCTTAGCCGATCTCAGCTCTCACCTTCTCCACGTGCGCCTTCGTATCCTCCTCGCAGTGAAGTGCGGCCTTCTCCGCTTGGGCGAGCCATTCTTCGCCGCTCGTGCCGAGTCGATGCGCCAGCCTCGCGACCCAGGCCGCGCTCTCGGCGAGCGCCGGTTGATAACCAGTCCTTGCATACGATTCGTAGGCCTGTTGCCACAAGTCGCGCGCGGAAGCATTGTCGCCTGCCTCTTCTTTCACGATCGCCAGGCGGCGCAGCACATTGCCAACATCCAAGTTACGTTGACTCGCCGACCGCAGCTTTGCCTCCTGCCGATACAGCGCCAGCGCTTCCCTGTAAGCGGCTTCTGCCTCGGCTGGCCGCCGCGCCTTATGGTGGATGTCTCCCAGGTGCCGCACCGCGTCGGCCAGGTGCGCTAGCTGGTTCTCGCCACGGAGCAACGCGATCGCCTCTTCGTAATATGCCTTCGCCCGTTCCAGGTCACCGGCCTTGCGCTCGAATTCGCCCAAGGTTCGCAATGTATGGGCTAGCTCGACTTGGTTGCCACTCTTTCGCCACAGTTCCACGGCTTGCTCCAGCGCATGCCGCACTTCATCCTTCTTTCCTTGCTGCCAAGCCGATCCAACGGCTTGAAGTGCCTGGTCGGCATCGGTAAGTCTGTCACTTGGCTTCCATCGGCCCTGCGGCAGTGGCGTCCAGCGCGTGCCATGCATGTCCAGCCATTCGCCGAACGGTTCATCCGGTTTCTGATCAGACCCGAAGCGCAACACATGACCGTCCGGATCTTCCACCTGCATCTCGTAGCCCCAGGGACGGTTCGTCGGCGGCACCCGGATCTTGGCGCCACTGGCTTGGTACTCTTCGTAGAGTTGCGCGCTGTCACTCACGCCGATCCAGACCCAGCTACCCGGATGTCCCTGGTCGCCTTCCACCAGGAAGATGTGGCACGCCCCGCGCGAGACCGACGCGATGATGCCGGACTGAATGAAATCCGTCTTGAAGCCCAGCGTGCGGGCGTAGTAGTCCAGGCTGACGTTCAGATCTTTGACGCTGAGGATCGGGGTGGGAGAGTGAAACTGGATCGTCGCGGCGGCTGGGGCGGCTTCCGGCATTTGGGCCTCCATGGGGTTCGACGCCGGCCCGTCGGCCTGACGGAAGGTGTTCAGCGCTCGATGTCGAGCTTGCTCATCTTGCGCGTTACTTCGATCACCCTGTGCATGGCTTCTTCGCTGATGGAGAGGAATTCGCCGCCGACGCCCTCATGCCGCATCAAAGCCAGCGAATTCACGATCGCGGTCAAGGGGTTGTTCAGCTCATGTGAGAGTTGCGAGATCGTCGCCTTTAACGCCGCCTTGCGCTGCAACGCCGCCACCGTGGAGGCTGACCGCTTGCGCTCGGTGATGTCGGTAGCAATGGCGCAGACAGCATACATTGTGCCGTCGGTGTCCCGCAGCGGAAACTTCACTTCCAGGAACGAATGGCGACCGTCCTCTAAGATCGCCTCTTCTTCGAACTCGATGGTATTCTGCTGCGCCCACACTCGCTCATCATGAGCGCGATAGATATCCGCCAGCTCACTGGGAAAGACGAAGTAATCGGTGCGGCCGATCACCTCCGCGCGCGTGCGGTGGGTGAGTTCTTCATATCGGCGATTGATGAACAGATATTCACCGGCCCGGTTCTTGGCATAAACGACCACGGGCAAGCGGTCGAAGATATCCACCATCTGATCGAGGCGGAGGTCATGAAGCTGTTTGGCGACGTTCATCGGCTGATAACCACCTTCATTCTACGCTTCGAGCTGCCTTGGTGCGACTTTGTAGGCTTGCTCTGCCTTGGCCGCGCGTGGTGACGTTGCCCTCTTTCGCCAGGACGGAAGTCGTTTTACAATCCTCTTTAAGCTCCCCCCAAACTTTAGCCCTGAGCACGCACAAGGCCCTATTCGATGTCTCCTTCGAAGAAGAAGAAGAAGAAGTCCGGCGCACGACCGCGACGGCCGCTGGCTGATGCCGAAGATGTGCGCGCGGCGCGGCGCAAGTCCGACAAGGCCCTTCACCAGGAGCTGATCAAGATCCATTACACCGCCGGGGGTAATGCGGTGGAGACGACCGTGGAGACCCTCGGCCTATATTCACCCTTCCGGAAGGCCATCCTGCTGGTGGAGGACAAGACCTCGGACGCAGACCGTTGCCGCGCGCTCCTGCATGAGATGGGATACAGCGGCGTCCAACTGATCACCAGCCTCGAACTGGCGCTCGAGTATCTAGATGATGTCCTCGATAAGCTTAACTATCCGCCGGACGCGATCATCCTTGACTTGGGACTAGGCTATGACAGCGGCTTTGACGTCCTGCGCAAGTGCAACGCGCACCCTCAACTGCAGGAGGTTCCGATCCTGGTATGGACCAAGCAGGCTGACGCGAATTCGGAAGCCTTCAGCAGCTACCTGGGCGCGAAGGATTACCTGATAAAGGCCCGGGACCTGGAGTCGCTGCGCGCCGCGTTAGAGCGGCTGCTGGCGACCAAAAAGTAAGCGGCGTCGCCCCTCTTGGTAGCTACTCCTCCTTATGTCGCGAGAACCACACCAATTCGGCAGCGGCAGTCTGCGGTCTCCAGAGGCCGGATTAAAACTCCGGCCCGGTACGCAATTCGCGAATTGCATTAAAATCAATGAACTGGATCGGCAGTTCCGTTTAACGAACCCAAGGAGTGTCCCCGTGTCTCCCGCGAAAAAGAAGCCTGGTCCTCCCGCCAAAGGCCTCACCGCCTCCGAAGCGGACGCCGCGCGGAATCGTGTCCGCACCGACAAAGCCGAGCACCAGGCTTTGATAAAGATCCGCTATGCCCCGGATGGCAAGATGGTGGAAGTGCCGGTCGCCGCGCTCGGTGACTATGCACCGGACTTCCGCAAAGCCATCCTCCTGGTGGAAGACACTACGGCCGACTCCGACCGCTGCCGCGCCATTCTCCATGACCTGGGCTATGACGGCATTCAGCTCATCACCAGCCTGCAACTGGCAGTGGACTACCTTGACGACGTGCTGAACAACCTGACCCACCCACCCGATGCGATCGTCCTCGACCTGGGCCTCGGCTATGACAGTGGCTTTAGCGTATTGCGCAAGTGCCATGGGCATCCCAAGCTGGCGGAGGTGCCCATCCTGGTATGGACGAAGCATGACGACGAGCACAGCGAGGCCTTTAGCACTTATCTGGGGGCCAAGGACTTCATGGTGAAGGCGGCGGACGAAGGCCCGTTCCGCGAAGCGCTGCAACGCCTGCTCTCGCCCGCCTAGGATAGCTACGCCGCCCGCCCCGCCTTCCGCGACCCCAGACCCCATTGTGCCGGCAGCCGTCCGCCGTATGCTAAGCAGCCTTCTTATCTCCCGGCGCTGGCAATGCACCGATCTGCTGCATCAGGCTGAGCATGTCCGCGTCGCGCCAGTGTTCGACCACTTTCCCATCTTGCACACGGAAGATGTGGGTCTCAGAGATGGTGTGTTCCCTGCCCGCGGCGGGCAGTCCCATGAAGTCGGCGGTATGTTTGGCATGCACTTGCAGGCGCACAGCTACTTTGTCGTCTTCCGCGATCATGTCCTGGATGTCGAAGTGAACGTCGGTCACGCCGGCTGACACGCGCTGCACCGCTTGCTTGAAGTTGTCGATACCCGGTTTGACGCCCCCCCAACTGTGCGGCGTGAAGTGCTGCGCCACCAGTCCGTCTATGGCTTCCATACGACCTTGCTCGAAGATCTGCTTAATGAAACGGCGCACGACCTGCTTGTTCTCTTCGATCGACGTTGGTATCGCCATGCGGGACAGTTCTCCTACGGACAGCTACTAGATATATGCGAACCGTGACCCGCAAGTTGCCGTCAGCTTCCAGGAGAACCGAATGCCGGGTTTCAGCCGAGAACGTTTTCGATGGCCCGGACAGCTTCTTGGGACAAGCGCAGTTCCCGGCTGACCAGGTCTTCACGCATATGTTCGGCGTTGGTGGTCCCGGTGAGCGGCAGCATGCCGAGGGCGCGGGCAAAGGCGAAGACCACTTGTGCCGGAGTTGCGTTCGCCGCCGTTGCCATCGACTGCAACTGCGGATGACGCAGCACGATCCCGTTCGCGGTCAGCAGCGAGAAGCCCTGATACACGGCGCCGTTCTCAGCGCACCAGTGGCGCACCTCGCGGTCCCAGCCGAGTTGCGCATAACAACGGTTCTGCACGAACGCCGGCAGGTCCGCGTGCGTGGCAGCCATCTGCTCCAGCTGCTGCCGGGAGATATTGCTTACCCCGAGCAGACGCGTGCGCCCGGCATCGAGCTCCTTCACCATGGCTTGCCAAACTTCAGCATCGTCGTTGGTCCAGGCATGATGGGAAGCGGGGCCGTGCAGGACGAAGCTGTCCACATGGTCAGTGCCAAGGTGCTGGAGTGAGCTGGCGAGTGATTGCGCGACCTGCCGGGCCAGCGGCGCCGCGGGGTCGTAGGGCAGGCGCTCGTCTTGTCCGCGCTGGTAGGTGAATTTGGTCTGCAGGAATACGTCCGCGCGCGTGACCACGCCGGCACGATATGCAGCGGCGAGGCCCTCACCCACGCCGGCTTCGTGATAATGCTTGCGCTGGTTGGCGGTGTCGATGCCGCGAAAGCCCGCGCGCAAAGCCATCTCCGTAAGGGCGGCGGTGCGCTCTTCCTTCCACGCCGTGCCGTAGAGGAAATCAGGAAACGGCCGGTCAGTGCGGGATGGTCGTTTCTCGGGAGGCACGCCGAGCTATGCGGGCTGCTTGGCTTCGGAAGATTTGGTGGCTGGCTTAGCGGGCTTGGCGGCCTTGGCGGCGGGGTTCAGCGTGGCGCGCAGCTCGCGCATCTTTTCCCGCATCTTGGTCTGCCGGCGGGCCCGGACATTATCGCGCTTCTTGTCACCATTGATCTTGGACATACATTCTCCTAGGGAAGTCTGGCTTCCATCATAGCTGGTAAAAGGGCGTATCCAAAAAAGCAAAACGGCAACCGCTTGCGCGATCGCCGTCTTGAAGCTTGATCCAGTCCTGGATTACAGGGGCTGAACGTTCTCTGCCTGCCAGCCCTTAGGGCCTTTGGTCACATTGAACTGAACTGCCTGACCTTCTTGAAGGCTGCGGAAACCGTTCGCCTGGATGGCGGAGAAATGTACGAATACATCTTCCCCATTCTGACGGCTGATAAATCCGAAACCCTTGGCATCATTGAACCACTTCACTGTTCCTTGTTCCATTTGTGTAACTCTTTTCTGTTTTGTGAATTTACGCTGAGATCCACGGAGGGTACTTCAGAACAGTGCAGGCTTTAAAGGCTAGAACGTTCACAACCACTTCGGTATTCCAACGCATGGCTAGTATATCACAGGGCGGAGGGGCAAAGGGTAGGTGCAGGGCAGGGGGAAGATGGCAACCGATGACGAAACCGACAGGCCCAGCGCACTATCCGGCCGCGCTTACCCCGAGTTCGAGGGTGCGCTGGTAGAAGTCGTGCATACATTCCATGGCAGCCCGCTCCGCATCGTGAGCGGTCTTTTCCTGCCCCCAAGCCAGAATGGTGGAAGAATCCTTCTGGGTAACCAGGAAGTGATAAATGGGGGGACTGACGCTAGTGTCTAAGTAAAGGTCAGCCTCGTAGCCACCGGATTCTAGCGTCCGCTTCACCAGTTTTTTCCTCTGCGGTCGAAATTCGAGGACAGTCATAAACGGGGCCCGGTGTTACGAAATATCAGATGACGGAGGGTCCCCTCATGGTTGTAACCCAAGTGTTATGAATTTTGCCACCGGATACCAATCCACCCCTATAACTCTCGCGTTATGCGCTTGAAGGAGAATGACTTAAAGCCTTGCGACACCCTCTCTAGGGAAGCCGGTCGTAATAGCAGGGCGCGGTCGTAGGCTGGGCCGGAGGCGTAGGCGGAGTGAGGCGGGCGGCGGTGGAGAAATCAAAGAAATCGTACATGTTGGACTGGGAGCTGTCGCGGGCGGTAAGTGGCGGCAGGTTGAAGCGGGTCTCTATGAATTTGAGGATAGCGGTGTGGTCGATCACGGTGTGCGAGACATAGCCGGGCTTTACATAGGGCGAGATCACGAGATTGGGAACGCGCATGCCGTAGCGGGTGAAATCTCCCTCGATGTCAGTGGATGGCTTGTCGATGGGGGAGATGCCGTCCGGATGGACCGCTGCCGGCGGCGGGACGTGATCATAGAGTCCGCCGGATTCGTCATAGGTCAGAAAGAAGGCTGAGTCTTTCCAGGATTGGCTGGCCATCAAAGTATTGATGAATCCCGCCACATACGCAGCGCCGGTCTGGATATTGTTCAAGGGATGTTCATCGAGGCCGCTGTTGCCGTAGCCGCTCTCGATCATCGCCACTTGAGGCAGCGTTCCATTCTGCGCGTCGGTGGCGAACTGGCTGGCGGGGACCACCTTCGCCTTGTTGGCCTGATAGAAAGCGTCAAAGTAGCGGATGTAGGCGATAGGGCCGCCCTGCGAGTCGGCGTCAGTGTAGTAGATCTTCCACGAGATATTGTTTTCCTGCAGGAGCTGAAAAATGTTCTTTATTCCGCCGACATTCGGTTCATAGACATAACCATTGGAAGTGGCGGCGTAGGTGAATATCCGGCTGGGCGCCGAGCGCGAGAGCACGGGCCCGAACCAGCGGTCGGAAATAGCGAAATTGGCCGCCATGAAGTAGTAGTACGGCAGTTCCCGCTCCGTGTAGTAACCCATGGCGCGACGTCCTTCGGTATCAAAATAGGGCGGACTCTGATCGCGGGCATATTTGGCGGCGGTATAAACAAAACCGTTCATGCGGGACTGGGTGACCTGGCTGCCGGGCATGATCAAGTAGTCGGTGTCGACCTGTACATGGGATTCATTCCAGGCGGGGCTGGTATTCAACGCGCAAACCGTCGTCATGTGAAAGCGGGCGATGGGACTGCCATTCTGTTCGAAAGCAGGATTGGTCGCGTTGGAGTCGGCTACGTCAACGCTGGCCGGCAACCCATTGGCCACCCGATAAACATTCATGTTGCCGAAATAACTATCGAACGAGCGGTTCTCCTGGAACATCATGATGACGTGGTTGATGGGATTCGGGAGCTCGACACTGCGCCGCGGACGCTGCGGGCGAGTGAGACTGAAGGTGATATTCTGCGCGACCTCGCCGCCGGGCCCGATGGCGGTAGCGGTGAAGGTCTGCGATGCCTGCGCGATGAGGCTGTAAGTGCCTTGCGGCGGGAACGTGCCCAGCCCCGGAGCGATGGTGACTTGGGTGGCGTTGCGGGTGGTCCAAGTCAGGGTCAAAAGCTGGCCAGCCTCAGCCGCAGCTGGAGAAACGGAAAAAGTCAGTTCGGGCCGGGCTTCAGCAGGCTGGCCCGCCTGCAGCTTCGGCAGCAAGGCAGGTTCCAGCGGGCCGCCGCAGCCGGCAGTTGTTAGCACAACCAAAATGACGAGAAAAAGTAAGAGAAAGCGGGGGGAATCCGCCATGAAGATCTTTACCTTTTGCGAGGGTATTACCGCCCTAGGTGAGAGTCGAACGGAGGCAACAGAGTTGTATGAGCCAAAAAGAGGGGTCTTGGCCTGCAAAATTCCGGATTTCGTAACAAAAATAAAGAGGCGTTCTGAAACGGGAATCCGGCCATAAACTCCGCGCACAGTCCATTCCGGGCTACCCTCACGCGGACGGCGCCACCCCTGACATAGCTACCAGCGCCGTCCGCGGCCCCTGAGGGCCGAGAACTAGTGGCTAGTTTCTAGAAAAACCCGATTCAAAACCGAGACCAAAGTCAGCGCCGATTGCTGGACCGCTCTACGCTGCGGACGTGCGCCAGGACGGCGGCGGCTGATTCCTCGACGGGCTGGGAGCCACTGAGGATGAGGTCAGCATACTGGCGGGTGGGCATGACGAATTGGTCGGCCATGGGCCTGACGGTGGCGGCGTACTGTTGATGGATAGACTCCGGCGAACGGCCGCGCTCGGCGATATCGCGGGCCTCGCGGCGCGGCAGGCAGGTCTCGTGGTCGGCCTCCATGAAGACCTTGGTTGAATAGATCTCCCGGATGGATTCCCAGTAGAGAGTAAATAATCCCTCCACGATCAAATAGGGGCTGGGGTTTAAGGTCTCCGTCTTTCCGCTACGGGTGTGCGTGTGGAAGTCGTAGACGGGACGAACGACTTCCCTGCCCTGCGCCAACAGGTGAAGGTCGCGGCTTAGTATCTCGACTTCGAGTGAGTCGGGATGATCAAAATTGAAGGCCGCACGCTCGGAGAACGAAAGTTGCGAGAGGTCGTGATAGTAGGCGTCGAGCGAGAAGATGGTGGCGGGGAGTTCTGCAGCCAGGGATTTGGCCACGGAGGTCTTGCCGGAGCATGACGGTCCGGCAATGGCGATCACATAAGGCTTCATGGCGACGGCGACGTCATCTTCTGACATCCGCATGCATCTGCGGTATCAGGGATTTTAGCAAGGCAATGAACTGTCCGCGAATGCGCTCTCCCACTTCGAGCACTTCCTTGTGGTCCAGTACCGCGTCGGAGCACCCGGCGGCGAGGTTAGTGACACAAGAAATGGCCAAGACCTTGATGTCCATGTGGCGCGCCACGATGACTTCCGGCACCGTGGACATGCCGACGACGTCCGCGCCAAGGGTGCGGAAGGCACGGATCTCAGCAGGGGTCTCGTAGCTAGGCCCGGTGACGGCGAGATAAACGCCTTCGTGGATATTGATCTTCAACCGCTTGCCTTCGGCCAGCGCCCATTGCCGATATTCGCGGTCATAGGCGTAGGTCATGTCGAAGAAACGGAGGCCATAGCGGGCGTCGTTGGGACCCATCACGGGATTGGTGCCCATCAGGTTGATGTGGTCATTGAGGACCACGAGGCATCCTTGTTCGAGCTTGGAGCTGATGCCGCCGCCGGCGTTGGTGAGGATGGCCGCCTTGATGCCCATGCGTCCTAACACCCGCACAGGAAAGACGACCGAATCCATGTTGTACCCTTCATAGAAATGCACGCGGCCCTGCATGGCGGCCACGGCGACTTCCCCCACTTTGCCAATGACCAGCTTGCCGGCGTGACCTTCCGCGGTGGATTTGGGAAAGTTAGGGATATCGCCGAAGGGGATCTTGAGCGCGTCGGGGATCTCGTCAGCAAATGCGCCCAGCCCCGAGCCGAGAACGATGGCAATCTCGGGGCGGAGTGGGGTTTGGGAGAGAATAAATTGGGCGGCTTGGTCAGCGGTTTCGTAGGTCATAAGCAAGTTGCCAGTAGCCAGTAGGCGGTTGCCAGTCGGCTACTCAAGCATTTATGTCGCGGCTGCTTCCGGCAGGTGCTCCTCGTTTCAATGAGTTCAACAAACCATTCGCGAGTCTTCCTATCTCAGCGGCATGATCTAACAGTTCTTTGCCCTGCTATGCCGGAAGAAGACCTAAGTCTACCGCGAGGAGGACCTGCGTCTCGACCTCCATCAACGACCCCAGGGCATGGCTAATGAAATGACTGAACTCCCGCTCAAACAATCCTCCTTGGCCCTCGGCGATGTTACTAGGGATTGAAACGGCAGCCCTGCGCAATTGAGAGGTTAGACCATACATCTCTTCTTTCGGGAATGTTCCGGTTGCGCGATAACTTCCTTGGCGAAGGCCATGGCTTTCTGCCAGACAATAAGGTCACGATATGAGCGGCCCATGTCCTCCCCTTTCCGACTACTTTTACTGGCAACTGGCCACTGGCCACTGGCAACTGCTTCTAAATCATCATCCCCACGATGGCGGCGGAGATCAGGTTGGCGGCGGTGCCGGCGAGCATGGCGCGGAAGCCAAGGCGGGCAAGGTCGTTGCGTCGCTCGGGGGCCAGGGCCCCGATGCCGCCGATCTGTATGCCGATAGAGCTAAGGTTGGCAAAGCCGCATAGCGCATAGGTTGCGATAGTGAAGGAGCGTGGATCCAAAACGTCTTTTAGCTTCCCGAGATCTACGAACGCTACGAGTTCATTGGCGATCATGCGAGTGCCGAGTAGGCTTCCCACCTGTCCGGCGTCTTGCCAGGGAATCCCGATCAACCAGGCGACCGGCTTGAACAGCCATCCCATGAATTGCTGCAGGCTGGAAGGAAAACGGCCGAAACCGGGCACATCATGGATCCAGCCCATCACGCCATTGGCAAACGCGATCAATGCGAGAAAGGCGATCAGCATTGCAGCCACGTTGATCGCGAGGCTGAGGCCGTCGCCCGTTCCCCGGGCGATAGCGCTGAGAATATTCTGGTCGCGATGTTCGTCGGCCTCGGCGATGGTAATGTTCTTTCCGCTGACCGGGACCTCGGTCTCCGGAACCAGCGTCTTTGCTATCAGCAAGGTTCCGGGAGCGGTCATGATCACAGCGCCCAGGATATGCTTTGCCTCGGCGCCGTTGGCGATGTAGGCGGCCATGATCCCGCCGGAGACGTGGGCCATGCCTGCAGTCATTACCGTCATTAGCTCCGATTGGGTAAGTTTCGAGAGGAAGGGGCGGATCGTAAGCGGCGCTTCGGTCTGTCCCATGAAGATGCTGGCGGCCACGTCGAGCGATTCCGCTCCACTCACGCCCATGATGCGCGTCATTACCCAGGCAGCGGCGGTAATAATGACTTGCATGATCTTGAGGTAATACAACACTGCGAAAAACGCAGCCATGAAGATAATGGTGGGCAGCACGCGGAATGCAAAAACAAAACCAGCAGGAGCAGTGGGGTCAGCCAATGAGCCGAATACGAAGCTGGCGCCGGCCTGCGCGTATCCCAGCAACGTGTTTACCTTGTCACCCGCCCACGACATTGCCATCTGGCCATAAGTGAACTTAATCACAAGAAACGCAAAGATGATCTGAAGCCCAACACCCCAGGCAATGATGCGGAAGTTCACCGATTTGCGCGAGGACGAAAACGCGTAAGCGAGTCCAAGGATGAGGAGGATCCCAAGTATCCCGGTAAAGTGCATGCTGTCTCCGTTCGCTATTCGAGATGGTCGAGCTTACTTGCCGCCGATGATGCGATGTACCAACGGACGCTTTTCCGCGGGAGCTTTCGGGCCGATGACATACGCGTCACGCAGCATTTGCAGCGCATCTGCCAGACGCGCGTCGGCATTGTAATAGACGGTGGCAATGGCCTCGCCAGCGCGGACCTCGTCGCCGACTTTCTTGTGCAGAAAGAGGCCCACCGCATGGTCGATCACGTCTTCCTTCTTGCTGCGGCCGCCGCCGAGAATAAGACTAGCCAGACCTACCTCTTCACAACCGACCGAGGCGATGAAACCAGCGCTTGAGGCGGTGAAGTCCACGGAATGCGCGGCAGCGGGAAGCCGATTGGGGCGATCCGCGATCGAGATATCGCCTCCGCCCTGGAGGCGGCACATATCCCGAAACTTATTCAGCGCCTTACCGGAGGTGATCATCTCCTCGGCGAGGGCGCGTCCCGAGTCAACGTCTTTCGTTTTTCCGCCGAGGTAAAACATCCACGCGGAAAGTTCGAGCGATAGAACCCGAAGATCTTCGGACATGGGGTGGCGATCGCCACGCAGGACCTCGACGCACTCCAGGACTTCCATCGCATTGCCGACGGCGCGCCCGAGGGGCTGGTCCATATCGGTGATGAGCGCCGCGGTGCGCTTGCCCATGCGGACGCCGGTCTCAACCATGAGCTCGGCCAAGTGGACCGCATCTTCCAGCTTCTTCATGAAGGCGCCGGAGCCGGTCTTCACGTCGAGGACCAGGGCATCGATGCCCTCGGCGAGCTTCTTGCTCATGATGGAGGCGCAGATGAGGGCCGGAGATTCTACCGTCCCGGAGACGTCGCGCAACGCATACATCTTTTTGTCGGCGGGGACTATTTCCGCGGTCTGGCCGACCATGGCGCAGCCACATTCCTTCAGGATCTTGCCGAACTGTTCGGTGCTGATGTTGACGCTGAAACCGGGGATTGCCTCCAGCTTGTCGAGGGTGCCCCCGGTGTGACCCAGGCCGCGGCCGCTGATCATGGGGACATAAAGCCCACCCGCCGCAACAATGGGCGCCAGGATGAGCGAAGTCTTGTCGCCGACTCCGCCGGTGGAATGTTTATCCACTTTTGGGGCGGGTAAAGAAGAGAACTCGAGGACCTGCCCGGAGGCCAGCATGACTTCCGTGAGCGCAGCGATCTCTGCCTTGGACATGCCGCTCTTGAGCACGGCCATCATCCAGGCAGACATCTGATAGTCAGGAATGTCACTGCGGGTGTAGCCGTTCACCATGACGGCGATCTCGTCACGGGAATGCTCGCCGCCATCGCGCTTTTTACGAATCAGCTCTACTGGACGCATGAATTGGGAGAAAGGAGAGATTATCAGGGGCTCAGGATAGTAGCTAGAGGTTTCTCAGAGGCTAAAGCAGTCCGGTAAGAGCTCTCCCGCCGACAGTTCCTTCACTCCCCCCGGTCCTTGATAAAAGATGGCGGCATCTTTGCCAAACTCGGCGATGACCTGGCGGCAGGCGCCGCAGGGCGAGCACGCGACGTTTTGGCTGTTGGTCACGGCTACGGCTTTAATCTCGAGCTTGATCTTGCCATCACCGGCGGCCACCGCCGCAAAGATCGCATTGCGTTCCGCGCAGATGGTAAGTCCGTACGAAGCGTTCTCAACGTTGCATCCGGTAAAGACTTTGCCCTCGCCGGTAAGAATGGCGGCCCCGACGTGGAAGTTCGAG
This sequence comes from Terriglobales bacterium, assembly GCA_035526435.1. GTDB lineage: Bacteria > Acidobacteriota > Terriglobia > Terriglobales > Acidobacteriaceae > DATLCI01. The sequence goes on from DATLCI010000022.1 coordinate 15,408, forward strand.
TACGGGGCGTAGGCGTTCGCCATGGCAGTGCGGGCGGAGTGCAGAAGCTGGTCGCGGACGTCGGCGGAGATTGTGGGGGACATAGGGCGGGTAGTATAAACCCAGCGCCAGCAGCGGCGTGTCTTTGGTACAGTTAACAGAGGGGGCCCGTAGCTCAGCGGTTAGAGCAGTCGGCTCATAATCGATTGGTCCTAGGTTCAAATCCTAGCGGGCCCACCAAAAAAATCAGGCTTTAGCCTTGAGGCGTAAGCGTTAGAAAAGGGAGCCCGAAGGCTCCCTTTTTTTTGTTTATCAATGCGCTGCTTAGTAAACGATGGATAACGCATTGGTCAGCGTCACAAAACCGGAACCATCTGCATCGAGGCTGGTGGCAGGATCGTGTCCCGGCCCCCAACAGATGTTCTGGGTGGATCCGTCCGGCTGCTTGATGTTCTGGCAACCACTGTTCATGGGCGCCATGGCAGCCGCCGCTTTCAAGATCGATTCCGCTTGCGCATTGGTGAGATTCGGATCGCGTTGCGCGAGCAAAGCAGCGATGCCCGCTACATGCGGCGAAGCCATGGAAGTTCCACCCAAAAAGTAGTAGCTGAGCTGTCCATTCAGTTGATACGGGCCAACCACCCATGAACCGGGGGCCGCAACGTCAAGTTGTTGTCCCGCCAAGGCGCGGCTGGAGAAGTCAGTGATGTAGTAGTCGGCGGGATTGGTCGGATCCGCGACATTGTCTTTCCACCACCAATTGCCGACCACATTGTCGGTTCCGGCCTTCCACTCACCCGTCCAACCCGCGGCAGCCACGGAGATCACCGGAGCGTACGCGCCGGGGTAACCCATGCCGTGGTTGTCCTCATTGCCGGCAGCGGCAACGATGATGACGCCTTTCAGCGCGGCGTAGTCAATGGCCGCCTTTTCCATCGCGTCGAGCGTCGGACCACCCAGACTCATGTTGATGACCATCGGTGAGCCGGCGAGCGGACCCTCTTTAAGGTCGGCAGCATAGACGATGCCGCGAGCGACCACGGACGACCATCCCGAGCCGTTCTGGTTCAGGACTTTGATCGGTACTACATTCGCCTGGGGTGCGACCCCATTGACTGGGGTGCCGGCCAAGCTGTATCCGAGGATAGTGCTGGTCACGTGCGTGCCGTGGGAGTTCTGATCATGCTCCCATTTATTCGGCTGGGTGGAAACGCTGCCTACTTCGCCACCGCCACCGGCAAAGGCAGCGCCATACTGCGAGAGAATGCGCTGTTCCGGAAAGTACTGTCTCCAGTTGTCGACGAGACCGGTGTCAATCACGGCGACATTAACGCCTGCTCCGGTCAAACTCGTCGTGCGGCCCGCGCCGGGGTTGGTCACGTTGATCGCGTCCAGGTCCCAAGTACTGATGCCGGCAACGAAGTCGGTAGCCGTGACGGTGTCCACCGGGCCGGTGCCACGGGGAGAGTCCTGATTGGCGGAGGCGACGTAGGTGAGTCCCTGAATCACTGCCAGTTCACTCAACGGCGCCTGCAGGGTCACCGCTTTGATTTCCTCAACTACATCGCGGATCTTGCCATGCTTGCCCAAGTCAGACAGTACAGCGGGCGTGGGGGCGGATTTTAGGAGGACATTGATGCCGACCACCCTGGAATCGGACTGGGCAGATGCGCTCAGCAAAAAGGCGGCGAGCAGTAAGCAGAAATTGATAAACCGGACAGTACAACGGTGCATTGTGATCCCCTGGGGGCTGGAGAATCCAGCAGGTTTTTAATGTTCTATTCGCAATCTAACATCGTAAAAACCGGTGTAACCGATAAACCACTCGTAGATAATGCCTTAGTACCGAAGGGTGACGGAGAAAAGATTTCCACAGGAAGCGACTTGGCTCAAATTCGGAGCATCCAATCTCTTTCAGCAGTCAGAAGAGTGCTATGCTGTCGCAAGCATCCCCCGGTTGAGGGTGTCCATCATGCTGTCAAAATGCGCCAATCCGGATTGCACCACTCCGCTGCATTATTTGCGCGAAGGTAAAGTCTTTCGCGTGGAAAAAGATGGGCCCGTACTGGTGGCCGGGAAAAAGCCCGCCTCCAGCGTCGAGCACTTTTGGCTGTGTGGTCCCTGTTCGGAGAGATCAACGCTGCTTTACGATGCCAAGAATGGTGTCCGCCTCGCATCGAAATCAGTCGCGCTGGTACGGCGGGCGGCCGCTTCCTAAACCGAGCCTCTCGAACTTACATCCATGGTTTGCGGCACTGATAGAATCCCAGTGCCATGGGCAAACGTTCGCACCCTGCCAAGACTGAAAATAATCCACTCAGGCAAGCGTGGCAGCATTTTCCTTTACGCAGCCAGCACCTCTGGCTGAATCTGCTGCTACTCGCCATTCCAGTGGCGATTTATCTGCATGCCACGAACGCCGCACCGGTTTGGGTATTTGTGGCTGCGGCACTCGCCATCATCCCCCTGGCGGGGGTCCTCGGTGAGGCGACAGAATCCCTGGCCGTCTATTCCGGTCCCACGCTGGGTGGATTGCTGAACGCCACCATGGGCAACGCGACCGAGCTCATCATCGCGTTCTTCGCCTTACGATCAGGGCACATTGAAGTCGTGAAGGCGTCGCTGGCGGGCAGCATAATCGGGAACATCTTGCTGGTGTTGGGTCTTTCCATCCTGGTAGGCGGATTCAACCGGCAAAAGCAGGTGTTCTCGCGGACCGCCGCCGGAGCAAATAGCACCATGTTGTTCGTAGCGGTGGTTGCGCTCGTCATGCCGGCGGTTTACGACCTCTCGGTGCACGGCGACCTCAAAGACCATGGACCAACGCTGCAAAACCTGAGCTTATGGACGGCGGGCGTGCTGATGGTGGTCTATGCGTTGAGCTTCGTCTTTGTGCTTAAGACCCACAAGTCTCTATTTACCGTCCAGGAAAGCGATGAAGACGATGCGACCCACGGGCGCTTGCTGTCGAAAAAAGCAGCGCTCCTGGCGCTCGTGCTGGCCACCATTGCCATTGCGTTCATGAGCGAAATGCTGGTGGGCGAGATCGAGGCCGTCACCAAGAGCTTTGGCATGACAGAATTGTTTGTCGGCGTGATCGTAGTGGCCATCGTGGGCAATGCCGCCGAACATTCCACCGCGATCATGGTCGCGCGGCAGAACAAGATGGATCTGGCAATGACGATCGCCGTGGGGTCAAGCACACAGATCGCATTGTTCGTGGCGCCATTGCTGGTCTTTCTGTCCATGGCGGTGGGACATCCCATGTCGCTGGTGTTCAATGCGTTTGAGATATCCGCCATCATCGTCTCGGTGATCATCGTGGAGATGATCTCCTCCGACGGCGAGACCAATTGGTTTGAAGGCGTGCAACTGCTGGCGGTCTATGCCTTGCTAGCGGTAGCGTTTTATTTTGTACCGGGACCTTAGCGCAGGATGGTAGCTTCCGCCGGCTTCAGGTGATCATACTGCCCGGTGATCGAGTACCACCGGACACGCATCATCTCCCAGAACATGCGGAAGCCGTCGGTCAGCTTGATCTTGGTGCGCTCGTCATTGGCCCACTCCACGGGAATCTCCGCGGTCTTCAGTTTGAACTTATCGGCCAGGAAGAGGATCTCGGGGTCGAAGCCCCAACGCTCGATGCGTTGCGGCGGAAACACTGACAGGGCGGCTTGACGGGTAAAAGCCTTGAATCCGCACTGGGTGTCTTTCTGTTTCAGGCGCAATACCACCCGCAGCATGATATTAAAGACGCGCCCGGAGACCTGCCGATAAAAAGGCTGGCGCAGAGTCTGGGTCTCGCGCTGGATCCAGCGGGAACCTATGGCGATGTCCGCGCCGCCCTTCTCGATGGCGTCAAAGAGCTTGCGAGCTTCGTAGATAGGGGAAGAGAGGTCGGCATCGGTCAGCAGCAGGATATCGCCTAGAGCTTCCAGCATTCCATGGCGGACGGAGTAACCCTTCCCTTTATTACCGGGATTTTCGAGCAGGCGGACGATGGGGTTTTGCCGCATGTAGCTGCGAACGATGTCAGCCGTGTTGTCCGTGGAGCCATCATTGACCACGATGACTTCCGCGACCCAGCCCTGGGTAGCGATATGAGCCAAGACCTTATCGAGGGACGCGGTAATGCGCTCGCTCTCGTTATATGCGGGAATAACGATGCTGTACGTAAATGTTTTCTCCATGCCTCGACTTAGACGCCTGACATTGTACGCTGGTTGTGTTGGCTCTTATGCGGCCCGCTGCATTTCCAGCATGCCAAAGAATTCATCCACCAAGTGAGAGTCCCAAAGGCCATTCTTGGCTTCCTGGCGCATGGTACTTTCGCTCTCCGCATGGGAAAGCGCGGGTTTATATGGGCGAGACGTGGTCAGCGCGTCGTAAACATCCACCACTTGCAGCGCCCGGGCCAACCTGGGGATCTCTTCGCCCTTGAGGCCGTCCGGATAGCCGGAGCCGTCCCAGTGTTCGTGATGATGCCGGATGATAGGCAAAACATTGCGCAATGACTTCATGGGAGCGCAGATCTGCTCGCCGATGATGGGATGCTGCTTCATCACCTTCCACTCGTCGGCGGAGAGTGATGTCCCCTTCTTTAATATAGCGTCAGGGATGGAGACCTTACCCAAGTCATGGAGAAAGCCGGCGCGCTTCAGGGCCACGATGCTGTCATAGTCGAGGTGCAGTAGCTTTCCGAGATCGCTGGCGTAGCGCGCCAGGCGCACACAGTGGTCACCCGTGTAAGGGTCGCGCGCCTCTACGCCTAAGGCGAGAGAAAAAATGACCCCTTCGGCGTTGTCAAGTTCGTCAGTGAATTCCTTGAGTTTGAGCAGCGAACGGACCCGGGCAAAAAGCTCTTCAGGATAAAGCGGCTTGCTGAGAAAGTCGTCGGCGCCGGCTTCGATACCGCGCACGCGATCCTCGCGGTCAGTCAAACCGGTGATCATGATGACGGGAATAAGACGCCGGGCGGGATCGGCCTTGAGTTCCCGGCAAAGCTCATAGCCGGAACGGCCGGGCATGATGACGTCCAGCAGGATCAGGTCCGGACGGGCATTCTCAATCGCCTCGAGGGCCTCATCGGCGTCCGAGGCAGTAATGACGCGGTAGCCACGGGAGGTGAGCAGTTCTCGCAGGAGCAATACGGTGTCGATCTTATCGTCTACAACCAGGATGGTTTGAGCTCGACGCTGCAATGAATTGTCCCCAGGTCGGGCTAAAAAGGCTGTCGTGCTGAAAGTGCCGACTTATCTCTAGTCCGACGAGAGATGGGCCCAGGAGGTTGCATGGGTGCGATAGCGGACAAAGATGATTGTCTGTTGAAAAGTAAAGGTTTACGCTTAGACATGCTTAGACGGTGTGTCATTTTGGGATTGGTACTTAGTTTCGTGGCATTGCTGGGAGCGGCCAAGCCGAAGGTAGTCAACTTTGGCCGTTGGCTGACGGTAAAGTGGCTGGTGGGCGCACAGGAAGAAAAGACGCTGGACCTCAAAGTGCGTCCCCTCCTGGTGAATGGCGAAGTGAAATTCTTCAGCACCGGCGAAAGCCATGACATCACTCAGGGTCTGTTCGCAGTCCGGGAGGCGCATCGTCTAAACGACATGTTGCCGAGTGACTCGACTCCGCGATGGAAGTGGCAGCCAGGAGGATGGATGCTGGTGAGCCGTCCGACGGCAAAGATCAGCAAGCTGAATCTTCCGGAGTTCGATTCCTTCTATTCCGAGGCCATGTGGTATCGCGACTTTGTGGCCTACTGCGGCGTGACAGACGGGGAAAAGCTGTATGCCATGGTGGTGCAAGTGGGTCGTCGCAAGCCTGTGGTCAAAAAGCTGCTGGGCCCGGCGAAGCTGGGTGAGCTACCAAATTCTGAGTGTTCCACTCCGGAGTGGTTGCGCCAGCCGATGCGGGTAGTGTTTCAGCCCGCAGGTGGACAAAAGATTATTTTTAATGTACGGGGCCAGTCCGTGGAGATCCAGTCCGACGGCGCCGAGGAAGAAGAGCCCTAGGCAGACGGTTTCTCGAAGGCGATACGTTTCACCCTGATCGATCTCGGCAGGATCTGGTTAATGCGGCCGACGTAGGAAGCAGCCATGGCGGTAAGCTCCCGGCGCCAATCGTCATCGCGTACCGCGACGATTAGAACTTCATCCTGATAGCGTACCGCCTGGGCGTTGTCCGCAACTCGCTGGCCGGAGACCCACTGCCAGGCGACCAAGGGCGCTTCGCCGGGCGGAAGCGAAGCTAGTAGCTTCGTTTTCACCGGGCCCAGGACAGCGCTGATAGGATGCATCTCACGGTCTTTCATGGCAGCATTTCATGTTAGCAGGACAGTATGAAATCACTTGACGATTACTTGAAGGATGCCGAGATTGCCCATGGGCATTTATGCGCGGGGCAGGTGCTGGGCGTGCGCATGGCCATGCTGGGTCTGCAAAAGCTCGGTATCGCTCAGCCCCAGGGTAAAGATCGCAAGCGCATTGTGACCTTTGTGGAGATCGACCGCTGCGCGACCGACGCGATCGGCGTAGTGACCGGTTGCCGCTTAGGCAAACGGGCGTTGAAGTTCCGCGACTGGGGGAAGATGGCCGCTACCTTCGTGGACCTGCAAGATGGCCGGGCGGTGCGCGTATCGGCAAAAGAAAGTTCCAAAGCGTTGGCCAAGACGATGTATCCGGAACTGCCGACCAAGAATGAGCAGCAGATGCGGGCGTATCGCCAGATGGGGGCGGAGGATTTATTCGAGACGCAA
>DATLCI010000033.1:0-17910 GCA_035526435.1 Terriglobales bacterium
ATGGGCGCGGAAGCAGAATCAGGCGTGGATACCGCCCAAAGACGAACGGGATTATCCACCGTAGAGCCGTTGCCAGGCGCGCATACATTGATGCCGGCCGTTGGTGGGTAAGCGCAGGTGGAAGCAGTCCCGCTTCCAACCGTTATGGTGCGCGCCTCCTTGAAGACGCGACCTGCAGCGTCCCACGCCTGAACGACCACATAATGCGTGCCCGATCCGAGCGCCAGACTTGTATCGATGCGGTCCGAGTTGACGGCGTAAGCTTCGACGTCATTCACGTAAACCTTCATGTGCTGGACCGCCGAACTCGAATTTGCCGCGGCCAAAATTTGCACTGGCGAGCTTGTGTTCGCACCATTCAGTGGTGCACAAATATTGATGGAGGGATCCACCGTGCCGCGGGGGCAGGTGGAGGCGGAGTCTGAGACATTCACGTTGAGGGACGACTTAAAGACGACACCTTGTGAGTCCCACGCCTGGATGACCACAAAGTGACCGCCTGGCGAGAGCGCCAGGCTTGTGTCCAGCGTCGGGGCATTGGCGTGGTAAACCTCGATGTTGTCCACGTAGATTTTGATTGCGGCCACAAGATCCGAGGATGTAGTGCCGGCCACAAAGCGCACCGGGGAGGCAACTACCGAATCGTTGCTCGGCTGACAGATCGTCACCGTCTTGTCCACCGTGCTCAGCGTGCATGGAACAGAAGTCCCGCCCGCATTCACCGTTACAGACGATTTGAATACTGCGCCGGTAGAATCCCAGGCCTGCACCACTATAAAGTGCGACCCACTCGACATGGCCAAATTGGTGTCAAGCGAGGGAGCAGTAGTGTGGTAGCTCTCCACATTATCCACATAGATCTTCATAGCGACCACCGGATTTGCGGCGGTGGTGCCCGCAGTGATCCGCACTGGTGAATTCACCTGGGCACCCGGCAATGGCGAGCAGATGGTGACGCTTCGGTCGGCGGTATTGAGCGTGCATGTGCTTGTGGTCCCGGTCCCAGTCAGTGCCACCAGCAATGGACTACCCGGGTCCGAACTGCTGATGCTGAGTGTTCCGTTCCTCTCCCCAGTTGCGGATGGCCGGAAGGTGGCATCGATGATGCAATTTGTTCCGGCGGCCAGCGTTGCCGGGCAATTGTTGGCCTGCAAGAAGTCTCCCGTGGTGGACAACGAATTCAGCAATATCTCAGTAGTGCCGGTGTTGCTCAGCGTAAGTGGTTGCGAAGCACTATTCGTTCCCACTGCCTGACTGCTGAAGCTGAGCGCGGAAGATGAGATCAAAAGTCCAGATGGTGTCGCGCCGATCACTCCTATCTTTGCCACCGTCCGGAACAGGGCGCCACCGCTGTCCCAGGCTTGCGCGGTAATGTCATGCCGCCCCGCGTCCATGGGCAAGGTGACGTCTATGGATTCCACACCTCGCAATTGCTGGATAAGGTCGTTGTCCATGTAAATGTAAAAAGCGTCAATCGTCTGCCCGGGGCGTGGCTTAGCTTTGGCGATCACACGTACCGGCGAGTTCAAGATGGCATTATTTGCCGGCGAACAAAGCATCACCCCAGGGGCGCTCAGGTTGCACCCATTCGGATCTGTTCCCGTACCGGAAAGCCAGATGGTGTGCGGGCTGCCCTCCGCAGAACTGGCCACCGCAATATTTCCAGGACGGACCCCGGCCTCCGTAGGCTGGAACACCACTGTGATCTGGCAACTTTGTGCGGCGGCTAAAGTCGCAGGGCAATTATTGGTCTGCGAATAGTCTCCACTTACGATGATGGAGGCCACATTAAATGCGCCGCCTCCGTCATTCCTCAACAGCACCGTCTGTGAGCTGCTGGTGGTGCTTAGCGTCTGGTCGGCAAAAGACACATTTGCCGGAACTGCCACTGGCGCTCCCAACCCGGACTTTCCGGAAGCAGTAATATTGCGGCTGTCTGTGTAAACATTCCCGTCAAAAGCATACGCACGGACGGCGAGCTGATGAGCGCCGTCGGTCGCGGGAACGAACGTGTCAACGACGTTTTGCGGCGTCTGGTAAAGTAGCTTGCCATCCAACACTACCTCCATGCGTACAATCCCGTTGCCTGAACTTGCGGTCGCTACAACCCGGATGGGTGTTGTTACCGTTTCCCCCGCAGCCGGAGCAGGCGAACAGACGGTGACGCCACTCGAAACCGTCGAGAAGCACGCGCCGGAGGCGTCGAGCGGCAACCGAATGGTCTTTTTCCCCACCAGGCCACTGGAATCCGTTGCATTCAGGATGATTTCGTAGGAATACGAACCGAAACGGTCATGGTCTTGGATCACGAAGCTGCCGGAAGTGCCGCTGGCGTCAATGACCGGATGCACGTGGTCATCATGCCGCAGAAGGATGTTCCAGGCGAGCGAGCTCGCGTTCAACGCGCCATCCTCGGGGTCGGTAGCTGATCCGCTGAATTGAATCGTCTGCCCCGGTTTCACCACCGTCCCATCCACGGGTTCGGAAATCGTTGCGACTGGCGGATTACTACCTACCGTGATCGGCACTGTCTGCGTGGCGCTAAGACCGCCGGTATCTCGTACGGTCAGCGTCGCAGTAAATGTTCTTGCCGTCGTTGACACGTAGCGATGCTGCGGGTTGGCCACAGCGGAGCTCTCGCCATCGCCAAACACCCAGTTGTAGGTGAGGGCTGTTCCTTCTGGATCGGCGCTGCCGGCGCTCGAAAAGTTCACGTCCAACGGAGAAAGTCCGTACCTGGGCGTGCCGGCGGCTTTGGCCACCGGCGGTTGATTCGATCCGCTATTGAATCGGATGCGCTTGATCTCACCGGTGCTGAAGACGACGTAGTAAAGATTCCCATCGGGGCCCTCGGTGAGGAACACCACACCAGGAATATCGGTGGCAAATGATTTCACCTCGACGATTTCACCCTGCGCGTTGACCACGACCCGCCGGATGAATTCGCCGGTGTAATCCGCAAAAAACAGATTCCCATAATATTCCGGTGGAAATGCCGCGCCGGTGTAGAACGGTCCCGCGACAATGCTGGACCCGACGCTCTGGTCGTAGGTATAAAACGGCGGCTTCACGGCGGCCGGCGATATCTGCCGGCACCGCTCGAAGGTGCTCTGAAAGATGGGTTGCGGTGTTTCTCCTTCGAAACATGGCCAACCGAAGTTCATTCCTCGGCCCCGATTCAGTTCGTCATAGGAGTCCCACCCCACGTCCCCGATGTATATCTCTCCCGTGGTGGGCTCCAAGGTGAATCGGTATGGATTTCTCAGACCAAGCGACCATACCTTGGAACGCGGGGAGTCGGTGCCATCAAAGAAGGGGTTGTCGGAGGGTGCAGTGCCATCTTTATTCACCCGCAGGATCTTGCCGTTCAATGAGGAAAGATCCTGGGCGCGTAAGGAAGATTCACTTGCGTATGCAAAGGTGGCGCCATCTCCAATGCTGACATAAAGCTTGCCATCTTTACCAAAGGCAAGATGGTCCACGGTGTGGGTTCCGGCGTCGTTGGGAATGCAATCGCTTCCCGAAGCGCAGGGGAGCGTCACCTCCTTACCCAGGAGGACCACTTCACTGCCGGGTAAGGCCACGTTCGGATCCGCAGGATTAGTAGTGATGCGGGTGATGCGCTGCGTGCGGGCGGCGCTCGACTGCACGTCGCCGCCATTTTCAAACGTGTACGCAAGGTACACATACCCGTTGGAGGCAAACTCCGGATCCAACGCTAACCCGATCAGTCCCCGATCGCCATAGCGGTTTACCCGGGCACTGATGTCAAGGAAGGGCGCGGGCAGAAGCGCGCCATTCGCGAAAATGCGAATCACTCCGGATTTTTCCCAAATGAACATGCGTCCATCGGGAGTAAATGCGACCCCGATAGGACTATATGGATTCACCGAGATTACTGTCTCCGCTTGGAAGCGGGGATCACTGAATGTCTGGGCAGTGGCTGAAGCCAGCAGAAGAACAAAGACAGCGAGCAGCGGGAGCAGATTCCGGCGGATTGACAACGCGAACATGGGCCTTCCAATGTGGTCGACCGGAGCGCCCGGTACCGAACCGCCTTACTTAATAATGCAACTCTATCGCGCAAATAGTATCAAAGTAGTAACTGCCATATAGCTCAGATTCCGCGCACGCTCATTTTGCTGCCCCAGAATCTCGGCTCATCGCTAGCGCACCGTGACTGTCACACTCGACTTGTATACCGTTCCCGCACTGTCCCAGGCCTGCACTACTACGAAGCGGCTTCCGGGGGACATGGCGAGCGATGTGTCCAAGTTCGCGGCGTTTGTCTGGTAAACCTGAACGTGATCTACATACACGTGCATTGCGATGATGGGTTTGGCCGCGCTCGCTGTAGCGGTGATCCGCACCGGCGATCCCAGGGCGTCGCCGTTGGTCGGTGTCACTATCTGCACGCCGGCGCTAGCGGAAGCTACCGTCACGGTTCCTGTCGCAACTGAGGTTGCGCCGGTGTTGTCGGTGACGGAGGCTCTTACCGTGTACGTTCCCGGAACTGTGTAAGTCGAGCTTGCATTAGGGCCTGCGAGTACCGTCCCATTACCGAAGTCGATCGTAGAGCTTTGAATGCTTCCATCAGCATCGGTCGAGGCGGTGGTCGAAGCGGCGACGCTGACCGGGGCGATGCCTGAGGTCGGCGTGAGAGACAATCTCGCTACCGGTGGCTGGTTCGTGGTAGAAGTCACCACGTTTGGGGAGACGCTCCCCTTATAAACGGTTCCCGCGCTATCCCATGCTTGCACTACGATGAATCGTCTGCCGGCTGCCATCGGCAACTGCACGTCCAGTGTATTTGCATTCGTCTGATATGCGAGCATGTGGTCTACATAGACATGCATGGCAGTAATAGGACGGGTCGACCCGGCTGATGCCGTGACCCGTACCGGCGATGTCACCGATTCGCCTTCCGCAGGGCTGCTGATCTGCACACCGCTTGCTGGGGCGGGATCAACTCTTACCGTCTTGGAGGTGGTCGAACGTGCACCGAGATCATCAATTACCGTGGCGGTTAAGGTGTAAGTGCCGGGGAGCGTGTAAGTGCGAGATGCGGAGGGGCCATTCGCAATTGTTCCGTCTCCGAAATTGATGGTGGAGGATTGAATGCTGCCATCCGGATCATAGGATTTCGAGGTGGAGGCATTTACAAGTAGGGGCGCGGGGCCTGTTTCCGGCGCGACTGCTAAGTCAGCAACCGGCAACGTGTTTACTTGTGGATCGATCACGTTCACATACATTTCAGAACGATAAAGTTTGCCCAAACCATCCCAAGCCTGCACCACCACATAGCGCGAGCCTCTCGCCATAGGGACACTCACATCCATCTGCTTGTCGTAGATCCGGTAAACCAGCTGGCCGTCCACGTATGCATGCATGGTAGTGATGGGCGCGGTAGATGATGCGGAAGCCATTATCCTTACCGGCGAGGTGAGGGACTGTGCAGGGGTTGGGGAGGAGATGGTCACTCCCGAGGCGGGAGACACAACGACAGTCTGGGTGACGGTGCTTGATGCGCCCTGGTTATCGGTGACCGTGGCCTTCACGGTGTATGTCCCCGGATCGGGATACAGATGGCTGCTCGCACTCCCCGCAATGATCGAGCCATCACCGAAGTCGATGCTAGCGGAGACGATGCTGCCATCCGGATCACTCGAGCCTGCAGTGGATGCGTTCACCGTTAGCGGTGCGGCGCCGCGAGTAGGTGTTACCGCCAGTAAAGCGGCTGGAGGCTGAGTGTTCCCCACCATTAGGTTGAACGTCTGGGTGGACGACAAGCCAGTGTTATCCGTAACGGTTGCCGTCACTCGATAGACACCGTTTGCGACATAGGTGTGCGTGGCCTCAGTCGTCGTTGCCACGGTACCGTCACCGAAGTCGATCCTAGTGGCAACAATGTTGCCGTCACTATCGGTGGACTGCGCCGTGGAAGCCGCCACTACGAGAGGAGCGGGACCTGACTCCGGGCTCACTGAAAGCGCGATTACCGGCGCGTTGTTCGTTGGGTGATAGCTCACACCCGCAGACATGGTGTTGACTATGGAAGGCTTACCTATGGCTTGAATGAATAATGTATAAGTGGCCTCACTCAGGTCCAGCGTGCTCAGATCGAACTCACGGGTACCCACAGGTTTATCGCCCAGCGACATCAAGTTCTCGCCATCAGTGGAGATGTATACCGTGTAGTGGTCGACGGTGTTCTCGCCGCCGCTAATATTCCACATCAATTTTTTCGAGGTAGTCGTCTTCTCGATGCGCGGCGAGATGACGAGACAACTATCAATCCCGGACTCAATCTCTGACCCCTCTTCGTAATCATTCCAAGTAACGAGTTGAATGGCCTCTAACTGAGAGTTGGACGAGTACGTCTGGTTGATCCGGTTGAAGCCGGCCAGCCAAGTCTTGCCGCACTGCTGTTCCATAACCCGTGCCGGGTCCGGCGCCCAAGGGGCAAGGCTGTCGTTAAAACCTTTGAATACTGAGCCCATCGAGATCATGCCTTGGTATTTCGTCGCGGTAGAGTAGTACCAATCGAGATAGGGGAGCCCGAGGTCATAGGGGTCATTCGAGACGTTCAACCATCCAAACCCTCCATCACTCTGCGCTTGGGCGAAGCCATTCGCCTGGTCATGCGAAGAGAGGAAGACGAACAGGGGATTGCCGGGGGTGGAAGCGCGCACTAAAGACCAATCAATCTGGTGATAAGAGGCGACTCCAAAGAAGTAAATGATCGGCCGTCCATCGCGCCTGATGTAATGGCCGGCGCTGTAAAAGACGCGGGACGCTTGTTGCAGGTCCGCGATCATCTGCTGGGTGAGACTGCATCCGGGGGTTGAAGAGCAGGTCCTGAGACCTCCACCATCCACTACCAGACCAAAGGAAAGATTTCGTTTGGCAGACTCATTCAGCACTACGGTTGCGGCCGAGTCTATGAAAGTGTGATTCCGTCCATACCAGTCCACCAGCACGCCGTCGATACCGCGGCTGGCCATGTCGATCATTTGGCGTTCCACTTGCACAGGGTCGTTGGAGTTGTACCCCACGTTGATGTGTTCCGGCGTGCCAAACCAAAGTTGCAGATGCGCGAATACCTTCGTTGATGCGTTGGGATAAAGCAGATTCCTGACCGGCGATTTGCTGACGTTGCGGGTACTAACGTTCCCAGTGTTTTGCCCCGCGTATGAATTGCTGGCACTGGTGTTGTTTGACGTTTGCTGTTTTAACGTAGTGGTGGGAGATACAACCAGCTTTTGCGCAGATGCTGGAAAGGCAGAGCTTACTAACAGAAGCAACAACAGGAGGAAGCGGCGATCACGAAGTAGCAAGCTAGGGCCCGATTTCAAACGCCAGAAGTTATAGGAGGATACTCTTAATGCTTGCCCGATTTAGTGCGGTGGCGAACAATCCTTGCCTTTTTCTTATCGTAGTACTCGCTTTGAGCTTGTGACTGACAGAGTTAAATCAACAATCAAGAACACTCCTCGGCTCAATCCATCCAAATAAGACGAAGCCAACCCGCCCGCCACCCTCACCCTGCATCTATCTCGGTTGAGATTAGGCTGACAACGAAAAGGTTTTTCCCATATGGTAGCGGGCCTCACTCGCAGCACAATCGTCCGGACATCCTTTGCTCAGGTCTTTCGCGCTTTGCAACGGCTCGGCGTGAACGTCACGCCCTCCCATTTTTATTTTCCGGTGCCGCGATTAGACACGTTGGTCCGTAAAGACTGGCATGCTCGGCGCCCGTGCTCGGCTGTTGATCTCCGGCTCAAGGAGCAGGTGAAGACCCTCGCGGAATTGGGCCGTTACTACGCCGAGCAGGATTTTCCCGAAGCCAAGACGTCCAATGATTATGAGTTTCACTTTAACAACGGATACTTCGAGCGCGTGGACGCAGAGATCGCATACGCGCTGGTCCGGCAGCGCCGGCCGCAGCACGTGATCGAGGTGGGCAGCGGGAAGAGCACCCTTTTGTTAGCCACCGCGTTGCGGCGCAATGCCGCCGAAGGCGATCCCGGAGAGCTGACCAGCATTGAGCCTTATCCCTCCGAACGCTTGCTGAAGGGATTTCCCGGACTTACGCGTTTGCTCCGCCAGCCCGTCCAGACCGTTGACATCGAGACTTTTCGCCGGCTGCAGGCCAATGACATCTTGTTCATTGATTCCAGCCACGTGGTCGCCATGGATAGCGATGTGCTCCACGAATTTTTTCGTATTCTGCCGGAGCTTGCGCCCGGGGTACTCATCCACTTTCATGACATCTTCACCCCCCTCGATTATCCCGAAAAATTTGTGATGACGAACCTTTGCTTCTGGGGTGAACAATACTTACTGGAGGCCTTCCTTTCCTACAACCAGGCATTCAGGGTGTTGTGGTCAAGCAGCGCCATGCAACTTTTTCATGCGGAGCTGCTGGCAAGATCATTCCCAAAATGGATTGGCAGTTTTTCGCGGATGCCGAACGAATTACGCGTCTTTGCCCCCAGCTTGGACGGCAAGAATGTCTGGCCTTGCAGCTTCTGGATGGAAAAGCTATAGGCTCATCACACTGAAGGAAGGGAAGGACTTGCGTGGCGGCCCCGCCTACTGGCCCATTTTTCGATTTTCGAACGAATTGCCCACCTCGTAGTAGCACTCTGACGGTCACTCGACAGAGAAGCGGGATGGCGTTGTTTTTTTGCTTATCAGCTTTTAAAATCCTACGCCGAAAAACGATTGTGCCCTTTTGCTCAGTCGTAAGCCTATTTCGCTATAAAATCTTTCTAGCTATAGAATTGAGGAAAGTTCGCGGATGCCTCAGATTTACATTGTTGAAGACGACTCCCTTTCCATCAGGCAAGCAGTTCACTTTCTTACCAAAGAATTCCCTGACGTTGAGATCAGTGTGTTCACGTCGCCCGCATTTGCTCTGCAGGCCTTGGAAGATTTACAGGCGCGCAAGATCACTCCTCCGGACTTGATCATCCTCGATCTGGGCTTCAGTAATGAAAGCGGATTTGAGGTCTTGCGTTATTGGAAATCGTCCGGTAGTCCCATCCCTGTCATCGTTTGGACCATCCTTGACAGCACCTACCAGGACCTCTGCCGGTTGTTTGGGGTCCACGCAGTCGTATCAAAAATGGATGGGCCAAATGCATTAGTCGCGGCCATCACCGCCGCCCGGACGCCAAGCTAGCCTCCGGTCCAACCCGCAACTTCACATTTAAAACTTTTTTGCAGCGCTAGGAGCATCAATGAGCAAACTCGCCGAAATTCTCCAAAAACATCAAGCCGAGATCGCCAGTGAGTGGATGAAGGAGATGCCTGCCACAACCCGCCGGAAAGACTTGATGTCTGACTCAGATCTGAAACAGGAAACCAGCGAGTTATTGCAGGCGGTGTCAGCCGCATCCAAAGACGGCGGCCTCGCCGACATCACCACCACCCATTGGGCGCCCGTCCGTGAGCTACTGACCTCGATCTCCAGTTCCCGCGCCAAACAGGGATTTACGCCCACCGAGACCGCCGGGTTTGTTTTTTCGTTAAAGCGGCCCCTTACCAATCGGTTACGCAAGGAGTTAGGCAAGGACACCGACATTTTGTTCTCTGAGCTCGCTGCCTCCAACCAACTGATTGACAGTCTCGGGCTTTATTCAACCGAGGCCTTCGTTAAGACGCGGGAGCAATTTATCGCGCGTCAACAGGAGGAGATGCTAGAACTCTCAACTCCGGTGGTGAAGCTCTGGGACGGTATCCTCGCGCTCCCCCTGATCGGGACTTTGGACAGTGCGCGCACTCAAGTGGTAATGGAATCTTTGCTTCGCACCATCGTCGAGACCAACTCTAAGATCGCCATCATTGATATCACCGGCGTGCCCACGGTGGACACCCTGGTGGCTCAGCACCTGCTCAAGACCATTACCGCGGCTCGTTTGATGGGGGCCGAATGCATTATTAGCGGCATCCGGCCTCAGATCGCGCAGACCATCGTGCATCTGGGCATCAATCTGACTGACATCATCACCAAATCCAAGATGTCAGATGCCTTCGCTCTGGCGCTGCAGCGGACCGGCAAAGCGGTCGTTCGCGTCAGCAAGTTGCAATCGGCGGCGGAACCCGGAAAGGACAAGTAGATGGAACGCATCCCAATCCTTCGCATGGGCGCATTCCTCCTGGTCACCATCCAAGTGGATATGCATGACCAGCTTGCCCTTACCTTGCAGGACGACCTTACTTCCGCCATCGCCAAGTTCGACTCCCGCGGCGTGCTCATTGACATCTCTTCCCTGGAGATCGTGGATTCTTTTATTGGCCGCATGTTGGCCAACATCGCCGCCATGTCCCGGGTGCTGGACGCTCATACCGTCCTCGTAGGCATGCAACCAGCCGTAGCGATCACTTTAGTGGAACTGGGTATGTCATTGCCGGGTGTGCGGACCGCCTTAAATGTTGAGTCCGGGATGGACCTCCTGCACTCGCTGAATGATCGGCCTGAGGGGTCCGGAGACGATGATTCCGAAAACTGAGACACTGCCCATTCAATCCGCATCGGATGTAGTTAAAGCACGGCAGGCCGTCCGGTCTTGGGCTAGTGAAATGCGATTCAGCCTCGTTGACCAGACCAAGATCGTTACCGCCGCCAGTGAACTTGCGCGCAACACCCTGCAGCATGGTGGCGGGGGAAGCATGATCATGTCGATCGAAGAGAATGGCATTCGCCAGGGATTGAGGCTCACCTTCGAAGATAAAGGGCCGGGGATCCCGGACGTGGAAGTGGCGATGCGCGACGGATACACCACCGCGGGCGGCATGGGACTGGGCCTCAGTGGAAGCAAGCGCCTTATGAATCAATTCGAGATTGAGACCAAAGTCGGAGAGGGTACACGGGTTACGGTGATTAGATGGAAATAGAGTTTTATCCCTACCCCACATTCCGCAGCATCCCCGTCGGCGACCCCAGTCAGCCCGGGGAAGCTCGCAGGGTGGCATCCTCCATGGCCAACCACATGCGCTTCGATGATTTGAGGCGCGGACAGATAGAGATCGTAGTCACGGAGCTGGCCCGCAATCTCACGCTCCATGGCGGCGGTGGCCACTTGATCCTCGCGGGATGGCAAGGAACTGGCGTTAAGCGGTTAGACATCATGGCCATCGACAAAGGCCAGGGAATCTCCAACCTTAGTGCTGCCATGGAAGATGGGTTTTCCACGTCCGGAACGCCGGGAACAGGACTGGGCGCGGTCTCCCGGATCGCAAGCATCTTCCAGATATTCACGCAGTCAAAGACAGGCACGGCGGTGATGGCCAGGGTAGAAGACCAGGCCCAGCCCCGCTCTCGTCTGAATGTTGGTGGAGTCTCCATTCCCATCGCGGGCGAAACCGTTTGTGGCGATGCATTTGCCTCGGCTCACTCCTCCTCGCGGTCGGTGTTCATGGTCGTAGACGGATTAGGCCATGGCCCCGTCGCGGCCGAAGCCGCCGCTGCGGCCTTGCAATGCTTCCAGCAGTTTCACCCCGACCCTCCCGCCGAGATCATCGATCGGCTCCACGGTGCCCTGCGGCCCACCCGGGGTGCGGCGGCGGCCGTGGCGGAGATCCAACATGACCGCGGTATCGTTACCTACTCCGGCGTGGGGAACATTACCGGGCTCGTGATCTTTCCGGAGGAAGGCGTAACCCGCAATCTGGTATCGCAGAATGGCATCGTAGGGCATCACATGGCCCGGGTATCAGAATTTACCTATCCCTGGACTGCCAAAGCCAGGCTCGTCATGTATTCGGACGGGCTCACAAGTCACTGGAACCAGAAGTCATATCCCGGGTTACTGAACAAGGACCCCGCCGTCATCGCCGCCGTGCTGTATCGGGACCACTATCGGACCCGCGATGATGCCACCATCGTGGTGGCTTGCCCTCGCAACGGCAACCTCGAGGCGGCATGATGCCCGAGACCATCTACGTCCTCGAACTGCGATTCGAAAGAGATGTAGTCCAAGCTCGCCAGCGTGCCCGCGAGATCGCATCCAGCCTTGGCTTTGATCACCAGGAACAGATTCGCATCGCCACTGCTACGTCGGAGATCGCCCGCAATGCCTTTCGCTATGCCAAGGGGGGAAGGGTCGTTTTTTCGGCGTCTTTCGAGGAAACGCCGCAACGGCTCCAGATCGAGGTTACAGACAAAGGCAAGGGCATACCACGTCTGGATCATGTTTTATCCGGACGGTACAAATCCAACACCGGCATGGGGATGGGCATCCTGGGCACGAAGCGGTTGATGGACAGTTTTTCCATCGACTCCGGTGAAGATGGCACCCAGGTGATCTTTGCCAAGAACCTGCCTCGCAATGTGCAGCCCCTCACCGTCACCGCCTTGCGTAAAGTCCGCGACAACGTCACCCAGAGGGATCCGGAAAGTCCTTACGAAGAGATCCAGCAGCAGAACGTGGAATTGATGAAGACCCTCTCCGAGTTGCGCAGTCGGCAGGAAGAACTTGACCGGCTGAACAGCGAATTGGAGGACACGAATCGCGGAGTGGTAGCTCTTTATGCGGAGCTGGAAGACCGGGCTGATTATCTGCGCCGTACCGCGGAACTCAAGTCGGCATTCCTCTCCAATATGTCGCACGAGTTCCGCACCCCTTTGAACTCCATTCTGTCGCTCACGCGGATGTTGGGCGATTCGCCTGACCATCCCTTGGGCAAGGAGCAGGTCCTGGAAGTTGCTTACATCCAGAATTCCGCCCGTGACCTTCTTGAATTAGTGAATGACCTGCTTGACATGGCTAAGATAGAAGCCGGCAAGCTTCAGGTGCGGCCTAGGAAGTTCCAGGTCAGCGAACTGTTTGGCGCGCTACGCGGGATGTTGAAGCCCTTGCTCTCTGAGACTTCCATGCTGTTGATCTTCGAGGACACCGAGGGATTGCCTCCCCTGTATACGGACGAAGGCAAGCTCTCGCAGATACTGCGTAACCTGGTCTCCAACGCGATCAAGTTCACGCCCAAAGGCGAGGTCCGCATCAGTGCCGTAATGGAGAGTGAGGATTATATGTGTTTCTCCGTGGCCGACACCGGCATCGGGATCGCGGAATCTGACATGGAATCCATTTTCAAGGAATTTGGCCAGGTCGATAATGACCTGCAGAAGAGGTTCCGTGGCACCGGCCTGGGCTTGCCGCTCTCCCAGAATTTGGCCAAGCTCCTCGGTGGCGCCATCACCGTAAAAAGTCAGCCCGGCCTCGGTTCCACTTTTTCGGTTCGCATCCTGCGGAATTGGTTAGGAGATCGCGGCGCTTCCCCGGATTTCCCGCCTTTACCCCAGCTCGATCCGAACCGCCTGCCGGTGCTGGTTCTGGAAGACAATCACGAGACGCAATTCCTCTATGAGTCTTTCCTCAAGCAGAGCAGATTTCAAATGATCGGAGTGAGTAGTCTCGCCGATGCCCGCCGCTTCCTGGATATGCACACTCCGTCTGTTATCGTGTGCGACCTTCTGATCGACGGAAGGTTGGAGACGGGATTCATCCGTGAACTTCGCGAACGGCCGAACACCCGCGACGTGCCTATTCTTGCGGTAAGCACCGTCTCTGAAGAAAAGGTCTCTCTGGCGGCGGGCGCGACTGCCTTTCAGCTCAAACCGATCCAATCTGAGACCTTGTTGAATCTGCTGTACCGCTTGAGTAAGCGCGAACGTACCGGCAGTATTCTCCTGATCGACGACCAGGAGGTCGCGCGCTACGTATTACGACAATTCCTGCCCCAGGATGCTTATTTGATCACTGAGGCCAGGTCCGGTCGCGAAGGGCTCGAGATCGCCAAGGCGGAGAAACCCGACCTCATCTTCCTCGACTTGAAAATGACAGACCTGGACGGGTATGGTGTTCTATCCGCGTTGAAGCAGGACCCAACGACCCGGGCTATTCCTGTGATCATTCACACCTCCCAAACTCTTTCGGACGTTGCCAGAGTGAAGCTGGTCGGAGCTTTTGACATCCTTCCCAAGAGCGCACTGAGTGAGAACGACGCCGCTGAACTGGTGGCGTCACTTTTGGCCCGGGCTGGACTGGCCGGCCCGGTGGAGGATCGACATGCCTGAAAAGAAGCCTGCTCAGATCCTGCACGTCGATGATCGTGACGAAAACCGGTACATCGTGTCCAAGATATTGCGAAATGCAGGATTTCAGGTGATCGAAGGTCAGACGGGACGCGAGGCCCTGGAGTTGGCCTCCAAGCAACCCGACCTGATCATCCTGGATGTGCGTTTGCCGGACATCATTGGATATGAAGTCTCCAAGCGCATCAAGTCAAATCCGGCTACCTGCTCGATCCCCATCATCCAGTTGTCCGCCAGCTTCATCTCCAACGAGAGCAAGGTTCAGGCATTGGACAGCGGCGCTGATCAATATCTGACTCAGCCGGTGGAAGGCCCGGTGCTGGTCGCATCCGTCAAGGCGCTTTTGCGCATGCGCACCGCGGAAGCCCTCTCGCGCCTCTCCGCCCGGCAGTGGCAGACCACCTTTGACGCCCTCGCCGAAGGTATCGGTCTGTTGGACGGCGAGCAGCATGTCCTGCGTTGCAACCGGGCCATGAGCGAACTGCTCGGACTGCCTCTCAGTCAGATCGAAGGCCGCAACTGTGAAGAGCTTCTCCACTCAGTATTTGGCAACTCCCCCGACTATTCCCAAAGCTTGCTTGGCCGCCAGGTCCTTGAGTTGCAGACGGGCAGTCGCTGGTTCCGCGTTACCATCGACCCTGTCGCCAATGATCGGAACGACCCCAGCGGAAGTATCTTGGTGATTGCCGAGACTACCGCGCAAAAACAGGCGGAAGAGGCATTGAAGGTGGCCGACAGACTGGCTGCCGCTGGTCGCCTCGCTCATAGCATCGCCCATGAGATCAACAACCCGCTGGAAGCGGTGACGAATGCGATCTTTCTGCTGAAGCAATCGCTGCACCACGATCCTGAGGCCATGGTCTACCTGGACATGGCCGACACCGAATTGCAGCGAGTAAGCCGCATCACGAAACAGACGCTTTCTTTTCACCGCGATAGTTCGCGCCCCGTGCGGGTTTCTGTTTCCGAGTTGGTGGAAAGTGCCTTGGTGTTATATCGCCAACAGATCGTGGATCGGGAGCTGCTGGTGGAGAAGCGGTTTGACGGCGAAGGCTTTGTAGAAGGATTTCCCGGTCAACTGCGCCAGGTCTTTTCCAATCTGGTCGCGAACGCCATTGACGCCAGCTCGGCCAAGGGACGGCTGATCGTTCATGTCTACGATTCCCGCTCTTGGTGCGATGACGCTGTTCCGGGCGTCCGCGTAGTTTTCTGTGATAGTGGCAAGGGTATTCCCGTTCCCGAGCGGAAGCATATTTTCGACGCCTTCTTCACCACCAAAGAACAGAAGGGCTCGGGTCTGGGCTTGTGGCTGAGCATGGGGATCATCAATCAGCACCACGGTCGCATCCGCGTACGCAGTAGTGTTGAACCTCCTGCCGGCACTTGTTTTTCCTTGTTCTTTCCTCGTTCGGCAAAGGTCGAGGCTACTCCCGGGGAACCTCGCGGACCTGAGTATGCCGGTGCGCAGGAACTCGGTTCCTCCCAGAAAACCGCCTAGCTGCTTGGCTCCAATGATTACAAACAGAGTCCGTCGCCCGGCGTGACGACCCTACTCCTCGAAGCGTCTACTCCCCTTGTGGTAACGTTTTTGGTCATGCGCCCGCACTTCTGCTTTCGGATTTTGCTGTGGTCAAGCATGACTCTGTGCATCCCAGTTGGTTCTGCACAAGATATACCTGCGTCCGCTGCGCCAGCCAATACGCCGCCCGCGCATCCTGCGGTGGTGCCGCAAAGCGAACCTCCCGAGAAAACCATCGCCCACTTGCAGGCCCGGATCGAAGCGATGCAAAAGAGACTCGCGGACTGGGCCGAACTCACCCACTTCCGCGACGCGAACCGCAACCTGCCCCCGCCGAAGGAAGGCGAGAAGCGCGTCGTCTTCTTTGGCGACTCCATCACCTCGGTTTGGAAACTCGAGGACTCATTCCCCGGCAAGGGATACATCAACCGCGGCATCACCAGTCAGACGACTCCACAGTTGCTCCTCCGTTTTCGTTCGGATGTTCTCGATCTGCATCCGGATGTCGTGGTCATCCTCGCCGGCACCAATGACATCGCCGGCAACACCGGCCCCATGACGACTGGCCAGATAGAAGACAATTACGCCTCCATGGCGGAGTTGGCGCGGGTCCATGGCGTTCATGTCATCTTCGCTTCCGTGCTGCCCGTCCACGGATACACGCCTCGGGCGCAGCAGTTGCATCAGCTAGAGCAGCGCCCTCCAGAAAAAATACTGGAGCTCAATCAGTGGCTGAAACAGAATGCCGCCGTTTACGGTTATACCTATCTTGATTATTTCACTCCCATGGTAGACGAACGCGGCTTCATGCAGGAGGCGCTTGCCCCGGACGGACTTCATCCCAACGCCAGTGGATACGCCATTATGGCCAAGACTTTGGCGCCCGTGATGGAAAAAGTTGTGCGTGGTTCTAAGCGCGGGAAGAAGTAGTTTCACTCGACGATTCAATGACCGACTTCACTCCGCTCGACAATCCTATCTGGAATGCGCTAACCACCGAGCACCAGGCTTTGGCGGAAAGCGAGGGACTCGCGCGGCGCTATCCGTCGGATGTGTCCCCGTTGGCGGGCATGGCGGAATACACACCGGCGGCTTTTGCTGACTTGGCTAAGATCGTGGCTCCGCAACGGACGGTGGCGCTCTTCACCACCAAACCCATTGCTGTCCCCTCGGGCTGGCACGTGAAACTTGCCCGCCGCATCGAGCAGATGGTCTGCACCCGTCCGGCGGATTATTCCCCCACTCCGATGGTCCCATTGCGCGAGGCCGACGTCCCGGAGATGTTGGAGCTCACCGCGGCCACCAAGCCGGGGCCATTCTTGCCGAACACCATCCGCATGGGCCCATACTTCGGCATTCGCTCCGCCGATGGAGGCCGCAAGTTGGCATCGATGGCGGGCGAGCGCTTGCGCCTCACTCGCTTCACTGAGGTCAGTGCCGTCTGTACGAGTCCGGCATTCCGCGGCCGCGGATACTCGCGCACTCTGGTGGGCTCGCTCGCCGCTGAAATCCTGCGCTCCGGAAGAACTCCGTTTCTCCATGTAAAGACGGAGAACCAAGCCCGGCTGCTCTATGAAAAGATCGGCTTTCAAGTCCGCTGCGGGATTGCATTCACCTTGATCACCCGCCTGTAGCCTAGCCAAGAGTCAGGCCCTTTCAGCGATTACGCTTTGGGCGTCTTCGGCGCGAAGGCCTTGGCTCCTGCGACGCTGAAGCGTTCATTTCGCCGCTTGGAGAAGTTCGTCGAGTGTTTGGGATGTTCCATCTTCTGCGCCTTCACTTGCGGTAGGGCCTCGTCCCGCATCATTCGTTTTCTAGTCGGCATGATCTTTCCTCAATGCTCACTCTGCCCCTCCCCATCGCCTTTGGCTGTGCCCTCTGTAACAGTCCACTGTGACCTCTGTCACATGACGGACCCGGGTGCTCAGCCACAATGGAAA
This sequence comes from Terriglobales bacterium, assembly GCA_035526435.1. Taxonomy (GTDB): domain Bacteria; phylum Acidobacteriota; class Terriglobia; order Terriglobales; family Acidobacteriaceae; genus DATLCI01. The sequence goes on from DATLCI010000033.1 coordinate 17,561, forward strand.
CAGAGCAAATCAGCCTGACCAAGGAGTGCGCGACCATGATCACCTTTGAAACTCCCACATCAAAACCTAAGCCGACAGAGCAGAAGCGCTGGGAGTTGCTGCGGACCATGTTCCACCCGAAAACCGTCGCCGTGATCGGCGCTACCGAACGCAAAGCCAGCGTGGGCTCTACCGTGGTCACCAACCTGCTCAAGGACGCGCAAGGCCGCCAGATCTTTGCCGTGAATCCCAAGCATCGTGAAGCCCACGGCCTGCGTTGCTATCCCACCATCGCGGATGTTCCTCGCGGAGTGGATCTAGCGGTGATTGTGACGCCCGCCGCCACCACTCCCAGCGTCATTCAGGAATGT
>DATLCI010000035.1:0-6638 GCA_035526435.1 Terriglobales bacterium
CTGCTCAACAAGTATCAGTTCCCCGGCGACACGCTGCCCGTCATCCGCGGCTCCGCGCTCGGCGGCCTGAATGGCGATCCCAAGTGGGAAAAATCCATCGACGAGCTCATGGACGCGGTCGACAAGAACGTGCCGCTGCCGGCGCGTGATATCGACAAGCCGTTCCTGATGCCGATCGAAGACATCTTCTCCATCTCCGGACGCGGCACCGTGGTGACCGGACGTATCGAGCGTGGCAAGGTGAAGGTGGGCGAGGAAGTTGAGATCGTGGGCTTCCGCGAGACGCGCAAGACCGTCGTCACCGGCGTCGAAATGTTCAAGAAGCAGCTCGATGAAGGTCTGGCGGGCGACAACGCCGGACTGCTCCTGCGCGGTATCGCGAAGGAAGACGTCGAACGTGGCATGGTGCTGGCCAAGACCGGTTCCATCACGCCGCACACCAAGTTTAAGGCGGAAGTCTATGTGTTGAGCAAAGAAGAAGGTGGACGGCACACGCCGTTCTTCAAGGGCTATCGTCCGCAGTTCTACTTCCGCACCACGGACGTGACCGGTGTGGCGGAGTTGCCGGCGGGCGCCGAGATGGTGATGCCCGGCGACAACGTTGCCCTGGTCGTCGAGTTGATCACGCCCGTAGCCATGGAAAAAGGTCTGCGCTTCGCCATCCGCGAAGGTGGACGCACCGTGGGCGCTGGCACCATCAGCGAGATCTTGGCGTAAGCACAATCAACGTGGCGGTCGCGCATGCGGCCGCGACACAACATGTCAGCGGCGACAAATAGACCGCGAGATCTTTGAGGGAAATGAAGATGATCGGCAAAGAGAGAATCAGAATCCGGCTCAAGGCTTACGACTACCGCATCCTCGACCAGTCCACCGGCGAGATTGTGGACACGGCCAAGCGCACGGGCGCCCAGATCGCCGGGCCCATCCCGTTGCCTACCGTGAAGAACAAGTACTGCGTGCTGCGTTCCCCGCACGTGGACAAGAAATCGCGCGAGGCCTTTGAGATCCGCACGCACAAGCGGCTCCTCGACATTCTCGAGCCCACCCAGCAGACCGTAGACGCGCTCATGAAGCTCGATCTGCCGGCGGGCGTGGACGTCGAGATCAAGGCTTTCGGCAAAGAACACAAGTAGAACCTACAGTGCCATCGATCAACGATCGGCATGATGAGGAGAAGAGACAATGGTCAGCGGAATCTTAGGTAAAAAAGTCGGCATGACGCAGTTGTTCGATGAGAAGGGTGAAGTCCGCCCTATCACCGTCCTGCAAGCCGGCCCCTGCGTGGTCACGCAGAAAAAGACTGCCACCCGTGACGGCTATGAAGCCGTGCAGATCGGGTTGGTCGAGTTTGTAAAAGGTTCAAAGGTCACCAAGCCAATGCAGGGACACTTCGCCAAAGGCAATGTCCCGCCGGTGAAGTTCATCCGTGAAGTCCAGGTCGTCGACCTGGGCAAGGGTACGGAAGGCGCTGAGGGCGAAGCGGGCGTGAAGGTCGGCGACAAAGTGCTGGTCGACATCTTCTCCGAAGATAAATTCGTCGACGTCAGCGGCACCAGCAAGGGACGCGGCTTTGCCGGCGTGGTCAAGCGCCACAAGTTCGGCGGCGGCCCGGCCAGCCACGGTCACATGTTCCAGGTGCAAGGCTCGATCGGTGCGTCATCGTTCCCGTCGCGCGTCTTCCCGGGCACGCGCATGCCGGGACACATGGGCGTGGTCACCAAGACCATCCGCAACCTGCGCATCGTCGGTATCGACCTCGACGAGAACCTTTTGATGGTGGAAGGCGCCGTCCCCGGACACAAGGACGGCTACGTAATGATCAGCAAGGCCAAGGCCCCGCCGCGTGAGCGTCGCGGGTTCGCTGGCTCCGGCACCGTCGATCCGTTGAAGGCAGCCAAGAAGGCGGCGATGGCGGCCAAGAAGAACAAGTAAGTTGGGTGAGCCCGAAGCGAGCGCCGTACAGCGCGAGCCCAGGGCGAGGGCGCAGCAGCGAAGCATTGCTGAGCCCTTGGATGAAAAGAGAGACTTATGGCAAACATTGACGTATTAGATCTAAGCGGCAAAAAAGTAGGCAGCTTCGAACTCGCCGAAGAAGTATTCGGCGCGATCAACGAAGCCCTGCTCTGGGAAGCGGTGAAACATTACCGCTCCGGCCAGCGCGCCGGTACGCATGCCACCAAGAACAAGAAGTTGGTGAGCGGCGCCGGAAAGAAATTGTGGCGGCAGAAGGGCACCGGACGCGCCCGCGTGGGCTCCATCCGCTCGCCTCTTTGGCGGCATGGCGGCACCGTGCACGGGCCGCAGCCCCGCTCCTATGACTACCAGTTTCCCAAAAAGAAACTGCAAGGCGCGTTGCGCTCGGCGCTAGCTTCCAAGCTGGCCGATGGCAAGCTGACCATCGTGAAGAGCTTCGAATTGAAAGACGCGAAGACCAAGGCCTTCCGCGCGGCCCTTACCGGCCTCAAAGCGGAGAAGACCATTCTTCTCGTGGACCTGGCCCAGAGCGAGAACCAGAACCTGGCGCTCAGCGCCCGCAACCTGAAGGGCGTGGAACTGGTGGCCGGCAACCAGGTACATCCGTACCACTTGCTGCGTTACGAGCGCGCTATCTTCTCGCTGCCCGCGATCGAAAAGTTGCAGGCGTCACTGAAGGCTGGTACGAAATCTGCGGCCCCGAAAGCGGAGGTGGCGTAATGAAGACTGCATACCAGATCATTCGCCGTCCTGTGATCACGGAAAAAGGACTGGGCGTGAAAGAGCTTGAATCCACCCTGGTCTTTGAAGTGGCCGCGCAGGCCACCAAGACTGAGGTCAAGGAAGCGGTGCAGTCCATCTTCAAAGTGAAGGTCGCCTCCGTGCGCACCGCTAACTTTGTCGGCAAGGAACGGCGCCGCGGCAAGTTCTCGGGCTTCCGTCCGGACTGGAAGAAGGCGTACGTACGGCTGAAGGCCGGCGAAAAGATGCCGGAGTACGCGCAGAATATGTAAACGCGGTTTCAGTTTTTAGACATTAGGAAAGTTAAAAGCAACAGCAGAACCGAGTACACACCATGGCAATCAAGACATACAGACCGATTACCCCGTCGCTGCGTTATAAGTCGACGCTGGTCAACGATGAGATCACGACCAACCGTCCGCTGAAGTCGCTGACCAAGCCGAAGATGGGCACCGGGGGCCGCCGCAATATGGGCGACCTCACCAGTTGGCATCGCGGTGGCGGCCACAAGCGCAAACTGCGCGCCATTGATTTCAAGCGCGATAAGTTCGGTATCCCGGCGACTGTCGAGACCATCGAATACGATCCGAACCGCTCCGCCAACATCGCGCTGCTGGCTTATGCCGATGGCGAGAAGCGTTACATCGTGCAGCCTATTGGCTTGCAGGTGGGACAAAAGATCGTCAGCGGTCCGGAAGCCGACATCCTCGTGGGCAACGCGTTGCCGTTGCGCAATATCCCCGCCGGCACCACGGTACATAACGTGGAGCTCAAGCCGGGTAAAGGCGCGCAGATGGTGCGCTCCGCCGGTGGCTCCGCGCAGCTCGTCGCCAAAGAAGGCGACTACGCGCTTATCAAGCTGCCTTCGGGCGAGACCCGCAAGGTGCTCATCGACTGCATGGCCACCATCGGGCAGGTGGGCAATACCGATCACGAGAATATCTCCATCGGCAAGGCCGGTCGCAAGCGCTGGCTGGGACGGCGCCCGGTGAACCGCGGTGTCGTCATGAATCCGGTCGATCACCCGCACGGTGGCGGTGAAGGGAAGACCAGTGGCGGACGCCACCCGGTCACACCCTGGGGTCAGCCCACCCGCGGCTACAAGACCAGAAACAACAAGCGCACTGACAAGTTCATCGTCAGCCGCAGGAAGAAATAAGGACTAAACCATGGCTCGTTCGACAAAAAAAGGACCGTTCATCGACGCGCACCTGATGACCAAGGTCGATGACATGAACAAGCGCAACGAGAAGAAGGTCATTAAGACCTGGTCGCGGCGCTCGACCGTGCACCCTGACATGGTGGGACACACCATCGCGGTGCATAACGGCAAGAAATTCATCCCCGTCTACCTCACCGAAAACATGGTGGGACACAAACTGGGTGAGTTCAGCCAGACCCGCACCTTCAAGGGACACTCCATGAAGGCCGCGGCAGAATCGTCGGCCAAGCCGGCAGCAGCCCCTGCGGCCGCTCCCGTTGCAGCCCCGAGCAAGTAAAGGTTAAGGAATACCCCTATGGAATTTACCGCTCAAGCCCGCTTCACCCGAGTCAGCCCGCAGAAGGCGCGGCTGGTGCTCGACATGATCAAGGGCCGCCGCGTCGAAGATGCGCTCAACACGCTGACCTTCGCCAACAAGCGGATCGCCCCCACCGTGCACAAGCTGCTGCGCTCGGCCATTGAGAACGCCAACTACATGAGCCAGGAAAAGGGCCTCGATGTGGATGTCGACAATCTCTATGTCAAGAACGCCATCAGCAATGAAGGCCCGCGCATGAAGCGCATCCGCCCCGCCCCCATGGGCCGCGCGTACCGCTACCAGCGCCGCATCTCGCACATCAGCATCGTGCTGGCGGAGCGCAAGGCCTTGGACAACGGCTCGGGTACGGAGGCTCCAGCGGTCAGCGCCGCTGTTTCCACCAAGGGCAAGACCGCCGGTAAGGCGAAAACGAAAGCTAAAAAGTCTGCCGCGAAGAAGACCGCGGCCAAGAGGTAACGTAAATGGGACAGAAAGTACATCCTTACGGATTTCGACTGGGCTACACCAAGCCGTGGAAGTCACGCTGGTTCACCGAACGCGATTACGCCAAGCTCTTGCTGGAAGACGTGAAGCTCAAGGCGGAACTGCGGGAGAAGCTGAAATCGGCCGGCGTGAGCGCGGTCGAGATCGAGCGTCCCGGCAACAAGCTGCGCATCATCATCAAGACCGCGCGTCCGGGCATCATCATCGGCCGCAAAGGCGCGGAGATCGACAAGCTCAAGGCGGAGTTGCAGAAGCGCACCAACCGCGAAGTCTTTGTCGATATCCTTGAGGTGCACAAGCCTGAGCTCGACGCCCAACTCGTCTCCGAAGCCATCGCTTTGCAGTTGGAAAAGCGTGTCGGCTTCCGCCGCGCCATGCGCAAGAGCGTGGATTCGGCGCTGCGCTTCGGCTGCAAAGGGATCAAGGTCCGCGTCTCCGGCCGTTTGAACGGTAATGAGATCGCGCGCTCCGAGTGGTACCTCCAGGGACGTCTGCCGCTGCACACGCTGCGCGCCGACATCGACTACGGCTTCTCGGAAGCCAACACTACCTACGGGATCATCGGCGTGAAGACCTGGGTCTATAAAGGCGAGATCCTCCCGCAGAAGAAGAAAGAACAAGTGCCGGGTACCACCACCGGCGCGTTCTAGAGCGGGTGAGGCCGGAGCGAGGGCCTGGTTTTCATAAGCAAGCCGCGTGAGCTCGAAAGGGCGAGCGCGAAGCAGTGAAACGTTGCGGAGCCCTCAGAAGAAAGAGTTTAAGGACACGAACTTATGTTGATGCCAAAGAAAGTCAAGTACCGCAAGCAGCAGCGCGGACGCATGCGCGGCAAGGCTTGGCGCGGCGCCGAACTCTCCTTCGGAGACTTCGGGTTGAAGGTCATGGAGTGCGGATACATCACCGACCGCCAGATCGAAGCCAGCCGTGTCGCCATGACGCGTTTCATCAAGCGTGGCGGCAAGGTGTGGATGCGCCTTTTCCCCGACAAACCGGTCACCAAGAAGCCCGCCGAGACCCGTATGGGTAAAGGTAAAGGCGCTCCGGACCACTGGGTCGCGGTCGTCCGTCCCGGCAAGATCCTGTTCGAGATGGAAGGCGTAAGCCAGGTCGACGCCATGGAAGCATTGCGTCTGGCTTCGAACAAGCTGCCGCTCAAGACTAAATTCGTTGCCCGCCACGGCGCGCACTAGAGAGATACGTAACCATGAATACGGTAGAGAAGATTCGTAATCACACTGACGCCGAGCTGAAACAGCAGGAACATGACCTCATGGACCAGCTCTTCCGCTTGAAGTTCCAGATGAAGATGGGGCAGACCGAGAGCTTGAATAAGATCCGCGGTCTCCGTCGTGACGTTGCCCGGGTCAAGACCATTGTCCGCGAGCGTTCCCTCGGCATCGCCACCAAGACGGCTAAGCCGGCCCAGGCGGAAGCCAAAGTAGCTGCGCCCAAGGCCGCCGCTAAGACGACCACGAAGACCGCCAAAGCCGCGGGCAAGACGGCCGGTAAGACCAAGTCTGCCGCCAAGAAGAAGTAGGAGAAGATATGCCTTTAGCTGCTGCAACAACTGAGAACCCCGCCAAGACGGGACGCGCGACCAAAGTCGGCGAAGTCGTCTCTACCAAGATGGAGAAGACCATCGTGGTCGAAGTCACCATGAAGAAGGCACATCCGCTCTACAAGCGCGTGATCTCGCGCTCCAAGAAGTTCTATGTGCACGATGAAGAGAACAAGGCGCTGGTCGGTGACGTGGTGCGCATCGAAGAGACCCGTCCCATGTCCAAGCTGAAGCGCTGGCGCTTGACCGAAGTCGTGCGTCGCTCGGCCCTGGCCGCGACCATCGATGCCGAGCACAAGGCACAATCCAAGACTGGCTCTAAGAACAAGGCCAGCTAG
>DATLCI010000116.1:0-9411 GCA_035526435.1 Terriglobales bacterium
AGCCCGATCTTTACCGAGTCAGTGGATGACCGCGACATCAAAAAGAAGTCGACGGTGTACGACGAAGAAGGCAAAGAGATACCCGAAGGCCAGGACAAAGATACGGGAGACAGACCGCCGACGCTAAAGCGGAAGGAAGGCGATGTTGACCGCATGCCGCAAGTAGCCCCGCCGAAGAAAGAGGCGCCCAAGGTACAGTCAGCGGATGATGATCCGGAGCGTCCGCGACTGAAGCGGGGCGCGCCGAGCCAGTCGGGCGGCGCGGGAAATGCAGGAGCGGCGGCAGGGGCTGGATCTGCGCCGGCCCCGGCCTCAGCTTCACCGTCAGGGACAGCAGGGACGAAGCCGGAGGATGATCCGAACCGTCCGCGGCTGAAGCGGGGTGGTAGCGGGCAACAAAAGACCGGTACCAGTGAGACCGACCAGAGCGCCGGAACACCCGTCCCGGCAAGGGTGCAGGCGCGGGGCGATGTGCAGCCAGTGGTGAAGCCGGGTGCGGGATTCGCTACCCGGACATTTGAGGCGGTGGCCGTCTCCGATGCGGAGGATGCGGACAAGATGGCGGTGCGCCAGGATTTCCGCTTTCGAACATCTTCAAGTGAGCGCGAGGAATTGCTGACGAAGATGCGGCGCATCGCGCAGGATGAAGCGATGAAGTCGCTGCGGGCCAACGGACGCTGGCCGAAGGCGGCAGCGGGTCCGGCGGGGGCGCGCAGGCCGCAGGTGGTGGCAGTGCCGGCACTGACAGATGCGCAGATGGCAGGGTTGGATCTGGACTCGAACAATTCCGCGGAACTGGTCTATTCCGGACGGGCAAGCCTGGACTCCGGAATCACGGTATTCGTCACCGTGGTGGCACGGACGGACGTGGATGGGAATCCGCGCAAGCTGTTTTCGTCAGTAGCCACCAGCGATCGGCTGGACGTGACTCCGCGGCTGGAGCTGGTGGACGCGGTGGACGCAGATAGCGATCGCCGGGGCGAGTTGCTGTTCCGGCGGATCCGGGACAATAGCGCTGAGTATGTGCTTTATCGGGTGGGAACCGATGGCCTAACGGAGCTGTTTCACGGCGGCGCCGCCGATTAAGTAAGGTGAATTTCAGGCCCGTGACGGTATGCTGACAGATTGACCTAAAGCCTTAGTTAAGGTAACTTCCGAGTCACTAGAATTCGGGCCGAGTTTCTGCCCTTTTTCCTCATAAACCCCCATGAGGAACACACTGCGTTCAAGGCGAAGGTAGGATGCTGTTCTTGCATGGATGACCCAAAGCACATAGGCAGATACGAGATTCTGGGCGAGCTGGGCAAAGGCGCCATGGGAAAGGTGTATCGCGCGCAGGACCCGAACATCGGGCGCGTGGTGGCGCTGAAGACCATGCGTATCGACGTGCACGGCACGGACGATGTGGAGATCCTGCGCCGGTTCAAGCACGAAGCCAAGCTGGCGGGCGTACTGAACCACGGAAATATTGTCACCATTTATGACGCGGGCGAGCAAGACGGCGTCTTCTATATGGCGATGGAATACCTGGAGGGCAACACGCTCCAGACGCTGCTGCATAACCATCGCACGCTGCCTCCCGACCGGGTGGTGGAGATCTCCCGGCAAGTCTGTGCGGGGCTGGACTACGCGCATTCGCACGATGTGATCCATCGCGACGTGAAGCCGGCCAACATCATGATCACCAAAGACAACGTGGTGAAGATCATGGATTTTGGCATTGCGAAGTCAGCGGCCAACATGACCACCACCGGCCAGGTGCTGGGCACACCCACGTATATGTCTCCGGAGCAGGTTCGGGGAAAAACCCTCGACGGGCGCTCTGACTTGTTCAGTTTTGGCGTGGTGCTGTACGAGATGATCGTGGGCGAAAAGCCGTTCACCGGGCAAACCATCACGACCATCATTTACAAGATCATTCACGAGCCGGCGATCCCGCCGCGCGAGCTGGATGTAACGGTGCATCCCGGGATCAGCGTCATCATCATGAAAGCGCTGGCCAAAAATCCCGCCGAACGCTACCAGACGGGCGCGGACCTGGTCCGCGACCTGGTGAATTACAAGTCAGTGGGCTCAGACTCGGAATCGACGAAGATGATCGCGGCGGTGGCCGCGGCCCCGGCAGCCACGCCTGGACCGGTGGTTCCTCCTCCGGCGCCCGGACCGGTCTCGACCCGCGCGGGGATGCTCGATCTAGCGAAGGCAGTGGTGAAACCGGCGGTAAAACCAGCGGTAAAACCGGCGGCTCCGCGGGTGCCCACGGATAGCACGGTGGGCGGCATCCGCATTGGCAACAAGCCGCCCGCGGGTAAGGTACCGCCCCCGCCGGGCAACAACAATCTTAAGAGCGCAGCGATCCTGGGGGCGGTGGTGCTGGTGGCAGCGCTGACCTTCGCGGCGTGGCAGTGGAAGAAAGCGCCCGCTACCGAGATTGCCATTGACCCCGGACAGACCGTTTCTCCGGCGCCGACCCAAGCAGTGCCGCCCCCGCCGGCTCCGGCCAGAGAGACAGCCAAGTCGAACGAACCCGAAGTGACCGTGAAGAAGGTGAAGTCGTCGCCAGCGGAGCCTTCGCCGAAAAAGACAGAGGCGCCAAAGGCTTCCACGTCAGTGCCGGCACCGGTAACGGCGGCGATCGTGGAAGATAAAGGCAGTTTGCAGATCACGTCCGAGCCGCCGGGAGCAAAAGTCACACTGGGCGGAGGCACCTCAGTAAACGGCAATGCGCCTTTCACGGCAACCAACCTGGAGCCCGGCAACTATACCGTGACGTTCAGTAAGCCGGGGTATACCACGGTCACAAAAAATGTCCGGGTGATGGCGGGGAAAGCCGCCGCCGTGGGCGCCGAACTGAAATCTGAAACCCCGGTCAACAGCAAACTGGTGCTGGGCAGTACGCCCCCGGGCGCGGAGATCGTGGTTGATGGAAAAGCGACGGGAAAACTCACGCCGCAGCAGATGACATTGCCCAGCGGCGAACACAAGATCGAATTGCATAAAGGCGGATATCAGGACGCGGAGACCATTACCACTCTTAAAGGTGGTGAGACGCATACATTTGCTCCAGTGCTGCAGGTGGCCAAGCCGGCCGGCGCCAATCCGTTCCGGAGCTTCCGGGGATTGTTCGGCGGGAACAAGATCCCGGAGGGCAAGGGCATGGTCAACTTCAAGTCAAATCCTCCGGGAGCGGAGATCTTCCATAACGGAGTGAAGGTGGACAAGGCGACTCCGGCGAAGTTTCCGATGGACCCGGGCAAATACAAAGTAACGCTGCGAAAAGACGGATACAAGCCACGCCAGCATGAGTTCACGGTGGAAAAGGGCAAGACCGTGGAAGTGGATGTAACCCTCGAGAAGAATTGATCGCTTAACGGGAACAGCATGGCACGCCTCATCATCACTTCACCAGACGGCACAAGCGGGATGCTGGAACTGACCAAGCCGGTGACCACGGTGGGGCGGGGCAGTGCGAATGACCTGGTGTTGAATGACACCAGCGTGAGCCGGTTCCACGCGGTGTTGAAGCTGCATGAAGGCCGGTGCACCATGGCGGACCGGGGCAGCACGAACGGGGTGCTGATCAACGGCGCCCGCATCGATACCGAGACCAGTCTCAGCCACGGCGACCGCGCCAAGATCGGCATCTACAGCCTGACCTTCGAGCATGTGGAAGATGCCGGGCTGGTAGTCAAGAATTATTCTCCGATCCTGAGCGGCGTGCTTCGAGGAGATTCCGAACTTTCACTGCGGCATCGCCCGGTGGAGACGCACACCAGCCGCACGGCGCTCATCGAATCCATCCAGAAACTGGAGCGCGAGAATTACCTGCTGACCGTGCTCTATGACGCGGGCAAAGCGCTCAATTCGAAACTCTCCACGGACGACATCGCCGAACAGGTGATGCGGCTGGCCTTCCGTATTGAAGGCGTAGAGCGCGGCTTCATGATGCTGTTCAACAAAGAGGGCAGCGTCCTGCGGCAGACGCCGGTGAAAGTCCGTGACGACAAACCCTTACCTGCGGGCGAGCAACCGGCGATCATCCTGAGTCAGACCATCCTGGCGCGGCTAAAGCGGGACCGCGACCCGATCCTGGTGACGGACGCGGCTTCGGACGAGCGGTTCAATGCGAGTGAAAGTTTGCGGATGTCCGGACTGCGGTCTGCGATGCTGGCGCCGCTGGTGGGAGCCGACCGCTTGCTCGGCATGATCTACGTGGACAACCTGCAGCGGGCGGCGGCGTTTACCCAGGAAGAGTTGAACGTGTTCGCGCTGGTGGCGGCGCAGGCGGCAGCAGCCATCGACAACGCGCTGGCCTACGAGCAACTGGCCGAGAGCGCGATCCAGCGGTCGGCGCTGGAGCGCTTTCTCTCCGCCGACGTGGTGGAACTGATCACTTCGAACCCTGGCGGAGTACGGCTGGGCGGCATGAACCAGAAGGCGACCATTATGTTCGCCGACATCCGGGGATTCACCGCGCTCAGCGAGAAGATGCCCCCGGAACAAGTGGTGGAGATATTGAATGAATATTTCACGCGCGTAACCGACGTGATCTTCGATCATGGCGGCATGCTGGATAAATATATTGGCGACGCGGTGATGGCGGTTTTTGGCGCACCCATCAGCAAAGGGAATGACGGGTGGAACGCGGTCAAAGCCGCGATGGATATCCAGCGGCTGGTAGTGGAAATGAACCGGGATGCTTCCTCGCGGAAGTGGCCGGAGCTGAGGGTAGGGATCGGGATTAACACCGGGATCGTGACTGCGGGGAATATCGGGTCGCTGCGCCGGTTGGATTACACGGTCATCGGCGATACGGTGAACATTGCATCGCGATTGATGTCGAATGCGGCGGGCGGGCAGATCATCGTCTCGGTGGCGACGGCCGCGGAGATCGGCTCAGGATTCAACATGACTTCGCTGCCGCCGATGAAATTGAAAGGCAAAGCTGAACCGGTGGCGGCGTTTCAGGTGGAGTGGCATACCAAACCCAAGGCGCGAAAAAAGGCAGCGGAATAAAAGAGGAGCGCCGAGGCGCTCCTCTTTTTTATTCCGGACTCTTTGCGGAAATTAATCCTGCTTGGCGATAACCCTCGAAGAAAACTTCGCGTACGCTGATTTGGGCACGATGCCGCGGGCGACCAACTGCGACTTGTTGGCGTAAGGCCGGCCCTTGATGATCTTGTCGGCATAGACCTCACCAACGCCGGGCAGCGCGACTAGTTCATCGCGCGAGGCAGAATTCAAGTCAACCTGGTCGCCGGCGACTTTGTGCGCGGCGGTCAGGGTGCCTTCCTTAGTGGCGATGGCGCCTTTCTTCACTGCTTTGCCGGTGGCCTTGGCGCCGGTCTCAATGGCGTCTCCGGTGGCCTTGGCCGCTTTTTTCGTCTTGTCGCCGGTAGTCTCTTTTTTGGTGGTTGTGGTGGTGGTAGCGGTCTGCGCGAAGGCGACGGATGTGGCCAACAGCAGTGCAAAAGTAAGAGCGATAAGTTTCTTCATGTTCTTTCTCCTCACTGTATGACGTCAAAACCATTTTTTCCGCTTGAAATAGAGCAATACGATCGCGGTGGACAACAACATTACGCCTACCGCCAGCGCGAGTCCATGCGGGCTGTGCTGCCAAGGCAGGGGAAGGTTCATCCCAAAAAAGCCGGTGATGATTACCAGCGGCAGGGCGACCGTGCCGTAAACGGTCAACACTTTCATCACCTCATTGGTTCGATTCGCGACGGCGGATAAATAGATGTCCATGGAGCCGGTGAGCAGGTCGCGATAGCTCTCGATGAGATCGACCGTGCGAATGAGATGGTCATAGACGTCACGGAAGTACACGTCGAGATCGTCGCCGACTATGCCGTGCTCCCGGCGCATGATGGCATTGACGACTTCTCTCATGCCGCCGGCGATGCGCCGAAACTCAATGAGCCGCCGCTTAAGCTGGAAGATGTTCTGCAGCATCTCCGGCGAAGGTTCTTCGAGGATGTCGGCTTCAATGGTGCTGGTCTCGTCGGCAAATTCATCAAGTTCGCTGATGTAGTCGTCAACGATCTCGTCCACGATGAAGTAAAAGAGGCGGTCAAGCCGCTGGATCTTTTCTTCCGTGCCGCGCTTGCGAACGCGCTCGACGGCCCCGCACTCTTGTCTGTGCACGGTGATCAGAAAATCCGGGCCAAGGAAAACGTCGAAATCGTCAAACAGTTTGCCGTCTTCCTTCGCGCCTTGGGCATGAAGGTGCTTCAAGACGCAGAAGACGTAGCGGTCATGCTCGTCGGCTTTGGCGCGCTGGGGACGATGCCGACAGTCTTCAATCTCCAGCGGATGAATGCCGAACCGCTGGGCTAGTTCGTCGAGTGCGGGCGAAGCGGGGTCGGGTACGTCGTACCAGGCGAGCCCGGGGATGGGTTGGAGGGCGGAGTCCATGAAGGGGGGAAGTATAAATGATGAGTAATCGAGTAATTTGTAATCGGGTAATTTGGGAGCGAAACCCCGTGGCGGGTGCGGGGTCCTCCTCGACGCTCACTTGCGCTCGCATCCCGCTCGGGATGACAGCAAAAACTAAGCGCCCTTCTTCGTCGTACCCTTCAAGGCTTCCCACGGACGCTTCTTCCGGGCGGGCTCGGGCTGGTCACGGTCTTTCACCCGATCATAAACATAGCGGTCACTGACCGTGCCCAAGGCTTCATTGTAGAGGCTGGTAGCGCCCATGGCTTCGCGCAATTCTTCAGAGAAAGCGTGAATGGCTTTGAGATGATCAGCGGTGGCGGGCACTTCCGTCTTTGAGGTAGTAAGTACTTTCTGAAAGCCCTTGTCGGTCAGGCGGGAAATCTCGCCGGCGACGAGATAGCCCGGTTTGGCGAAGAGGCGCACGCCATCGTTGTCGGCATTCTTCTCGATGGCCGCTGAGCAGCCCAGCTTCTTTACGAAGACGCGGTTGGGAGTTGCGGGCGCTTCGAGAATGTCAAAGCCGCGCTCGCGGAGTTGGGCGAGCGTGTCTTCATAGGTGCGTTCTTTGATCTTAGCCATAATGATTTTCAGATATCAGTATTACGAACCCCGGCGCAGGGGATACGTTGCCCCAGGCCTCTGGTGGAAGTCTCATACTGTCGCATACAACGCACGCCTCCGCAACTGGCACGGAACGCGGGGCGTTAGAATCGAGGTCCGATGTTGCGGATATCAACCACGGAACTGGCACGGATGCGCGGACATTGCGAACGCGCGTATCCGCATGAAGCCTGTGGAGTTCTGCTGGGTGCGGCCGTAGCGGAGGTCCGCGAAGTAAAAGCGGTAGTGGCGTGTGAAAATGCGCGCACCGACGCGCCGCATAACCGGTATGGCATTGCGCCCCAGGAGTTGATCGCCGCGCAGAAACATGCCCGGGATGCGGGGTGGGAGATAGTCGGGTTCTATCATTCGCATCCGGATTTTCCCGCACGGTGGTCTGCGACGGATCTGGCGGAAGCTCATTGGCTGGGATGTTCCTATGTGATTGTCAGCGTGATGCAAGGGCGGGCGAGCGCGACGAATGCGTTCTGGTTGAGGGGTGCGAGCGAAGAAGAGAAATTTTTTGCGGGTGAGGTGGTGGAGGCTTTTTGATCGGGGCATAAAGGGCATGAAGGTAAAATCAAGTAAATGAAGGTCATTATCCCCAGCGCATTGAAGCAGTATGCCGAAAACCAAGCGTCGGTGGAGGTCTCGGGTGCGACGGTGGCCGAGGTCCTGGCGGGGCTCACAGCGCGCTATCCGGATCTGCGGAAGCATATCTTTTCTGACGATGGGAGGGTCCGGGCGTTCGTGAACATTTACGTGAATCAGGATGACATCCGGCATCTGGACAAGCGCGAAGGTACGCCGTTGCAAAGTAGTGATGTTATCAGCATCATTCCGTCGATTGCGGGTGGATCTTCCAGGGCTTTCGAAGGCCCGAGATGAGTGTCCCTACCCTCACACCGGAAGAGCTGCAGCGATACGCGCGGCACATCATCCTCTCGGAAGTCGGATTAGAAGGACAGCAACGCCTCAAGGCGGCGAAGGTGCTATGCGTGGGAGCGGGCGGGTTGGGGTCGCCGCTCTCGCTCTATTTGGCGGCCGCCGGGGTTGGAACATTAGGGTTAGTCGATTTCGATGTAGTGGATGCGAGCAATCTACATCGGCAGATCATTCACTTCACCTCCGACGTAGGCAGCCCCAAGCTCGAATCAGCCGAACAAAAGCTGCGCGCGATCAATCCGAATATCGCGATCAGGAAATTCGAGACCCGGCTGACCAGCGCGAATGCACTGGAGATCATTCGCGAGTTCGACATCATAGCCGACGGCACCGACAATTTCCCCACCCGTTACCTGATCAACGATGCCTGCGTGCTCAGCGGCAAGGCCAATGTTTACGGGTCCATCTTCAAGTTTGAGGGCCAGGCCAGCGTCTTTGCGACGAAGGAAGGGCCCTGCTATCGATGTCTCTATCCGGAGCCGCCGCCGGCGGGCCTGGTACCTTCCTGCTCGGAAGGCGGAGTGTTGGGCGTGCTGCCCGGATTGATCGGGGTAGTGCAGGCGACGGAAGTCATCAAGTTGATACTGGGCATGGGTGAGCCGCTGATTGGGCGCCTACTGCTAGTGGATGCACTTACCATGCGCTTCCGCGAGATGCGGTTGCGGAAAGATGCGGCGTGTCCCGTATGCGGACCGAAGCCAACCGTGACCGAGCTGATTGATTACAATGCTTTTTGCGGAATGAATGAGAATTCAGGAGAGACATTACCCATGGCCGTGATGCCGGAGATGAGCGTGGAAGAGTTGAAGCGGAAGATGGATGCGAAGGAGGACATTTTTGTCCTCGACGTGCGCGAGCCGAACGAATACCAGATCTGCAACCTCAATGCGCACCTGATCCCGCTGGGGCAGTTGCCGGCGCGGGTCGGCGAACTGGACCCGGACAAGCACATTGTGGTGCACTGCCGCAGCGGTAAACGCAGCGCGGAGGCAGTGGAATTCCTGCGCAAGCAGGGATTCGAGAACGTGCAGAACCTCGCGGGCGGAATCCTAGCGTGGGCCGACAAGATCGACCCCAAGATGGCGAAGTACTAGCTGGACATTTTGTTCAGCCAATGCCCGTGCGTGGTACATTACTCCGAAATCCCTCAGCCTCCGGAGAATTCATGCGCTTGCGACCCATTGTTGCCTGTTGCACGTTTGCCATACTACTTCCCTTGCTAGCCGCGCAAGAGGTGGCCTACAGGGTGATAGCCACCAATAAGACCTCTACTACGCAGAAAGAAATGAATGAAGCTGCGGATGCCGGATTCCGTTTCGGAGGCACCATGGGCGGCGAAACATCCTTCGGTGGGTCTGAGGTGGTGACTGTCATGTACCGAGCAGCGGCTGCAGACAAGGGCCGCTACGCATACAAGCTGCTGGC
>DATLCI010000178.1:0-6961 GCA_035526435.1 Terriglobales bacterium
CTCGATGCCTACGTCACATTCTTGCTGCAGTTATCTCGAGCGGTCTGATTCCGCCCGGCCGGAAGCCAAGAACACCAAGGTATCTCTCGCGACGGTGGCGATCAGCCTGGCCCACCAGTCTCCGGTTGCAGCTCCCGTTAGATGGAGTCTAGCCACCTTGTCCGCGGCAGAATCTCCTCCTGGCATAAGCTTACCCTCACTACAGGTTCTCCGTATCTAGCTCCGCATAAGGCCTTTGCTTCGGCTTGACGCCGAAGTGTGTCCATTCAAATGGAGGCGCTTATGCATGCAGTAGTACTTTGTCTGATCGTGGCGCTGGGAGCAGGTGCACAACCGCTCTCTGCGCAGGAACACCGCCATGCTCCCGAGGCAGGCCCGGTATTCACGCTGGCCGCATTAGAAGAAGCGGCACAGCAGCAAAATCCGGAGCTGATGGCGATCGCTGCGCAGGCCGCCATAGTAAAAGCGCGGCGGGGTTCTGCGGGCGAGTTGGCAGATCCCACCGCCAGTTACCGCAATTGGGGCGTACCGCTATCGCGGCCGTGGGACTTCAACCGCTCGCAGCACATGTTCATGCTGGAACGGGAGCTGCCAGGCAGAGGCAAGCGTTCCCTGCGCAGCCAAATGGCTGAGCAGGACGTCCTCGTCACCGAAGCGATAGTGGAGGCGAAACGGCGGCAAGTGATTTCGGTGGTGCGAGCGACGTTCTTCGACCTCGTCCGCAATGAGCACGAACTCCGGCTCCATCGCGAGCAGGTGGAGTTAGGAGGACAGGCGCTGGAATCGGCCCGGATCAAGTACACCGTGGGCCGCGTTCCGCAACAGGATGTGATGAAGGCGCAAGTAGCATTGTCGCGGCTGTCCGAGCACTTGATCGACATTGAACGCGACGGACGGCTGGCGCGCGCGCGGCTAAATACTCTGATCGGCAGGGACCCGGCGCAAGCGATCCGTGTCCAGGGTGAATATCAACCGGCATTTACCTTACCGAACATCGCGGAATTACAGGCCATGGCGGTCGAAAAACGGCCGGAGCTCTCCGCGGCCAATGCCAGGATCAAAGGCAGCGAACTTTCGATCGAACTGGCCCGCAAGGCTTACACGCCGGATCTCAAGGTCGCGGGGGGATACATGCTGATGCCCGCCGGCACTCCCGGACGAAATGCTTACATGCTGGAGGTGGGCATGAACCTACCCTGGCTGAACCGTAAGCGCCACGATGCTGAGATCGCGGAAGCGACGGCGGAACGTCTCCTGCAGGAGACGGAATCGCGAGCCATCCGTGCCATCATCCTGCAAGAGATCCAAGAAGCGTATGTGCGCGCGGATGCGGCCCTGCGCATGGCAAAACTCTATTCAAGCACGCTGAAGCCGCAAGCAGAGGCGACGTTTCAGTCGGCTGCCGCAGCCTATCAGACTGACAAGACGGACTTCTTAAACCTGCTCGAGAGTCAGAACACATATCTCGATGTTGAATACGACTACTACAAAGCCCTCTCGGAGTACGAAATGCGGCTCGCTGAACTTGAGCAGGCGATCGGGGCGCCGTTGCCGCGAAGCACAGCCGCCGGCCCGGAGGTGAAGCCATGACGAATCGCGAAAGAGTTCTTCTAATCGCCGGAGTGCTATTCGGAATCACATTGGGCAGCCTCGCTGTGATCTGGGTGCGCGGAAGAGCCACCCAACCAGAACAGCAATCTGCGGTGTCTGCGCAGGCGTCCGCCGCAGGCGACCTATCGGCACCGCAAAACGCAGGCGGTACCCAAAGCGAGGAGATCGAACTCTCTAAGGCGGAGCAGGATGCGATCGGCTTGAGGATCTCTCCGGTCGCTCTTCGTCCCATCGCAGAGGAATTGCGGACCGTGGGACGCGTGGAGCAGGCGGAGAGTCAACTCACAACCATCGCTGCGCGCGTAGGCGGTCGGATTGAAAAGCTGTATATCGACTTCACGGGGCAGCCGGTGAAGCGGGGGCAGCCGATCGCAAACATCTATAGCCCGCAAGTGGTCTCGTCAGCGGAAGAGTACAGGCTCGCTATTCGCGCGCGCAAGAATCTGGGCCCCGATGCTCATCCCCAAGCGATCGCCCAAGGGGATGACCTGATCCAGGCAAGCCGAAGAAGACTGGAACTATGGGGATTCACCACGAAGCAGATCGATGAGATCACCAACTCAGATAAGCCGCAGGTCAGTGTCACCACCTACTCCACCGTGAATGGAGTCATCACCGAGAGAAAAGTGGCAGAAGGCCAATACGTTCAAGAGGGCGAGGCGCTATACAGCGTAAGCGACCTGAGTTCTGTATGGGTACTGGCCGATGTGTATGAAGCGGACCTGCATAACATCCGTATTGGACAAGTCGCACGCATTGAGGTGGAGGGACTGCCGGGGAGCGTACTACGGGGTACTGTCAGCTTCATTGATCCGAGTGTGAAGCCTGAAACCAGGACGGCATCGGTTCGCATTCAATTGTCTAATGCCGGCATGAAACTCAGGCCGGGAATGTTCGTCCAAGTGCTCCTGGGATCCGGAAGCTCCAAGCAGCTCACAATCCCGCGGTCGGCGGTCCTCGATACGGGGGAGAACAAATTCGTCTACATCGCTAAAGCCGACGGCATCTTCGAAAAGCGGGTCATCGAAGCCGGACCGGTGAGCGGCGAATTAATCGGTATACGCCAAGGCCTTCGGCAAGGGGAGAGCGTGGTTGCGAATGGAGCATTCCTGATCGATTCGCAGACTCGCGTCAGCGGCGGAATGAGCGGGATGTTTGGCGGCTCGAAAGGCTTCGAAAACGACAAAAGTACTTCCGGAGGCGAGCCCGCAAGCGCGAAGTACACGCTCAACCTGCGCTTCGAGCCAGATCCACCCCAGGGAGAAAAGCCGGTGCGCGTCTTTGTTGACCTGCAAGACGAGGCGGGCAAGCCGGTCACGGATGCGAGCGTGGCCATCACCTTCCTTATGCCGGCCATGCCCGCAATGGGAATGGCGGAGATGCGCAACACGCACCCGCTCACCTGGGACGGCAAGCATTACTCGGGCGAGGGCAAGGTCCAGTCCAATGGAAGCTGGATCGTAATGGTGGACGCTACCCGCGGAGGCCAGCGGCTCGCCTGGAAACGTACCCAGATAACGGCGAGGTGAACCATGATCAATCGAATCATTGAGGTCTCATTGAAGAACCGGGGACTGATACTCCTCGGCTACGCCTTCCTCGCGGGATGGGGTTACTGGGCGATGCTGAGGACTCCGGTGGATGCCATCCCCGACCTGAGCGAAAACCAAGTCATCGTGTACAGCGACTGGCCGGGACGCAGCCCGCAGGAAGTGGAAGACCAGATCACTTATCCGCTTACGGTCAATCTTCAGGGATTAGCCGGTGTACGCACTGTGCGTTCTTCATCGGCTTTCGGGTTCTCGATGGTCAACATCATCTTCCAGGATGATGTTGAGGTCTATTTCGCTCGCACTCGGGTGTTGGAACGGCTCAACCTTGCTGCCAGTTTTCTTCCAAGCGGGGTCGTTCCCACCTTGGGACCTGACGCCACCGGCGTGGGACAAGTCTTCTGGTACACCGTGGAAGGGCCGTATGATCCCGGCACACTGCGTTCACTGCAGGACTGGTACATCCGTTATCAGCTCAATGCCGTGCCCGGTGTCGCTGAAGTGGCTAGCATCGGCGGCTTTGTACGGCAGTATCAGATCGACGTAGACCCGATAAAGCTGCGTGCCTATGGCGTCCCGATCCGCGAGTTGGTCATGGCGGTCGAGCGCAGCAACAATAACGTAGGCGGGAAAGTAGTAGAGTCCGGCGACACCGAACTGATCGTCCGCGGTATTGGCTTGATCCGCTCGACTGCGGACATCGAAAACATTCCGCTCAAGGCAGCGGGAGGAACCCCGGTGTACCTCCGACAAATTGCTACGGTGCAGCTCGGTCCCGAATTCCGTCGCGGGGTCCTGGATAAGAATGGACAAGATGCCGTCGGCGGAGTGGTGGTGATACGTTACGGTGCCAATGCCAAGGAAGTCATCTCCGCGGTGAAGGAGAAGATCGGCTCCCTGCAGTCGGGACTGCCGAAGGGGGTAACAATCGTCCCCTTTTACGACCGCAGCGAACTTATCTTGCGGGCGGTGGACACGCTGAGATGGGCACTCCTGGAAGAAATCTTGCTCGTGACACTGGCGCACGTGATATTCCTTTGGCACTTCCGCAGCATTCTGATCGTGACTTTGCCGCTGCCGCTCGCCGTGCTTTCGGCATTTCTTCTGATGCACTACGTAGGCGTGAATGCCAACATCATGTCTCTGGGGGGCATCGCCATTGCGATCGGCGTGTTGGTGGACGCCGGCATCGTCATGACGGAAAACGTGCTGCGGCATGCTGAACGATTCGCCGAAGAACACGGCGATTACCGCTCACACATTTTGGAGATCACGCTAGGCGCGGCGAAGTTAGTGGGAAGACCGATCTTTTTCGCCATGACGATCATCATTCTCGCTTTCGTGCCGGTCTTTGCTTTGACTGGCATGGAGGGAAAGATGTTTCATCCGCTGGCGTTCACGAAGACCTTTGCGATGATCGCTTCCACGTTCATTGCGGTGACGCTGGTGCCGGTGCTGTGCACCTTCCTGATCCGGGGCAAGCTACACCGCGAGGAAGACAATCCAGTGATGCGTGGCCTGCGAGCCGCTTACGAGCCGATCCTGCGCTGGGCGCTGGATCATCGCGTGGTAACCGTTGGGTTGGCAACGGCAATCTTTATTGCGTCTCTATTGGTAGCGCGGACGATCGGCTCCGAGTTCATTCCCCCGCTCGATGAAGGCACCGCTCTCTGGATGCCGGTGACCGATCCGAGCATCTCCCTGAGCAAGGCAACGGAATTGATGAAGCAGCAGGACAAGATCCTGGCCGCCGACCCGGCCGTCAGCATGGTGGTCGGCAAGATCGGGCGCGCAGAATCCGCGACTGACCCTGCTCCGATCAACATGACCGAGACCATTGTGACCTTCAAGCCGAAGGCACAATGGGCAGGTATGAGCAAGGACGACATCCTCCAACGGTTGGATGAGAAGCTCCGCACTCCGGGCGTCACTAATATCTGGACACAGCCCATCCGTAACCGGATCGACATGCTCTCTACCGGCATTCGTACCCAGGTCGGCATCAAGGTATTTGGCGCCGACCTGAAGACATTAGAAAGCAAGTCAATCGAGATTGAACATGCCCTGCACTCCGTACCCGGAGCAGTCGATCTATATGCGGAACGGATCACCGGTGCTCCCTATCTCGAGATTGAGATTGACCGAGCAGCGGCGGCCCGTTATGGCGTTGGCTCGGCGGATGTCCAAGACGTGATCGAGACGGCCATTGGCGGCAAGAACCTCACGACCACTATCGAAGGAAGGCAGCGATACCCGGTCCGGGTCAGGTATGCCCGCGATTTCAGAGAAGATCCCTCCGCCATTGGTACAGTGCTGGTTACGACGGCCACCGGAGGACATATCCCCTTGAACCAGGTTGCTAATATTCGGACTGCAATGGGCCCGGCGATGATCAGCAGTGAGAATGGTCTGCTTCGCGGTACAGTGCTGCTGAATGTCCGCGGCCGCGATGTCGGGGGCTTCGTGGAAGAAGCAAAACGTGTGGTCGCCGACAAAGTGAGATTGCCTACCGGCTACTATCTTGAATGGAGCGGACAATACGAGAACCAGATCCGCGCGAAGCGTCGGTTAGAGATCGTAATCCCCATCGTCCTGGTGATCATCTTCGTGCTGCTCTATCTGACTTACCATTCAGCGAAGGAAGCGATGCACGTGTTACTGGCGGTGCCTTTCGCTCTATCGGGAGGGATCTTCCTCTTGAAGCTGCTGGGCTACAACTTCTCGGTGGCAGTCTGGGTGGGATTCATCGCCTTGTTCGGCACGGCGGTACAAACCGCGGTGGTCATGGTGATATATCTTGAGGAAGCTGTCGCTCGAAAATCAGCAAGCGAACCCTTGACGATCCAGACCCTACGGGAGGCCGTGATGGAAGGGGCACTCCTTAGGCTGCGCCCCAAGTTCATGACCGTGGCGACTGTCGTAGCCGGCCTTTTGCCCATCATGTGGTCCAGCCGCACCGGCGCGGAGGTGATGAAGCCGCTGGCCACTCCAGTGCTAGGAGGCATGATAAGTTCGTTGATGTTAGTGCTGATCGTGACTCCGGTGATCTTCACGTGGTTGCGGGAGCGCGAGATCAGACAGGAGATAAAAGGATGACCCGAGACCACGGCATCTCAGTCTTGCTTCTAGCGGTTGTTGTGGCAGGCTGTTCTAAGCCGAAAGAACAAATTGTTCTGAAAGAGGAGGCAACGACGGCGGCAGTCCAGACCGCCCCGGCCCAACAAGCGAGTGGTGGTCTTGACGTCTCACCGTCTGAGCTCAAGTCCGGAGAGATGGCCAACCTGAGATTTGTCTTGAAGGACAAAAGCGGAGAACTCATTAAGGATGCATCCGTCCAAGCGACGCTGAAGATGCCGATGGGTAAGTCCGAGATGAGAGATGCGGTCGATCTGAAGTGGAATGGAACTTCCTATTCAGGCAAAGTCAAAGCTTCCATGGCGGGGACTTGGGATGTCACTGTCGATGCGAAACGGGATGGAAAGCTATTGCTGAGCATTCCGGCGCAGATCGACGTCAAGTGAGGCCCTTCGGTTCAGCCGCCAGCGCCGCCTGCCGACTGAGCTTCGCTTCCATACAGATTTAAGGAGAGCAAAAATGAACCAGAAGATTACGACATGGTCCATGATCATCGCGATCTTATGTTTATCCGACTTATTAGTAGCGCAGCCGCGCAACAGCACGGACAAGGCGGTTCGCGATGTGGTCACGCAGTTCGAAGACGGCTTGAAGCAACGTGACCTCAAAAAGATTGAGGCCGTGGTGGCCGAGGACCTGGTGGTTTTTGAGAATGGTCACCGCAA
>DATLCI010000198.1:0-5060 GCA_035526435.1 Terriglobales bacterium
CGCCGCCCGTGAACGCGAACTCGGGCCGCGAATGGTTGACGTGGTCAAGGCCGGTCCCACCGGGCAATTCATCACTATCGAAAGCTGCCGGCCCAAGCAATGGGACACTCTCCTCACCATCGCTTACATGGACAAGATGTATGAACTAGAGTCCGTCTCTGAGCAGGCTCCGCCGCGCCGTTTTGTCTATCGTTTACGCCTCATCCCTCCCAATAAACTCATCCGCGGCATCCATCAATATGAACCCGCCGAAACCCTGACTCCATAGCTGCCGAGTCTTCGTACGCAACCTCAGCCGCCCTTTTCGTCCCCTTCGTGCCCTTGGTGTCCTTCGTGGTTGATTTCTCCTTTGCTTTCCTCCGTGTTCCTCTGTGCTCTCTGTGGTTAACCGTCCCACCCGCCAGACTATAATCAACCTATCTTGCGCACTCTTCTTCTCACCGTTGCGCTCTTGGTCGCGCCTGCCTGTGCGCAGACTACCCCCGGGCACGGGGGTAGCAAACTCCTCGTAGTCATGCCCTTTGAGAACGCCTCTCCCGCATCCGGCATCGACTGGATCGGTGAAAGTTTTCCTGAAGTTCTGGGCGCGCGCCTGGGTGCGCCCGGTCTCTACGTCATTCCGCGGGCCGACCGCCTTTACGCCTTTGACCGGATGGGTATTCCTGCGGCCAGTCGTCCTTCGCGCGCTACCCTCTTCCAGATCGCCGACCAGATGGACGTGGACTACATCGTCACCGGGAAATATCTTTTTGACGGCACCACCTTCACCGCTCGCGCCCAGGTAATGGACGTCCGCCGCATGCGCCTTTCGCCGGAAGCGGTGGAAGCTGGGGCGCTTACGCAGCTTCTTGACATCCAGAATGCACTCGCCTGGGACCTGCTCCGCTCGCTCAACGCGGATCCATCTGTCTCCAAAGAGGCCTTTGTTACCTCGGCGGCGCCCGTTCGCCTTGACGCATTGGAGAACTACATCCGCGGCGTCATCGCTACTGAGCCCGCGGAGAAGATTCGCTACCTGAAGCAGGCGGTAAAAGTACATCCGCAATATGCGGAAGCTCACTTCCTTCTCGGCCGCACCTATTTCGATCAGCGCGACTACTCCGCTGCCATGCAGGCGCTGAGCAAAGTCACCCCCGGCGGCGCCATCGCCAGTGAAGCCAATTTTTATCTCGGACTCGCGGCCCACTACACCGGCAACTATGACCGTGCCGAACAGGCTTTCGCCTTTGCCGCTGGCCGCGTGCCCTTGATCGAGGTCTACAACAACCTCGGGGTCGCCCAGTCACGGCGCGGTAAAAAGACGGCCACGGATTACTTTCGCCGCGCCTCCATTGCCGACCCGCGTGACCCCGACTATCACTTAAACTTTGGTATCTCGCTCTACCGCGCCGGAGATTCCGCTGGCGCGCTCCGCCAGTTACGCGAGACGCTGAACCTGCGTCCGCAGGACACCGAAGCCAAAGCCTTCTATGACCAATTGGCTGGCCTCGCAACCCCGGGTAGTGAATCCAAGGCCCCCTTGGAGCGTATTAAGAGCAACTATGACGAAACCTCTTACCGCCAGCTCGCCATGGAGATCCAGAATGCCCGCGAGCTTCGCTTTGCGGACATGCCCCGCCCTCAGCATGCTGCCGCTCACGTCTCCCGCGGCGACGACCTCCTCACCCAGGGACTGATGGATGAAGCCGAGAATGAATACCGCGAGGCCGTTCTCCTCGACCCCACCAATGCCGCCGCCCACATCGGCCTGGCGAAAGTGCTGGACTCGCGCAATGAGATTGCCGCCGCCCGCGCCGAGGCCACTGCCGCCTTGCAACTTAAAGCTACCGCTGATGCGTATCTACTGGTAGCGGGACTGGATGTAAAACAGAACCGTCTGGACGCAGCGAGAGAAAATGTCGATCGCGCTGCCCGGTTGGAACCTGCTCATCCCGGGATCGCCGTTATGCGCCGGGCTATCGCCGCTCGCCAGGGAGAAAAGTCCGCGTCGGAGTCGCAGCCATGAAACGTTCATTCCTGACCATTGCTTTCAGCATAGCCATTCTCTCTTCACTGGCTGCTGCTGATGTTCTCAAGCTCGTGATCAATGACACCATTCATCCCATCACCGACGAATACATCGGGCGGGCCATCGATCAAGCCCACCGGGAAAAGGCTGATGCCATCCTCATCGAGCTGCGCACCCCGGGCGGCCTCGTGACTTCTACCCGCGGCATCGTGGAAAAGATCCTCGCTTCGGAAGTTCCGGTCATCGTTTACATCACCCCCAGCGGCGGATATGCCGCCTCGGCCGGCTTTTTCATCCTCCAGGCCGCCGACATCGCTGCGATGGCGCCCGGAACCAACACCGGCGCCGCCCATCCGATACTCGGCGGTGGGGAGAAGATGGACGACGTCCTCAAAGGCAAGATGGCCAACGACGCCGCCGCGTTCATGCGCTCCTTCGTTAATAAGCGGGGACGCAATGTTGAAGTCGCCGAAAGCGCTGTCCTGCAATCCAAGTCCTTCACCGAGCAGGAAGCGCTGGATAAAAAAGTTATCGACGTCGTCGCCAAAGACCAGGCCGACCTCATGAAGCAACTCGATGGCCGCGTTATCAAACGTTTTGGCGGCGAAAGCTACACCCTCCACGTCGCTGGAAAACCAGTCCGCCCCTTCGAGATGACCTTGAAGCAGCAGATAATGGCCTTCCTCATGGACCCCAACATTGCTTACATCCTCTTCTCGCTCGGGATGCTGGCCCTGTATGGAGAATTCAATAATCCTGGCTCCATCCTTCCCGGAGTCGTCGGCACCATCTGTGTTCTGCTGGCTATGTTCGCCTTCAATCTTCTTCCCGTGCGCTTCGCCGCGGTAGCCATGATCATCGGCGCTTTCATTTTGTTTGCCCTCGAGGTCAAGTTCACCAGCCACGGCGTCCTCGGCATCGGCGGCACCGTACTGATGGTCCTCGGCGCCCTGCTGCTCGTCGACGCGCCGATCCCGGAGATGCGTATCAAGATCTGGACCGCCCTTGCCGTCAGCATTCCTATTGCGCTGATCTCTATCTTCCTTATGAGCATCGCGGTCCGCGCCCAGCGCGGCAAGGTCGTCACCGGAGTCCAGGGAATGCTTGGCCAAGTCGCGACGGTGCATACCGCGCTGACCCCCGCTGGAAAAGTCTTCCTCGCTGGCGAGCTTTGGAATGCCGTCGCCTCCGCTCCGGTCGAATCCGGACGCCGCGTGGTGGTTAGAAAGGTAGAAGGGTTGCAACTCGAGGTCGAACCCCTGGAAAAGTCGGGCTCTACGGTGTAATTACGGATATGTCGCAGATTGAACTAGTGCTACAATCCGCGCAGAAAAAGCTTTACCCATGATAGGAGAGTGTGTGTGCCTGGATTAGGCGTTGTTGTCGCCGTCATCGTCGGTCTCTACCTGCTTAGTTCCATCAAGATCCTTGCTGAATACGAGCGCGCCGTCATCTTCCGCCTCGGTCGCCTGCTCGACAAGGAGAAAGGCCCCGGCATCATCCTCGTCTTCGCGCCCGTGGACCGCATGGTGCGCGTCTCGCTCCGCCAGGACGCTCACGAAGTCCCCCCGCAGGACATCATTACCCGCGATAACGTCACGCTCAAGGTGAATGCGGTCATCTTCCTCCGCGTGGTCGACGCCCGCAACGCCGTCGTCCATGTCTCGAATTACCTCTATCAGACTTTGCAGTTCGCGCAGACCACCCTCCGCTCCGTCCTCGGCGAAGTTGAACTCGATGAACTCCTCTCCCAGCGCGAAAAGCTGAACGTCCGCGTCCAGGAGATCCTCGACCATCACACCGCCTCCTGGGGCGTGAAGATCGTGAACGTTGAGGTCAAGCAGGTGGACTTGCCCGAATCCATGCTCCGCGCCATGGCCAAACAGGCCGAGGCCGAACGCGAGAAGCGCTCCAAGATCATCCACGCGGAAGGTGAATTCGCCGCCTCGCAACGCCTCGCCGACGCCGCCAAGGTCTTGGCCAGCGAGCCCACCACCATTCAACTTCGCTATCTCCAGACTCTCACCGAGATCGGCGTCGAGAAAAACACCACTATCGTTTTCCCTCTACCGGTAGATTTGCTTGCCGGCTTGCAAAAGCTTTTGACAAAAGACTAAGCACCAGCAATCCAAGGAGACCGTCGCAGTGGCAAATCAGGACACGGAACTAACGCTCAGCACCGGCAAGCTACTCGGTATATTCTTCGGCATGGTCGCCATCTGCGCCGTCTTCTTCAGCCTCGGCTACGCTGTCGGCAAAGGCTCCAGCTCCGCCCAGGCCCAAGTCATCACGGACAGCTCCGAGCTTTCCTCGATCAGCTCTACCGGCGGCGCCAAGCCGGGTGCCGGCAAAACTGCTCCGCCCGTCGAAAGCACCGAAGCTGCGCCCTCTTCTGGCGATACCACTCCTGCCTCCGCGCCCAGAGCTGAGGCCGACAAGATCTCGGCTGCTGCCGACGCCGTCCCCAAGCTCCCTGCTCCCGAGCTGAACGACACCGCTAAGACCGGATTCATGGTCCAAGTCGCCGCCGTCAGCAAGAAAGAGGACGCCGAAGCCCTCGTCGCCGCCCTGCGCAAGAAGCAATATCCCGTGCTCGTCGTGAACAACGTTCCCAACAGCCCGCTTTATCACGTCCAAGTCGGCCCCTTCTCCCAGCAGAAAGACGCCGAAGCCATGCGCACCAAGCTCGCATCTGACGGCTACAACGCTATTCTGAAAAAATAGGCGCGCCTTTGCTTTTGTAGCCAGGCATGCCTGCCTGTGTCGCCTCGGCCCGTTCTTGGGTGTCATCGGGGAAAGCCCGCGCTCTTTGGCCTTCAACTTTCTTGCATCCTTTCATATTGACAACCATCTATCTGTGCGTATATAGATATTCTTCAATATGACGACTTTGGTAAAGATCGCTGCAAAACCGAAGCCCGAACAGCTTGCCTCCATCCTGAAGGCGCTAGCCGATGAGAATCGTCTCCGCATCCTCACTATGCTGAAGCAGACTGGCTGTTGCTCCATCGCCTCCACCAAGGACCAGGGTATGTGCGCCTGCGACATCGAA
>DATLCI010000205.1:0-11691 GCA_035526435.1 Terriglobales bacterium
CGCCGACCGGGTGGGCTGGAAGTCGGAAAGCGGCGGCACTTTCACCAGCGGCGGCAATGAAGCCAATTTCAGCGCGCTGGCGCTCGCCCTTGCTTATGCCTTCCCCGGAGTAGTCGAGAACGGGGTTGCCAGTATCGGCGCACAAGCTTTGGTGTATGCGTCGGCCGAGTCGCACCATTCCTTGGATAAATCGGTGGGACTGCTCGGACTCGGGCGCAAAGCGCTACGGCGAGTGGCGGTCACGGACCGAGTGCAACTCGATGTCGAAGCGCTGGATGCGGCCATTACGTCCGACAAGGCCGCCGGACACAAACCATTTTGCGTAGTGGCCACCGCCGGCACGACGAACTCGGGCGCGGTGGATGACATGGTCGCGATTGGGGCGATCTGCCGGAAACACGGATTGTGGCTGCACGTGGACGGCGCGTACGGCGCGGCGGCGATCTTCAGTGATAAACATCGGAAGCTGGTAAATGGCATTGAACTGGCGGACTCGATCACGATCGATCCGCATAAATGGCTGGCCATGCCGTTCGCCGCCGGCGTGATCATCACCTCTCATCCTGAGCTATTGGAAACCGCCTTCGCGACGCACACTCCTTATATGCCGCGGGTGGCCGGCTCCACCATGGTGGACAATTTCAAACTGAGTACCCAGTGGTCACGTCGCATGAACTCCTTGAAGGTTTATCTGACCCTGCGAGTCCATGGCCGCAAAGCCTATGAAGATCTGATCGACCGGCAGTTGGGGCTGGCCAGAAAGTTTGTCCAGATGATGTCGGCAAGTGAATACTTCGAGCTGGCCGCCCCGCAGGTACTACCCATAATCAACCTTCGCGTTAAGGGACTGCCCTCCGACCAGGCGTGTGCGATCCACGCCGATATCGTTGAGGAAATCACACGATCAGGCGAGCGATGGATATCCGTCACCCAGGTGGGCGGGCGGAGCGTGATCCGCGTCATGGTGATCAGCTACCTCACGAATGCGGAACATCTGCAATCTTTAGCGCAGTCATTAGAATCGGCGGCCGGGAATCGCCTCGGAAACCGATGAAAGCAAATGACTTAGTGACCAAAGTAATCGTTCCTCGATTACCGCAGGCAATGCGAGTGATGTTGCATATGATTGCAGTCGGAATACGATTCTCACCAAGTACATTCCACGTCGGTCGCCGAGCCAACCGTTTTTAACCGCATAGAATGCGGGCTCCGCAGTTGTTACCTGTGTCGCTCCCTCCCTCTAGAGTTTGGCACCGCCCGTGCATATGTAAGGGCAGAGCCATGAGCTCAATCGATTTCACAACTGACGGAGAGGGATACAAATGAAAAGGGTTCGGGTAATCACACTATTGGTCACGCTGGCAGTACTCGCAATGGGTGCGCAGGCGGTGGCGGATGACTTCACGTTGAATGTGCCGAGCTCGGCCCTGGTCAACAAGGGTACCAATGGCACGAATACGTTTGGTACGGTCTCAGTGACCCTCTCGGGCGGAGTGATGCATGTGGTATTCACGTTGGATCCGAATTACTACGTGAAGACCAACACCAGCGGCCAAGGTAGCGCCGGATTCCAAGTGACTGGCGCTGGCTTTGCATTGAGCAACATCACCGGCACCGACAGCGAAGGCAATACGCTGACGCCTTTAGCCGCAACCATCTCGACTTCGACCATACCGGTCCCCGGCGCCATCGGCTCTTACAATGTGCTGATCGACCTGGGAACGCCAATGACTAAGTGCAACAAGAACGGTTGCACTACGACTACGTCCGCGGTCCAGCCCGGCTTGAGAACCTTAAGCTTCGACGTGACCGGAGTAACCGCACTGGATCCAGCCATGTTCTTCGCCCACGTAGTCGCTCCCGGGATCACCGGATACGTAGGAACGAGCACCAACTCGATCCCGACTCCAGAGCCGGCTAGCTTGTTCCTGATGGGCACGGGCTTACTGGGATTCGGACGGATGGCCCGCAACCGCTTCCGCAAGTAAACCATTGAGCACGAGAAAAGCACCGGCTGCGGCCGGTGCTTTTTATTTGGTCAGTGCAGTCGGAAATAGTGGTGAGCGCGGCAGGAATCGAACCTGCGACCCACGCATTAAAAGTGCGTTGCTCTACCGACTGAGCTACGCGCCCACACAAGACCGCGAATGACGGTGATGAATCCGGCCGCAAGAACATCCGGGCCGATGGTTAAATCTTCTCACATTCCCGCAGGATTCGCCTAACTGGACGGGGCAAAAAGAACGGCCCTCCGCAGAGGGCCGTCGCTGATATTCACCCACGCAATCTTAGAAACGGAATTGCGGGCCAACCGTGAAGCGGAAGTTGTGGTTCGCGCCACGGTCAAAGTACATCATGTCACCGGCTTCAGCACGGAAACCGAACCATCCGGCAAAAGCTTCAATGCCGCCTGCCGGATAAAAGACGCCATTCGTATCGCCATCTCTGATGGTTCGCAGAGTGTTGGTAAAGCCCAAGGGAGCGGCAGTGGTAGAGACGCTGAAGTTCAGAATGCCGCCCTTCAAGGTGCCAAATACGCGGACCGGCCCGTTGGTGTGGAACTTAGGACCGAACAAGAAGCTGGTGGTACGCAGATCAGCGCGATAGGTACTGGTGACGGCGCCGACGGTCACAGTGTCCTCGCCGCTTTGGCGAAAGTCATAAGCGCCTTCGGCTTCGAGTTGAACGTTCGGGTGGACGTTGAAGCCCGCCCGGCCGCCAATACCGAATTGATTGACTTGCGCATGATGTAAGCGCAGAAAATCGACGAACACGCCCACTTCACCACGATTGTAAGTGTCCGCGTCCTGAGCAAACGCCACAGGCGCTAAAAACAACGCCAACAGCAGCACAATAGCTGAGTTCTTCATACTTGCAATTCCCCCACTGTCTAAAGTTCTCCCGTGAACATGCCCTTGGCTTACAAGCTTAAGTTCGGAACACGGGGGACTATCCCAATGGATGCGGGGCCCTTTATGAGGGTGGGCTTGAAATGGGACGAGGTGCAAAAAAGCCACAAAATGAGCCTAATTCGAGCTGGCTAGGCGTAGTTTTTTTCTCAAGTCCTGCGCGATGTGCTGGCCGTGAAAACGGCCATTCTCAATGAAGATCTCGCTGGTCCGGACACCGGCCAAAACCACTCCCGCAATGTATATGCCCGCGACATTGGTCTCGAGAGTCTGAGGATCGCAGGCGGGGCGCCGGTGGTCGCCGAGCAGTTCTATGCCCATGGATTCGAGGAAGGTGAAGTCCGGATGATAGCCGGTAAGGGCAAAGACGAAATCATTTTTCAGTTCGAGTTCGCCTTTGGGCGTGTGGAGCCGGACGAAATCCGGGCCTATCTTGCTGACGCTAGATTCAAAGAAGGCGGCGACTTCACCGTTCTTGATGCGATTTTCAATGTCCGGCAGGATCCAGTATTTGATGTTCGCATGCAGACCGGCATTGCGGTGCACGAGGGTGACGCGGGCGCCGTGTCGCCAGAGATCCAAAGCCGCGAGGGCCGCGGAGTTCTTGCCCCCGATGACGAGGACATCCGTGTCGTAATAAGGATGCGATTCCCGATAGTAGTGAAAGACCTTGGGCAGATCTTCACCGGGAATATTCATCATGTTGGGCAGGTCGTAATAACCGGTGCTGATTATGACCTTGCGCACCTTGTACTGATGCTCCACGCCATGAGGGTCAAGGGAGCGGACGCGAAAGTCATTGTCCTTTCCGGATACCTCGATCACGCGCTCATACTGGCAAACTTTCAGGCGGTAATGTCGCGCGACATTGCGGTAGTACTCCAAGGCTTCTTCGCGCGTGGGTTTTTGCCGGGCGGTCGTGAATGGGATGTTGCCGATCTCCAGCAACTCCGGCGTGGTGAAGAAGACCATGTGCGGGGGATAGTGGTACAGCGAATTGACGATGCAGCCTTTGTCCACAACCACGACGCGGGCGCCTACCTTCTGCGCTTCAATGGCACAAGCGAGCCCGGTAGGTCCGGCGCCTACGACAAGGACATCCGCCTTGATGGCCCCGGATGCCGCCTTGCGGGCCTTGACCAAGGCCTCGGGAATAGGCGCTTCGAGCGCGGGAAGGGTCTTCGTCTTCATCTTTAATAGCTTGGGCTTTACTGCGCTCCGAGTGTAACACCGGGATAACGGTGGTCCGGCCTCAGGCTTTGCAGCTTCGCTATAATCATGGGTTCGGGATCGATGTTCAATCCAGGAGAGTCATCATGGCGCAAACCGCGACGCGGCAGGAAAAAGATTCCATCGGCATCAAAGAGATCCCGGCGCACGTTTATTACGGGGTGCAGACCGCCCGGGCCGTTGAGAACTATCCAATATCCGGCATGCGCGCGCATCCCACGCTGATCAAAGCGATCGGCATGGTGAAAAAAGGCGCAGCC
This sequence comes from Terriglobales bacterium, assembly GCA_035526435.1. Taxonomy (GTDB): domain Bacteria; phylum Acidobacteriota; class Terriglobia; order Terriglobales; family Acidobacteriaceae; genus DATLCI01. Next base: position 4,400 of record DATLCI010000205.1, read on the forward strand.
ATGGCGAACAAGGAACTCGGGTTAGTGGACGACAAGCGCGCAGACGCGATCATTGCCGCTGCGGACGAAGTCATCGCCGGGAAGTGGAACCAGGAGTTCATGGTGGACGTGTTCCAAGCGGGAGCCGGCGTCAGCTTCCACATGAACAGCAATGAGGTCATTGCCAATCGCGCAACCGAGATCATGGGCGGAAAGCTGGGAGAGTACCTGGTTCATCCGAACGACCATGTGAATTACGGGCAAAGCACAAATGACGTTTTCCCGACCACGATGCGGTTGGGCGCGCTACTCGCACTGGAAGGTTTTTATCCGGCGCTCGATTCACTGGCAGGGGCGTGCGAGACCAAAGCCAAAGAATTTCACGACATCATGAAATCCGGCCGCACGCACATGCAGGATGCAGTGCCGATCCGTTTAGGCCAGGAGTTTGCTGCGTATGGTGTGGCGATACGTAAAGCCACGGAGAGCATTCGTCGCGCTTCTGACACGCTGCGCGAGTTGGGATTGGGCGGATCGGCGGTAGGTACTGGGATCAACACGCATCCGGATTACCGGGAGAAGGCGATTGCGCATCTCGCGAAACTCGCAGGAGTCAAGGTAGTTGCCGCGAAAGACATGCGCTGGGCGATGCAGTCGAATTGGGCGATGGCGGAAGTTTCTGGTGCCTTGCGCAACCTGGCGCTGGAGATCATACGCATCTCGAATGACGTCCGCATGATGTCGTCGGGACCGAATACCGGATTTGCGGAGATCAACCTGCCGAGCTTGCAGCCCGGATCTTCCATCATGCCGGGCAAGATCAATCCGGTGATGCCGGAATTGGCGGCAATGGTCTGCTTCCAAGTTATCGGGAATGACACGGCGGTTGCCATGGCCGTGCAGGCTGGCCAACTGGAACTGAACGTCATGATGCCCACGATGTCTTATAGCGTGATGCAGTCCATCACCATTCTCACGAACATGGTCCGGGTATTCACCGACAAATGTGTCGCCGGCATCACCGCCAATGAAAAGCGGTGCGACTACTATGCGCAGAGCACGGTATCGCTGGCCACGGCGCTCAATCCCTACATTGGCTACGCCAAGGCGGCGGAGATTGTGAAGGAATCGGTCGCGACGGGGCGCTCGATCATTGATATCGCTCGCGACAAGAAATTGCTGAGCGAGAAAGAGATCGCGGAGATCCTTGACCCGGTGCGCATGACGGAGCCTCAGTATCCGCTGGATGCAGCCAAAGACCGGGAAAAGAAAGTAAAGCGCTAAGCCGTTCCGGTCGTCGGGCTGCTGATTCGTGGCCGGCGGCTTTTTGTGATTCCCAACTCCCTCCTATAGACTGTTGCGCCATGCTCCGCATTGGCCTCGTTTTCTTCGCTCTCTGTCTTTCCGCAGTCGCCCAGACCAACAACTTCGACGTGTTGATCCGTAACGGCAAAGTCGTGGATGGAACCGGCAATCCGTTCATCTACGCGGACGTGGGCATCATTGGTGACCGCATCGTCTTCGTGGGCCGTGCCGCCAAGGACGCCAAAGCCAAGCGCACCATCGATGCGACTGGACTGGTCGTCGCGCCGGGATTTATCGACATGCTCGGCCAATCAGAAGAGAACCTGCTTATCGACAAGCAGGCCGTCAGCAAACTGACCCAAGGCATCACTACCGAAGTCACGGGCGAAGGTGGCTCGATCGCTCCGCTGAACGGGCGCATCATTGCCGATTACAAAGACTGGACCGAACATTACAAAGTCACGATCGACTGGCAGTCGCTGGATGAATACTTCCGGCGGCTGGAGAAGCAAGGCAGCGGCATCAACCTGGCGACGTTTGTCGGCGCTACGCAGGTGCGGCGGATGGTGGTGGGCGACGACAACCGCGCCCCCACCGCCGACGAACTCAAGACCATGAAAGAGATGGTGGAAGACGCGATGCAGGAAGGCGCGGTCGGGCTGTCGACATCGCTTATTTACGCGCCGGCTTTCTACGCGAAGACGGACGAGCTGATCGAGCTGGCGAGATCCGCGCAGCAGTATGGCGGCATTTATATTTCGCACATCCGCAATGAAGGCAATGAGGAGATGCAGGCCCTGGATGAGGCATTTCGCATCGGCCACGAAGCCAATATCCCCGTGGAGATCTATCACTTGAAGGTCTCGGGCAAAAACAACTGGGGCAATATGGCCAGGGTGATCGCCAAAATCGAAGAAGCGCGTGCGAGCGGCGTGGATGTCACTGCGGACCAATATCCATATATCGCGTCGGCAACTTCGCTGGGCGCTTCCATCCCGCCGGAGTTTCATGCCGGCGGCCGGGAAGCTCTCATGGCCCGGCTGAAAGATCCGGAGCAGCGTAAGGCGATCAGGGCGAAGCTAGGCGATGAGGCAAGTTACGAGAACATGTGGCGCGGGGTGGGCGGGCCGGATGGAGTGATGGTGGTCTCGGTCTTAAAGCCAGAGTTAAAGGTTTATGAAGGCAAGACCATTGCGCAGATCGCGCAGGTGATGAAAAAAGATCCGTACGACGCGATGTTCGACCTGCTGCTGGAAGCCAATGGCAACGTGGGTTGCGTTTACTTCAGCATGAGCGAAGCCGACGTTCGTCTGGCGCTGCAGCAGCCCTGGGTGAGCATTGGAACGGATTATGGCGCCGTCAGTCCGACCGGGCCACTGGGTGAGTCGAAGAGCCACCCGCGCGCGTATGGGTCGTTTGCGAGGATTCTGGGTAAGTATGTCCGCGAAGAAAAACTGCTGAAGCTCGAGGATGCGATCCGCAAATTCACTTCCCTTCCTGCGGGCCGCGTGAAGTTGGAGAATCGCGGGATGATCCGGCCGGACTATTACGCTGACATCACTATCTTTGATCCCGAGAAAGTCATTGACGTCGCCACGTTTGAAGATCCGAACCGGACGTCGAAAGGATTTGCCTACGTCTTTGTTAACGGTGTGCTTGCCCTTGAGAAGGACCAAGTGACCGGGCAGATGGGTGGGCGTCCTTTACGCGGCCCAGGGTACGGAGGCCGCGCGGTCGCGCCGGATGGGTTGCGCCCTGCCGGTAAGATCCAAGGCTTCGTTTCAAGTCCAGATGGATGGGCGCTTGGCCGGACCACTATCTCCTTGGTGGATGAAAAAGGCGCGGTTCTGGCGACGACGTTGCCGAAACGCGACGGTCGCTACGAACTGTTCTACAAGAAACCTTGCATGGGCTGCCAAATCACGGCAGAGCGGCCGGGGTTTGAGAAGGTGTCACGGAAGATTGACTACAACGGTTCGAACTCGTTGTGGTTCAGCTTAGTGATGCCGCCAGAGAAGAAACATTAAGTCTTACTTGAGGTGTAAGCGCCAGAGGGTGAGGCTCAAGACTTCGCGCAAAAAGTAGGTGACGCGCGCTTTCGTATCGAGGGGTTTGGCCAGCGGCCGCGGCGTGCCGTACGCCGTGATGCCCTGCTCAGCCATCATCAACTTGATGCGATGAATGTGGTATCCATCGCTGACCGCTAAACAAGACCTCAGATGGTTCGCGCGCATGATAGTGGCCACGCGCTCGGCGGAGTCGCTAGTGTCGGAGCTCTGGGTCTCGGCGATGAGCTGCGCTGAAGGAATGCCCGCCGCCATCAGGTAATCACGGCCAACGCCGCCTTCGGTGAAATGCTCATCATCGCCGGGGCCGCCGGTGGTGATCACGAACTTTGCCAATCCCTGTTTGTACAGCACAAGGCCATGCTCAAGGCGGGCGCGATACACCGGTGAAGGCTTGCCGGCATATTCCGCGGCGCCGAATACGACAATGGCGTCCGCCGGGCGAGATTCATTGACCGTGGATTGACGCGCGACCTGCACGAAATTCCAGCCAACGTACCCAACAAAAAGGATGAGGAGGAAGAGCCAGATGAGTTTGCCCTTGCGGGCAACCAGGGACTGAAGCAATCCCATATAGCTAGTCGAGGATCTCAGTGATCTTGTCGATGGAGATGGCACCTTCGCGGATCACTCGCCATTTACCGTGATCGCTCAGGTCCACGATGGTGGAAGCCACCGTGCGCGGGGTGGTGCCGCCGTCAACAATAAGGGGAATGCGGTCGCCCAGTTGAAAACGCACGTCTTCGGCGGTTGTACATTCGGAAGCACCACTGAGATTGGCGGAGGTGGCGGTGATGGGCGTACGGGCTGCGCGGACCAAGGCCAGCGCGATGGCACTGTCAGGGACGCGGATCGCGACGTTGCCGGTGTTGGCCGTCACTTTCAGTGGCAATCGCGAGGAGGCCTTCACGATGATGGTGAGCGGGCCGGGCCAGAATTTTTCCGTGAGGGCGTAGAAGTCGTCAGAGAGGTCGTTGACCAGATCTTCCGCCTGGCCCACATTCTCGATCAACAGCGAGAGGGGTTTGTGGCGGGAACGAGTTTTGATGTCATACACCCGGTCCACGGCACGCAGATTGAGAGGGTCGGCCGCCAAACCATAAAAGGTGTCCGTAGGCATGCCCACCACATGGCCGGAGCGGATGCGCTCAGCCGCATAGTTGATCAGCGTGGGCTCAGGAGTAGTACTGTTGACCTTCAAGATCTCAGCGGGCAATGTCTGTCCTCGTTGGAATCATGCGCCGGAACGGCGAAAAGTAGCACATGCACTCCGGCGGCCAAAGCGCCGAAGACGGCCGGGGGTTAACTTCACCCCAACCGTAAGATAGTATCAGGTAGGCCTTGAAGTTTTAGGGGTAATTTACTTCGGCCTCTGGTCATTGCCATGTTCCCAGCTTCACCGCAATCCGGTCGCTTGCGTACAGTAACCAGCGCACAAAATTCGCTGGTGAAGGACTTCCGCAAAGCCTTCGCTGCGGGCGCACTGGTGGACGGCGCCTTCGCCATCGAAGGCATGAAGCTGATCGAAGAGGCGATCCGCAGTGGGCTGAAGATCCGGGCCGTCGTCTTCAGCGAATCCGGGGCCGCGCGCGCCGAGCGACTCTTGCCGCAATTGAGCGCCCAGGCCGAGACCATCGTGGTGGACGACCAGATATTCTCCGCTTTCGCGCAGACAGAGACGCCGCAAGGCGTGGCCGCCCTGGTGGCGGTCAAGGAGTTCGAACTCGGGCCGCTGCTGTCGGTAGCCGAGCCATTGCTGGTGGTGGTGGTCGGACTTCAGGACCCGGGAAACTTAGGAACCATTCTGCGCTGTGCGGAAGCTTTCGGCGCCACGGCGGTCATCCTCGCGGAGAAAACCGTGAGCCGGTTCAACCATAAAGTGATCCGCGCGTCGGCGGGATCGGCATTCCGGCTGCCTTGCATTGCGGTTCCGACCGACACGCTCATTCCGAAGCTGCGGGAAAAACAGATTCGCATGCTGGCGACCTCCTCCCATAAGGGTGGCGACCCGATTGATATGGCGGCGCTGATCGGCAAGGTGGCCATCTTTATTGGCAACGAAGGGGCCGGACTGCCGAAGGAAGTGATGGCCCAGATGGATGGCCTGGTCACGATTCCTCAATCGGAAAAGGTGGAATCGTTGAACGCGGGGATTGCAACCAGCATCATTCTTTATGAGGCCGCACGTCAGCGGAGAGGCTGACCATTTGAGCCTGTTCGCCCATCTTCCGGAGAGTGAGGCCGCGCGGGGAATGCGTCCGCTGGCGGACCGTATGCGTCCGGCTTCGCTCGACGAATTCGTTGGCCAAGAGCATATTCTCGCTCCCGGCAAGCCCCTGCGGCTGCAGATCGAGCGTGATGATCCGGGCTCCATCATCTTCTGGGGGCCGCCCGGCGTGGGCAAGACCACCCTGGCCAAGATCATTGCCGGAGTGACGAAAGCGGAGTTCGTGGAATTTTCCGCGGTGCTGTCGGGGATGAAAGAGATCAAGCAGGTGATGGCAGAGGCGGAACGGGCGCGTCAAGCGGGCATTCGCACCATCCTCTTCATTGATGAGATCCATCGCTTCAACAAAGCGCAGCAGGATGCCTTCCTGCCCCATGTGGAGGCCGGGAACGTGCGGCTGATCGGCGCGACGACCGAGAATCCGAGTTTTGAGATCATTTCGGCGCTGCTCTCCCGCAGCCGGGTCTATACGCTGAATCCGCTTACCGAAGAGCAGATCGTATTGCTCCTCCGGCGTGCGCTGACTGACACTGAGCGTGGGCTGGGTTTACTGGGCGTCACGGCTAATGACGAAGCTTTGAAGACGATCGCGGCTTACTCCAATGGGGACGCCCGCAGCGCCTACAACGTTCTGGACATTGCCGCGACGTCGGCTTCGCAGACCAAGTCGCGGGAGATCACAGCGGGCATCGTCGGCGACGCCATGCAGCGCAAGATCCTACGCTATGACAAAAGCGGCGAGGAACATTACAACCTCATCTCCGCGCTGCATAAGTCGGTACGGAACAGCGATCCGGATGCGTCACTCTACTGGTTGGCGCGAATGCTGGAAGCCGGCGAAGACCCAATGTATCTGGCCCGCCGCATCGTGCGGATGGCGATCGAAGATATCGGACTGGCGTCGCCGCAAGCTTTGGGTGTGACTTTAGCGGCCCGCGATGCTTTCGATTTTCTCGGACATCCGGAAGGTGACCTTGCACTGGCGCAGGCAGTGGTCTATCTGGCACTGGCACCAAAATCGAACGCAGTCTACACAGCATACGGGGAGGTACTGCAGGACGTTGAGAGTACGGCGGCGGAGTCGGTGCCGCTGCATTTGCGGAACGCGCCCACAGGACTGATGAAGAACATGGGCTACGGCAAAGGCTACCAGTACGCGCATGATCTGGAAGAGAAAGTCGCGGACATGCAGTGCCTCCCCGACAATCTGAAAGACCGAAGTTATTACCAGCCGACCTCCGAAGGCTTTGAAAAAGAATTGAAGAAGCGCTGGGAAGAGATCAAGGCGCTGCGCAGCAAATAATCATTTACAATCCACCGCGCAAAGCTTATCTACGCACCCCGCCCAGGAGAGTTTCCTTATGCGCGTCCGCCTTCCGCTGCTCGCCGTGCTGTTCTTCTTTACGCTCCCATCGTTCGCGCAGTACACCGACCTCAAGGCGCTCGAAGATCTGGGCGGCCCGGCGGAGTTTGCTCGCCGCCGCGAAATGCTGGCGGGCCAGGCGAAGTCGGGCTACATACTACTGTATGCAAAAATCCGGTTGCCGGAAGCGGACCACTATCGCGAGGACAACGACTTCTATTACTTCACCGGACTGCAGGATCCCGGCGCGGTAATGCTGATGGATGTCGCCACTAAGCGTGTCACCATCTTTGAACCGCAACAAACTGACCGCGACATCCGCACCTTTGGTCGTAATCTGCTGGGCCTGGCC
>DATLCI010000209.1:0-10453 GCA_035526435.1 Terriglobales bacterium
TTGCCAGGAAGCAAAGGACTCAACCAGATCGTCGGCGTCGGCGGTGAAGGCGGGCGCGTCATTCAAAAGATCGTCCACCCATTTTTCAGTGCGACGTCCGGAACGTGAATCCGTATTGGCGGCATCGACCAGACGAGTGAGCGGCATGTAAGCGCCGAGGCCGGGTTGGAGGCGTCCGCGCCGATAGCCCTTGACCGGCTCAATGACGGCGAGGAATTGCTCCAGGAGCGCGACGTCGTCACTACCACGAAGGCGACGGAGAATGACGTTCACGTTTTTCTTGTGAGTGAGGCCGAGTTCTTCAAGGCGAATACTGAATTGATCAACACGACGGTACATGCTGCGGACGTCGTTGGTGCCGGCCGGGGACCAGAATTTTTCCGCGATGGCGGCGGTACGCGGCCAAATGCGCGAATCGATGGTCTCAGGTGTGACCCATTCACTCCACATGGTGGCTTCACCACCGAGGATATGTTTGCGCTGCTCGTCGGTGAGGGCGCTGTCGTCGGCGATGATGTCTTTGTAATGGAACGACGCAGGCTGCATCAGATCAATGTAATAAGGCGCGGAGAGAACGCTGTCATAGCCTTGCTTGGCCGCCTCGACGAGGGCATCGCTGTTGCGCCATGAATGAATGACGGCTGTCTTCGGTAGATCGGGATGAAGAATCTCATCCCAGCCCATCATGCGCTTCTTGTGCTTCTCAAGAATTTTGATCAGGCGTTGGTTGAAATAGGTCTGAAGCGCGTGATTGTCCTTGATACCTTTCTTCGCACTAAAGGCCTGGATATCTTGGTTGGCGGTCCACCACTTGCCGTTGTTCTCGTCGCCACCGATGTGAAGATAAGCGTCGGGAAAAAGTTTGGCCATCTCGCCGATGAAACCGTCGAGCAATTTGTAAACCTGATCTTTGGTGGGATCGAGGGCGGCGTCCATGATGCCCCACTTGCGGCTGATCTCATGCGGACCGGGTGCGGCGCCGAGTTCAGGATGTCCGACGAGCCAGGATTGGACGTGTCCGGGCATGTCGAATTCAGGAACGACCCGGATGCCGCGCTCGCGAGCATAGGCAATGATCTCGCGGGCCTGGTCCTGCGTGTAGTACAGACCGTCAGAACCCATCTCATGCAGCTTGGGATATTTTTTGCTCTCAATGCGAAAGCCCTGATCTTCCGTGAGGTGCCAGTGCAGAACATTTAATTTAGCGGCGGCCATGGCGTCGAGATTGCGCTTGAGAACGTCCATGGGCTCGTAGTGGCGGCCGACATCGATAAGGAGACCGCGCCACGGGAAGCGAGGTGCGTCTTGAATGGCGACGGCGGGAAGAGAGTAGCCGGACTTTTCAGCGGAAAGCAGTTGGAGAAAAGTCTCCATGCCCCGAAGAGCGCCGACCACAGTGTTGGCCTTGAGCGTGGCGCGTTGACCGTCAACGTCGAGCGAGTAGGACTCATCTTCGTCGATAGCAGGAATATCTTTGCCGGCGCCGGAACATTCGATAGTGAGCTTGGCGGCAGCGGCGTTCTTGTAGTCGCGAGAGAGCGGCAGGCCGATGCGTCCTTCGAGGCGCTTCATCATGCGATTCACGCCGCCGCGAAGACGATCGTCATTGTGGCCGGTGATGGCGGTGGCGAAGGTGGCGTCGACCGGGAGGCGTCCGTCCTTGAAGGTGAGTGACTTCGGGACAGGCATAAGGTTGTGACGGGGCGGGGCGGCGAGCTGCTGGCTGGGCGTTTGAGCGAGAACAAAGGGAGCCAAGAGCAGGAAGGCGACAAGTAGTTTTAGCAGCGTCATAATCTCCACTTCAAACTTCGTTAATTCAGCGACATTGATCAGCGACGATTGGTGAATTCAATCAGCGCGTTGAGTTTAGCCTGAGCCGCGCGAGAGTCAATGGACTGGGCGGCGACGGGAATAGCGTCGGCGATGGAATCTGCCTTGCCGGAGGCGACCAGCGCGGCGGCGGCGTTAAGCAATACGACGTCGCGCTTGGGCGAGTGTTCGCCGGCGAGCAACTCCCGGATGATGCGGGCATTGGCCTGCACGTCGCCGCCAAGGATGGATTCAAGGGGCGCGCGTTTTAATCCGAAATCTTCGGGAGCGATCTCGTAGGTCTTGACCCAGCCTTCGCGGACCTCGCCGATCTTGGTGGGGCCGGTGATGGTGATCTCGTCGAGGCCATCTAGGCCATGGACGACGAGGGCGCGGCGAAGTCCGAGGAGCTTGAGCGCCTCTGCAAGTTTCGGAACTAGAGCTTCGTCATAGACGCCGACGACTTGCGCGGATGCTTTGGCAGGATTGGTCAGCGGGCCGAGCAGGTTAAACACCGTCCGCAGTCGCAGCTCACGGCGCGCAGGCTGGACGTATTTCATTGCGGAGTGCATAGCCGGAGCGAAGAGGAAGGCGATGCCGACTGCGTCCAGACACTCGGCCATGCGCGAGGGCAGCAGATTGATGTTCACGCCGAGGGCTTCAACGACGTCGGCGGAACCGCATTTCGAAGTGACGCTGCGATTGCCGTGCTTGGCGACGCGAATGCCAGCGCCGGCGACGGTCAGTGCCGTGGCAGTAGAAATGTTGAAGGTGCCGCTGGTGTCACCGCCGGTGCCACAGGTATCGACGAGGGCGTCGCGCTCGGTGCCGGACACGTCAATGGCGCCGTCTTCAGGCAACTCGTGCGGCAGGTTGATGGGCGCGGCGGCGGCGCGAATGGCTTCCGCGAAGCCGACGATCTCCTCCACCGTCTCACCCTTCATGTGTAGCGCGACTAAGAGGGCGGCGATCTGCGCGTCCGTGGCCTGGCCGTGCAGGACCTCACCCATCACGGCGCGGGCTTCCTCGCGAGTGAGTGATTGGCGATGGTTCGCGACTTTGTGGAGGGCTTCCGTGATCATGAGGTGAAAGTTGGTTCGCTGGGAAACTAACGGTAAAGCTAAACCACAGTGAGCCTGGCGGGCAAATAACCCCGAAGGATTAAGGGGCCTTATGCGGCGTGGAGACGACGGACAACCCTGGTAATCCGCGGCCATTCACAACCATTCGGGAAACAATTCTTTCAGTATTCCAGGGACACAGGTTTCAGGAGGAAGTCATGAAGAAAGCATCTCTCATGACGGCACTCGTGCTGTTGATGGCGAGTCTCGTCGTGGCACAAACGAGCACGACTACAACGCAGACGCCCGGAACGACGACGTCGCAGAGCCAGACCGGCGCCGGCGCAAACGTGACCAGCCTGACGGGCTGCCTCTCTGGCCCGACTAACGGCGTTTATACGCTAAGAACTCTCACTGACAACCGGACGTACGTTTTGCGCAGCGACAATCCGCTGACCTCGCACGCGAACCATGCAGTGACGGTCACCGGCAGCCTGGAAGGCGGCGCGAGCGGAATGAGTTCGACGGCGGGAATGCAGACCAACACCAGCGGCACGAATACCGGAACGAACACGGCCGGCGCCAGCAGCACTATTCCCAGCACGTCCAACAGCAGCTCCAGCACGGGAACCACGAGTGCGACCAGCCCGAGCGCGAGCGGCAACAGCACTATGAATCCGAGTGTGCCTAATACAGGGGCGCCGAGCACGGCGGCTGCAGGCGCCGGAGCGACCACGGGCGCGGGAGCGCAGTCCACGATGTCCGCGGGCGCGAACGCCCCGGTCTTCAGAGTAACCAGTGTCTCGATGGCAAACGAGTCTTGTGAGGCAGGCAGCGCAGCGATCGGAACGGGCGCTTCCACCACCGGCTCGATAAATAACACCACTCCGAGCAGCACTTCGACGACAGGTACCTCCGCGAATCAGACTGCGACCGGAAGCGGAACTTCCGTGAGCGGGCAGACGACTACTACCGGTAATCAGACTGCCAGTGGCACGGGCACTTCGGTCAGCGGACAGACGTCAACCAGCGGCAACCAGACTGCGAGCGGGACGTCCGGAAGCGGGCAGAACACCGGTAGCAATATGGCAGGAGCTGAAGGGACGACCCTGACCGGATGTCTGCTGGCCTCCACGCGGGACGCGGGACGCTACTTCCTGCGCACGACTAAAGGGAAGAAGCACATCACCGAGGTGATCCCGTCGAGCGCCCTGAGCGCGGACTTCTCGCAGCATGTGGGACACCAAGTGCGCTTGACCGGGCAATTCAGCGACACGATGGCGGCCAACAGCACGGGCGACACCATGGCCCACGCGGGCAATCTACCGCAAACGGATCAACCGTCAGCGGGGAGAAACCCGAACGTGCAGGACCACAATGCGGGACGGCAGTTTACCGCCAGCAACGTAGAGATGGTGTCGGCGCGCGGATGTCCGCAGTCTACGACGGCCCCGAACAATGACCGGAGCAGCAAGTCCAAGGCAAAGTCGAAGTCTAAGACCAAGACCAGCACGGACGATACGACTACTCCGCAGAGATAAAGCTGTTTCCAAAATGAAAGGCGCGGCTCCGACCGCGCCTTTTCTTTTTGCACAGGAGGTTTAGTTGATGGCCGAGTAGCCAATGCGGGCAAAAACTTTGGCGACTACGCGGTCACAGCGGGTGGCATGGAAAGCAAAAGCCTCTTTGCCATGAGCGCCGACCTTACGAAACAAAGATTTTCTTAACAATACCCGCGCACGATGCAAGCGCGTCTTGACGTTCTCTTCAGAGATTTCGAGGATCTCGGCCACTTCCTGGGTGGTGGCTTCTTCAATCTCACGCAGCATGAAGACGATGCGATATTGCTCCGGCAGACGTTCGACCGAGTTTTCCAGCAGCGAACCCAACTCACGGTTGGCGACCTGTTCTTCCGGATTTAACGAAGTGGAAACAGCTTTAGCGTCTTTGACTTCTTCAGGCATAGCGTCGAGTTCCTCCACACGTCGGCGGCCGCGAATGCGTCCGAGGGCCTCATGGACGGCGATACGGGTAAGCCACGTTGAAAATTTGGCGCGTCCAGCGAACTGGCTGAGGTGCTGGTAGGCGCGGACGTAGGCGTCCTGGACCACGTCTTCAGCTTGCGCGTCGTTCCGGAGGATGGCGACGCAAGCCCGGTACAGGCGCTGATTATGGCGCCGCATGATGATCTCAAAGAGTTCAGTCTGGCCGGCAACGATGCGGGCGACGATCTCCTCATCGGTCAGAGCGCGAAACGGTTCCAGCGAAGGGGCAGCCGCGACGGTCAAGACAAATCCTCCTGCTGTAACTGAGTTCCCCTGCGGGGAAACGTTGCAGATATTTTTCTGGATGGGCTGGTCGAGCCTAAATAGCGAGAAATGTGTAACCGATAGCTGATACCTGACTCGATTGGACAGGAGGCACAATGCAAATGAGTGACAATAACGACCGACTGAACCGTCATCCACTGAACCAGGCATGGTGGGCCTTGCGCCTCGGCTTGGGACTGGGCCCCTTCCTGGCGGGGCTCGATAAGTTTTTCAACATCCTTACGGACTGGACGATGTACCTGAACCCGCTGGCGCTGAAGGTGGTGCCGCTTAGTCCGGCAGTATTCATGCGAACGGTGGGCGTGATCGAGATGGTGGTGGGCATCGCTATCCTGACCCGCTGGACCCGGCTGGGTGCATATGTGGCCGCGGCTTGGCTGGTGGGCATCGCGCTGAACCTGGCCCTGATGGGAACGTTTTTCGATGTGGCCGTACGCGACGTGGAGATTGCGCTGGCAGCATTCGTGCTGGCGAAGCTGACGGAAGTGCGGTTTGCGAAAGGGAACCTGCGAGCAGTAGCGGCCTGAGAGACTTGGTTTTGACGGGAAGGGCGCGGCGAGAGCTGCGCCTTTTTTGTTGGGCGCTGATTCCTTGCCGTTCGGGAAACCGTCCTATAAAATCGTAGATTCCTTACGAGTTGCGGAAGTCGTTAGAGTCACCCAAGAAGCCACTAGCCACCCACATAGAGAACCCACCTAAATGAAGATCCACGAGTATCAAGCAAAAGCAATCCTGGCGAAGTATGGCGTAGCGATCCCGCGAGGCGAGATGGCCTCAACGCGCGATGAAGCCGAAGCTGCGGCAAAAAAGTTGCTGAGTGAAGGCGCGAGCGGAGTAGTGGTGAAGGCGCAGATACACGCCGGTGGACGCGGCAAGGGCGGCGGCGTGAAGGTGGCGAAGACAATCGATGAAGCCATTGGCCACATTGGCAAGATCTTGGGGATGCAACTGATCACGCACCAGACGGGGCCGGAAGGGCAGAAGGTGCGCCGGCTGCTGGTGGAAGAGACGCTGCCGATCGAGCGCGAACTTTATCTGGGCATTGTGCTGGACCGGCAGACATCGCGTCCGGTATTCATGGCCTCCGCCGCAGGCGGCATGGACATTGAAGAAGTGGCGGCGAAGACGCCCGAAAAAATCCTCAAAGAATTCATAGATCCGGCAGTGGGGTTCCAGGGCTTTCAGGCGCGCAAACTGGCTTTTGGCCTGGGATTGAAGCCAGAGCAGATCAATCAAGCCGTGAAGTTCATGACGGCGCTGTACAAAGTGTTTGAAGCGACGGACGGGTCGCTGATCGAGATCAATCCGTTTATCACTACGACCGACGGCCGACTGTTCGCGCTCGATTGCAAACTCACCTTTGATGACAATGCGATGTTCCGCCATGCGGACTTGAAGGAGCTGCGCGACGTGGCGGAAGAAGACCCGCTCGAGGTGGAAGCCAGCAAGTTCTCACTGAACTACATCAAGCTGGACGGCAACGTGGGTTGCATGGTCAACGGCGCCGGCTTGGCGATGGCGACGATGGACATCATCAAGTATGCGGGCGGTGCTCCGGCGAATTTCCTGGACGTAGGTGGCGGAGCCAATGCCGAGCAAGTAGAGAACGCCTTCAAGATCCTGCTGAGCGACAAAGCGGTAAAGGCGGTGCTCATCAATATCTTTGGCGGCATCCTGCGGGTGGACATGCTGGCGACCGGGGTAGTGGAAGCGGCGAAGAAGACCAATATTAAGTTGCCCATTGTGCTGCGATTGGAAGGCACGAATGTAGAACAGGGACGCGAGATCCTGAAAAATTCCGGATTCAATTTCATCGTGGCGGAAACCATGAAGGATGCGGCCGAAAAAGTGGTGGCTGCGGCCAAGGGGGTGGCATAGATGGCCGTACTCATCGACAAGAATACCAAGGTGATCGTGCAAGGCATAACCGGACGTGAAGGGACTTTTCACGCGAAGGGCTGCGCTGAATACGGAACGAAGATCGTGGGCGGCGTGACTCCCGGCAAGGGCGGCACCACGCATGAAGGCTGGCCGGTCTTCAATACGGTGGAAGACGCGGTGAAGGCGACGGGCGCGAATGCCACCGTCATCTTTGTCCCGCCGCCATTTGCCGCCGATGCGATCATGGAAGCCGCGGATGCGGAGATCCCATTGATCGTCTGCATCACCGAAGGCATTCCCGCGCTGGACATGGTAAAGGCGTGGCAGTATTTGAAGGGCCGCGAAGCCGCAGGGAAGTATTCGAGGCTGATCGGCCCGAATTGTCCGGGAATCATCTCGCCGGGGAAATGCAAGATCGGCATCATGCCGGGGAAGATCCACAAAGAAGGAAACGTGGGCATCGTGTCGCGCTCAGGCACGCTGACGTATGAAGCCGTCTATCAACTGACGACGCGGGGGATCGGGCAATCGACGGCGATCGGTATCGGCGGAGACCCGATCATCGGAACGAACCACACCGACGCGATGAAGCTGCTGAATGAGGACCCGGAGACGCACGCGATCATCATGATCGGCGAGATCGGCGGCAACGCGGAAGAGCAAGCTGCGGAATACGTGAAGAAACATGTGAAAAAGCCGGTAGTGGCATTCATCGCGGGGCAAACGGCCCCGCCGGGCCGACGTATGGGACACGCGGGCGCGATCATCAGCGGCGGTAAGGGAACGGCGGCCGAGAAGATGACGGCGCTGGAAGAGGCCGGGATCACGGTGGTGAAGTCGCCGGCGCTGATCGGCGAAGCGCTGGTGAACGCGATGAAGGCGAGGGCGTAGAGAAACAGTTTCTGGTTTCTAGTGTCTAGTTGCTAGTTTTTCGAGCAATGCCAAGATGAGCTAAATCTGAGGTCAAGCGTGCAATCCAGAAATCTAAATACCAGAACCGGCAAACCGGAACAAAAGAGAGCTAAAGCAGCAACGAAACAGTTTCTGGTTTCTAGTGTCTAGTTGCTAGTTTTTCGAGCAATGCCAAGATGAGCTGAAGCTGAGGTCAAGCGTGCAATCCAGAAATCTAAATACCAGAACCGGCAAACCGGACCAAAAGAGAGCTAAAGCAGCAACGAGAAACTAAAAATGAGAAACGAGAGACTGACCTTAAGATGAAGACCCAACAACGTACGCTTGCCATCATTAAACCGGACGCGGTCAAGAAGAACGCTACGGGAGACATTCTCAACGCCATCTTTGCCAAGGGCTTCCGGGTGATCGGGCTGCACATGCTGGAGATCACGCCGGAGCAGGCAGAAGGCTTTTACGCGGTGCACTCGGGCAAGCCGTTCTTCACGTCACTGTGCGAGTTCATGTCGAGCGGGCCGATCATCGTGATCGCGCTGGAAAAAGAGGATGCCATCGCGGACTGGCGCAAGCTGATGGGCGCGACGAATCCGGCGAATGCCGAAGAGGGGACCGTGCGCAAGAAGTGGGCTTCGAGCATCGAGGCCAATGCGGTGCACGGGTCGGACGCGGAAGACACGGCGCGCTTCGAGCTGAGCTATTTCTTCCCGGGATACGAGTTGTTCCGGTAGGACCTTTACCCACAGAGAGCACGGAGAACACCGAGGAAGGGAAGCAAAAGCTCGGGCCAACCTCGGTGTGGTCTGTGGTTAACTTGTCTGTATGGGTTTTTTGCGCAGCATCGGCGTGACGCTGGAGATGATCAAGTGGGAGCACTCCGTCTTTGCGCTGCCGTTTGCGCTGTGTGGCGCAATGCTGGCGGCCGGCGGGATGCCCAGCGGACGGCAACTGCTATGGATCGTGGTGTGTATGATCTCTGCGCGGTCAGCGGCGATGGCATTCAACCGCGTGGCGGATGAGGCGATCGACAAGGCAAATCCTCGAACGGCTACGCGGGCGCTGCCGGCGGGATTGCTGTCGCGTAACTTCGTGATCGCGTTCGTATTGGTCGCTTGCGCAATGTTCATCTTTTCCGCAGCCCAGCTGAATCAACTCACCTTCCGGCTTTCACCCGTCGCGCTCGCGGTGGTGCTGTTTTATTCCTACACGAAGCGTTTCACGCGATGGTCGCACCTGGTGCTGGGATTGGCGCTGGGCATCGCACCGGCGGCGGCGTGGATCGCAGTGCGCGGGTCGCTGGATGTGCGCATCCTCATCCTGACGGCAGCGGTGACGCTGTGGGTGGGAGGATTCGACATCCTGTATGCGTGCCAGGACTACGAATTTGATCGCGAGAATGGATTGAATTCAGTCCCACAATCGTTGGGCATCGCAAAAGCCTTGTTGATGGCCAGAGTGTTGCATTTGCAAGTGCTGATCCTTTTGGCGGCGCTGATCGTAGTCTTCAATCTTGGCTGGCTGGCAGTTGCCGGATTATTTTGCGTGTCCGTATTGCTGGCGTATGAACATTCGCTGGTGCGTCCAAATGATCTAAGCAAGATGAATGCGGCGTTTTTTACGATGAACGGGGTGATCGCGGTGGTGTTCTTTGCGTTCATCGCGGCGGATCTGCTCTGGCGGTAAGTTCACCCCCAAAGATGCAAAGGATCGCGAAGGCATGGGAAACGGATAATGGCCCGGATGAGATTCATGGTTATGTCGGTGTTGTTGATGGCCGCAATGGCGTGGGCGCAGAAACCTACCGGGCCGCAACCGGCGGCTGCTCCGCCAAAGGCTGAGGGCAAGGGCGGCGGTACGGTCTCGGGTACGCAATATTGGGATCTGAAAGTGGGAACGGGAAAGAAAGCGATCCCGGGATTCACGCTGCGGGTGCACTACACCGGTTGGCTGCGCAAGAAGAAAGACCAGTATGAAGTCTTTGACAGTTCGGTGGGTAAAGATGCGCTGAAGTTTGACCTGGGGATGGGGCGGGTGATCAAGGGCTGGGACGAAGGCATTGCCGGAATGCGGGTAGGGGGAAGGCGTTTGCTGGTGATCCCTCCGGAAGCGGCGTACGGGCGTGAAGGGTCAGGAAAGATATCGGGCAATGCCACGCTGATCTTTGAAGTCGAACTGGTGGAAGTACGCTGAACTCCGCCGCAGAGTGCATCAGGTAAAATCCCTGCGCTTGGTAAAAACCAAATCCATATTGCGCGTCGCCATTGATACTGGCGGAACCTTCACCGACTGTGTGTGGCTGGAGGATGGTGAATTGCGCATGGTCAAGGTGTTCTCCACACCAGATGACCCGTCGCGAGCCATCGCGGAAGCAATCAAACAAGTAGGGCACGCGGACGAACTCGTCATCCTGCATGGCACCACGGTAGGGACCAATACGCTGTTGCAGCGCAAAGGCGCACGAGT
>DATLCI010000213.1:0-8599 GCA_035526435.1 Terriglobales bacterium
CGTGGCGGGATCGTAATAGTCCACCATGGTGAAGCTCGAGACCTTGCCTTCGCGGTGCGCTTCAATGCGCATGATGCAGACGTCCGGGGCATCGCCCGTCCACTTGTCGAGGAAGATCTGTGAAGTCATCTCCCGCGGCGATACCTCTGACTTGCCAAATCTCTTCTTCACATTGCTGAACATGCCCAGGTCATACAGCGAGCGGATCATGGTGAAGTGGGGCGGATAGCGCAATGTCTTTTCGAAGCACTCACCTACTTGTCCTTTGAACGTCTCGGGCATGGTGGAAGTCCCGCCTGAAGTGTGGAACGCGGTCAGCGGTGCAAAGCCATCAATGTGGAATTCTTCCGGCTCCGTCAGCGGCTCTATCTCCACCATCTTGCCGTTCTTCAATACCTTCGCCGGTTCCACAAACTCGTTGATCAAGCCATTCACGGAAAAGACCAGTTGGTAATAGAAGGGAGGCCGCGCATCTTTGGGTAGTCCTCCAACATACAACTTAAGCGCTTCGACGTTTTCACCGTTCGGCGCAACGCGCCGCATCAACTCGCCTGCAAGGATGCTCGCCATCCCCGGCGACAGTCCGCAATCCGGCGCCAGCGCTACTCCGCGCTTCGCCGCCTTCTTCGCCAGCGCATAGGTCCTGCGTACCACGGTGTTGTTGCCGCCCAGGTCCGCGAAGTGGCACTTTGCCTCGATCGCCGCTTTTGCCAGCCCTTCGTTGAAGAAGTAGGGAACCGCGCTGAGCACGCCGGCATGACCTTTCATCAGCTTGCCAGCTTTGCCGTACTTAGAGGCGTCGAACTCCACCGCCTTCACCTTCTTTCCACCCAGCATCTTGTTGATGCGCGCAGCCTCGCGCTTGGCCAGCTTGCCGTCGGCATCCGCCAGCGTCACGCCTTCGACGCCCGCCGACCGCGCCATGTCATACGCCGCCGCCGACCCCATCATCCCCGCACCGATCACCAGCAATCTCATTTGAGCCTTTTAAGGAAACGAATTCACCACAGAGGCACAGAGACACGGAGAAAAGATGAAAAGGAGTGAGAAAAGCGTGAATCTGCGGCCTTCATTCTTGTATCATATGTAACAGCCACGGCGGGGTTCGATGGCGGGGGTAGCCTTCCAAAAAGGCGGCCTACCGTAGACCCCGGTCAACCGGGGCCTTTTTCTTTTGGTACTGGCTCCGGAATTCCAACAGTAAGTCGGGTGAGCGGACGGCTTCCGAGCTGGCCCGCTCGGACCGACGCGAGGGCGAAGCAGCGAAGCGTTGCGGAGCCCTCTTAGAAATGGAGTCGCCAAATGAAGAAGACCGACCTGCTGCACACCCTCGTCGAACACTACGACATCAAGACCGTCAACGTCGTTCCCATGATCGACATGATGGAAAAGACCGCCTTCCAGGCCCGTAACCTGGCCCGCGCCGCCAAGATCGTCGACGAGATGGTCTCTGACCAAGACTGCGGCATCATCCTCACCCTGGCTGGCAGCCTCATCTCCGCCGGGCAAAAGGGCATCGTTCTCGATATGATGCGCGCCAACATGATTGACGCCATCGTCTCCACCGGCGCCAACATCGTGGACCAGGACTTCTTCGAGGCCCTAGGCTACCGCCATTACCAAGGGTCGCCCTTTGCCAGCGACAACGATCTGCGGGAGCGCGCCATTGACCGCATTTACGACACCTACATTGACGAAGACGAGCTCCGCGTTTGCGACGATACCATTCGCGTCATCGCAGATTCGCTCGAGCCGCGTCCGTACTCGAGCCGCGAATTCATCGTGGCGATGGGCAAGTATCTCGACCAGAAATTCCCCAAGGCCGATAGCATCGTGCTCGAGGCCTATCGCCTCGGTATTCCTATCTTCTGCCCGGCGTTCTCGGATTGCTCGGCCGGCTTCGGATTGGTCTTCCATCAGGTCGCCAATCAACAGCAGGGCAAACCGTACGCCTCCATTGATTCCGTCGCGGACTTCCGCGAACTCACCCAGATCAAGGTTGAGTCCGGCGTCACCGGCTTGATCATGCTGGGTGGCGGCGTGCCCAAGAACTTCGTGCAGGACATCGTCGTCTCCGCTGAGTTCCTCGGCTACGACGTGGCCATGCACAAGTACGCGGTGCAACTCACCGTGGCCGACGAACGCGATGGCGCACTCTCCGGCTCCACGCTGAAGGAAGCTAACTCCTGGGGCAAGGTGGACCTGGCAAAAGAGCAGATGGTCTTTGGTGAAGCTACCGTGACCTTCCCGCTGATCGCCGGCTACGCCTGGCACAAGGGAAGCTGGAGGTCGCGCCAGGCGCGCAGCTTCAACTCTGTCTTCTCCAAGCCGTTGACCATGGCGAAGATGGAAGAGCTGGTCGAAGCAAAGTAGCAGGACGAATGCAATACAAAAGGCGGACCATTTGGTCCGCCTTTTGTTTTCCGCAGAATACGGGAGCGCTGCGGCTATGAATCCTTACAGTTCGGTCTTTTCTAGCGCCTTGGTGCATTTCTGAGCTTTCGTCAGGTCGGCTCTCAACATCAACAGTTGCTTCAACTCGGCGCTGCGGTTTGCCGCCGCCATCGCTTGGAAGTTCGCCTTTTCCAGACTCGCCTGGATCTTTTGCAGCTCGGCTTGCGGCAGTCGCTGGAACATATCCGTGCGGGGAAGGTTCGCAAAGTCTGCGATATTGATCTGGGGAACGGCTACTCTTACCTCAAAGACACGCCGTGGCGCGGGAATTGACGCTTCTGCTCTCTGCGCTTTCGGGACGACCGGAACTTCGGCGGAATCGACCTCCATCACCGCCGGCGGCTGCGCTACGGCCAGTACCTCGGTCTTCGCCCCGGAGACGGCCTTATTCAGTACGCTTATATACATTGCCTTGGCTAACTGCACATCAGGACCGTACGCCAGGCGGCTGAACTGTTCCTGCACGCTCGCCCCGCTTACCAGCAGCGCGCCGCCTAAGAACATATATGCGATTCCGGAAAGGGTCTTTTCGTTTTTCATCTCAAGCTCCACTGTTTTCCTTACTTGCTGCATTTAGACGGGGCCGCGGATGAATGGTTAGTCGTCAAACTGGGATTCTTTCCAAAAAAATGCCCATGCCATGACGGCACGGGCATTGGAATTAAAGCGGGCTACTGGATCAGGCCACAGGCGATCCGGTCGCCGGCATTGCCGGAAGGGTCAGTCTTGTTGTCATCGGGCTTCGCATGGACCATCAGTGCCGTGCCGCCATTCGCGAATAACGTGCTGTCTTTCGCATACGGGAACGTCGCGTTGATCACATCTTTCGATGTTCCATCTTTCTTTACCGTAAAGTTCACCAAGTCGCCGAGGTGATGGCCTTCTGGATTCAGCAGTCCGTGTTTTTTATTCGCGGGATTCAGATGCGGCCCCGCTGAAGTGAAAGCCGCCCCTTCACATTTTGGGTTCTGATGAATGTGGATGGCGTGATCTCCCGCCGGTAGGTTCTTGAGGTCAAGCTTGATCTTGGTGCCTTTGCCCGCGGCGGAAAGGGTTGCCGTCCCCACGTTTTCGCCTTTGCCATTTTTCAAAGTAACCGTCTTCTTCTCGAACTTGTCTTTGTCGCTGGCGACAGCCGTAGACCCAGCCAGCACTATCATCAATAACGCGAGATTCCAACCCGGATTCCACTTTTTCATGCTCTTTCCTCCGCCATGAAAGTTGATTATAGGCCGCCCTGAGCAACAACTTCCAACAAGCGGCTCATTTGGCGCATCTATCAGGAAGTGAAGCGATAGGGACGGAGAAAGACATGAATAACAAGATGCGTACTAGCCAAAACTTTATGCAGCGTTTGATGGCGATGGTGCTCGTGGTGGTTATGACCGGATGTGCTGCCAAGCAGGCCGGACCCTTGCAACCGGGGGCAGATGCCTTCCCGCAGCCCGGCGGCTTTAACCAGTATTCGGCCGAACAAGAAGTTGAGATCGGCCGTCAAGTCGTCGCTCAGGCCGATGCCCAATATCCCTTACTGCCCCCGCGAGGCCCGGTGCAGGATTATGTCAGTACTTTGGGCGCGCGACTCGCCAGTAATCTTCCTCCCAACCCTTATCAATTCAGCTTCAAGGTGATCAACCAGAAGGAGATCAATGCCTTCGCCCTGCCCGGAGGTCCAATTCGGGTAAACGTCGGTACCCTTCAGGCGGCCGATTCTGAGGCACAACTCGCCGGAGTGCTGGCCCATGAGATTGCTCACGTCTACATGCGGCATGCTACCCGCAACGCCAGCAAGGAATCTTTGCTGCAACTTCCCGCCGCCATCTTGGGCGCGATCACCGGTAATGGCGCTCTCGGACAGCTGGCCCAGCTTGGCATCGGAGTCGGCGTACAAGGTCTCTTCCTGAAGTATTCACGCGACGCAGAAAGCGAAGCTGATCGGGTCGGCGCCAAGTTGATGTATGAGGCAGGGTATGACCCTCGCGCCATGTCGCAGTTCTTCGAGAAACTTGCCGGAGAGAGTAAAGCCGGCGGTCCGCAATTCCTCTCCGACCACCCCGATCCCGGCAATCGCGCATCGGCGGTGACGGAAGCCATCAGCCAACTCCCGGCCAAGCGCTATGTGACCGCTGGAGCCGACTGGCGCGCCGCCAAGAGTGCTGCGGCTTCCATGAAGCCGTATACCGGCGAGCAGATTGCCGCGATGCAGCGCCAGAAGAACGGTCAGCAAAACGGACCCATGCAGAATCCGACGGCGGATGCAGTCATGCCCAATGGCAGCTTCCAGACGCTGAACCAAGGCGCGTTCTCTATCGCTTATCCCTCTAATTGGAAGGTATTCGGCGACCAGCAGGGAGGGTCGGTCACCATCGCGCCGGAAGCGGGTGTCAGCGGCTCGGCTATTGCCTACGGAGTAATGATTAACGGCTACTCACCGCAGCAGCAGCAGGGGTTGTCGCAATCTGTTTCCGACATCTTGGATAGCATCCGCCAGTCGAATCCCGAAGTGCAAGCGGTCTCGCAGCCCCGTCAGGCCACGGTCAACGGTATGCAGGCGATGATCGTTGAATTGCGCGGGCCTTCACCGCTGACCAGCAATGGTCAGAGAGTGGCCGAACGCGACACCTTCGTCGCCGTGCAGCGGCAGGATGGCAGCGTGGTATGGCTGCTGTTCATCGCGCCTGAGGCCAACGCTCAGGCGTTAAGCTCAACCTATCAGCGGATGATAGAAAGCTTGCGCGTGGGTTAAACATAAACGGGCTACCTTACAAAGCATTGGGAGCGGCAGAAGCCTGCCGCTTCCAATACAAATATCCCGGCACTCCCAGCAATACCAATCCCAACCCTGCCAGGGATTCTAGCGGTCGCGCCCAGATGGTATTCACTGTCCACGCCCCGGCCAGTAATAGATAAAGCAGAGGCACCACCGGATATCCTGTGCAGCGGTAGGGTCGTGGATGATCCGGCTTTGCCCTGCGCAAAACAAATAACGCGCCTACCGTGACCACATAGGAAACGATCATCATGAAGATGGCATACGTGAGGAGCTGGTCATACAGCCCGACCAACGCCAGCACCGCCGCCCATATTCCTTGGATCACCAGCGCAAATGCGGGCGTCCGCCACCGGGGATGCACTTGCGCCATCCGCTTAAAGAAGACGCCATCTTGCGCCATGGCGTAAAAGATCCGCGCCGTACAAAGGATGGCGGAACTCATCGCGCCGAAACACGACACGGCGACCATGATGGCCAGGCTGTTACCGACCCGTGGTGAGAACATCGCCGTTGCGGCGGCTTGCACCACTGCATCCGAGCTGATGATGGTCTCCATCGGCAGGGCGTAGACGTACATCACGTTCATGGCGACATAGATCACCACCACCGCGCACACGCCGGTGATCAGTGCGCGGGGCACGTTTCGTGCCGCGTCCTTCATCTCGCCCGCTACCCACGTTACGTAGATCCAGCCATCGAATGCGAAAAGCACCGAGATCAGCGCAACGCCAAACGCCATCAGCAAAGTCGAAGCTGAGGGCCCGGCGGACTGGGGCGTGGCCGAAAAATGGCTCCAGTCGCCTTTACCCAACAACATCCCGAAGATGATGAGCGCGGCCATCGCTCCAAACTTCAGCCAGGTGGCAATGTTCACCAGCAGTGAGCCCCGGCGGAGTCCCACCATGTTGACGAATGTCAGCAGCGCAATGCCCAACACCGCAACCATCTTCTGTGGTGTCAGTCCCCAGTAGATGGTTTTTCCCGCCAGATAGAAGGTGAATCCAAAGAGTGGTTCCCTGGAAATGTAGGAAGGGAAGACCGCACCGAAGTATTGCGCGAACCCCACTGCCAGCGCCGCGATCGTACCGGTCTGCACCACGGCGAAGATCATCCACCCGTAGAGGAACGCCGGCAGCTCGCCGTAAGCCTCGCGCAAAAAGACATATTGCCCTCCGGCCTGCGGATACATCCCGCCCAACTCAGCCACGGCAAAACAGGCCAGCAAGGAAATTGCTCCGCCCGCGACCCATACCAGGATGAACAGGTCCGCGCGCTTCAGTTCAGTGGCGATCTGTCCCGCGGTGAGAAAGATGCCGGAGCCGATCACTCCGCCAACGAGCAACAGCACCGCGTCGAGCAGAGAAAGTCCTTTGACTAGCGAGGGCCTATCAGTTTCGGTTGTTTCCGATGTCATAACCTGTCCTATGTCATCCCGAGCGAGGGGCGTGAGCCCGAGTCGAGGGACAATGCCTTTGGGCCCAAAGTCGCGCCAGCGACGGCATGGCAACCTGAGAGTGCACCGCATTTTGTACCCTCATCTGCGGTCTGAGTTTATCCGCGTTCATCAGCGGCCAGGCGTTTTCCCTGAAACCCGAAACCTGAAACTCGAAACCTGTTGTTCTTCACCCCATCGCTAGTTCATCTGATGACTCCAGCGGCGTCCCGCACACCCGGCAGATCACCGACGCGCAATCCCCGCACACCAGCGGGTCGGTGACGTTCGCCGCGCAATTCGGGCAATAAAGTTCGGCTTGGCTTTGCGAGGGTTCGGCCATGGAACGACGAATGTAGCACAGCGTCGATTACAATCTTTGCTGAACGCCAGGGCAGCCATGAAAAAAATGAGGTGGTGGTTTTTCTTTATCGCGGCTGTGTCCGCCATTACCCTACCTAAGGAACTTGTGCTTTTCCTGCGCGCCGCCGAGCATCGGCCATTTCTATATTGGGTGTTGCCCCTCGCCCTGATTATCCGGATCGGTTTTTCGGTATGGTTCGTTCGGTTGTGGTGGCGTCAGGTGCGTAGCCCTTCAACCCCTGAAGCTGTCACCCTGAAGACTTCGGATTGACTTCAGATTATTGACTTCAGATTATTGACTTCAGATTAATGATGCCTGGATTCATCAAGCTCGCTTCTACAACTGACCTCCCGGCCCCCGGCGAGGCCAAGGAATTCCTCTGTGGCGAAAAGATGGTCTGCGTCGCCAACGTCAACGGCACCCTCAGTGCCCTCGACAACGTTTGCCTGCACCGCGGCGGTCCTCTCGCTCAAGGCCATATAGAAGACGGGAAGGTCGTCTGCCCTTGGCACGGATGGCAATTCGATGCCCAGACCGGACAAATCGGCCATCATACCAACGCCCGGACCCAGGTCTTTCCCATTAAAGTGGAGGGTGAAGATGTCTTCATCGACGTTCTATGACGACTGATAACGACCAATCATTACGCTTGGCGGTTTATCGCTGGATCGTAGACGCGGGCTTTGTCCCGACTATTTCTACGCTATCCACTCAGCTCCAGCGTCCCACCGACGACGTTAAGGATGGCCTGCAGCGTTTAGCAGCGGCCCGCACCTTGGTGCTACAGCCCGACGGTGAGATCCTGATGGCGAATCCTTTTTCCGCTGTGCCGACAGGTTTCGAGGTGGAATCTGACGGTCGACGATGGTGGGGCAACTGTATTTGGGATTCCCTCGGTATCTTTGCCGTCATTGGTCGCGATGGTTCAGTCCGGACCAGTTGTGGATGTTGTGGCTCCGCCATGGAGGTCCGCATACAAAATGGCCGTTGCAGCGGCCCCGGCATCGCACACTTTGCCGTCACCGCGCGTCACTGGTGGGAGGACATTGTCTTCAATTGAAAGACTATGCTGCTCTTCCGTGACGAAGAGCATGTCGATCGCTGGTGCCGGCAATGGTCAAGGCCCCGCGGCGCGATCCTGACGCTTGATACCTGCTGGAAGTTAGCCCAGCGCTGGTACGGCACCAGACTCGACCCCGATTGGCGACGTCCATCGCCAGAGCAGGCTCAACAATTGTTCGCTCAACTTGAACTAACGTCAGACTTCTGGCGATTCTGAACACATCCTGATCGCCTCATTTAGCATAGCTCTATGTCTACCGGCGAAAAATTCGAACGCGCCGTTTCTATCATGGCACGCCTGCGCGCTCCCGGAGGGTGTCCCTGGGACCGCGAGCAGACCTTTGACACCA
The DNA here is from genome assembly GCA_035526435.1 of Terriglobales bacterium. Lineage (GTDB taxonomy): Bacteria > Acidobacteriota > Terriglobia > Terriglobales > Acidobacteriaceae > DATLCI01. The sequence continues at coordinate 8,436 of DATLCI010000213.1, forward strand.
TCAAGCCGTACACGCTGGAAGAGACTTATGAGGTGCTGGAGGCCATCGACAATCGCGATTGGCAGGAACTTCCGGGCGAACTCGGCGACCTGCTCCTGCAAGTACTCTTCTATGCCGAGATGGCAAAAGAAGACGGCAAGTTCTCCATCGACGATGTACTCGAA
>DATLCI010000214.1:0-7310 GCA_035526435.1 Terriglobales bacterium
GGAGAGGTCATCAAGCGGATCTACCCCACCGGCAGCGATTCAAATTTCGGCTATGCGGAGATCGAGTTCCGTTTCTAGCGGCGAGCAAGGAAGTCGCGCAGGGCTTCCACGTTCGTTCCGAGCGAGCTCATGCGTTGGGCATCCACGCGCAGCCCCAGCAGCTCGGCCTCTTGCGCAGAGATGCCGGCCTCGAAGAGTTCATTCATGCTGAAACCCGCAGCCGGCACCGCACGCCGCCCATACACATAGAGCGCCTCCGGCGTGCTGCGGTCAAAGCGTCGCTTCAAGCGATGGAGAAGTCCTCGTAGGTCCTGCTTATCCATACTATGACCTGATACGACTTTATTCCTTCTGCGCGATCTCTTCCAGACACTCGCGCACCAGGTTCTTGATCAAGCCGATCTTGTAATGATTGTGCGGCAATGCCTCCGCGCCATTCACGCTGGCACGCACCGCATCTTCGATTCGGTCTTTCAGCTTGCCGCCGCGCAGGACATCTTCCGCTTCGAGTGCGCGCCACGGTATCGGGGCTACGGCACCCAGCACCACACGGGCCTCGCGGCAGGTGTCACCCTCCATCTCGCAATGAATGGCGACGCTGGCCAGTGCAAAGTCCCACGCCTCGCGCATCGAGGCCTTGCGGAAGGCAGACCTCGCCGTGGGCTTCTGCTCTGGCAGCACGACGTCCGTCAGCAGCTCATCGTGCTTCAGCTTGTGCATGCGCGTGATGTCGTAAGTCGGGAGCGCAAAGATGTCGCTCAAGGCGGATCGGCGGGCGCCGTTCTTCTCCAAGGAATAGATCTCCGCCTCAGCATCCAGCGCGACGAGGGCAACCGCCGTGTCGGAGGGCGTCACCGTGAAGCACCGTTCTCCACCGAAGAGCGCGTGCTCATGCGTGTAGCCGCGCACCGCGTCGCAGGTCAATCCGCCCGCGCGGTAGCAGTGCCACGGGCCGCGGTAATAGGGGCAGCGCGAATCTTGCAAAATATTTCCGCCCAGCGTGCCTACGTTGCGGATCTGTGGCGTGGCCACCCGGATGGCCGCTTGCCGCAGTGCGGTGGGCAGCGCGGCGTTTTTCGCCACCTGGGCCACAGTCGCACCCGCGCCGATCTTCTCGGGCATGACTTCCCGGCTCAACACCGGTTTGAGATTCACCACAAAGCTGGGCGCGATCCATTGCGTCTTGATCTTCTCCAGGATGTCGCAGCCACCTGCCAGCGCCACAGCAGCTGCGCCATGCTCCTCGAGCATGCGCGCAGCCTCTTCCAAATTCTTCGGCTGCAGCAGTCTGAAGCTCGCGGGTTCATCGATCCCGATCTGGGATTTGGCCGCCAGTCGCGACGCAGCAAAGAAGCTCATAGCAGCCTCCCGGCTTGGCGCAGCGCCTCATTCACCCGCGCCCAGGTGACTGGGATCTCGTCAATGCGCACGCCTGCCGCATTGTAGATAGCATTCGCCACTGCGGGAGCCCCATTGAAGACCGGGTTTTCGCCCATGCCTTTCGCGCCCAGCGGCCCCGCCGGATCCGGCTTCTCCACGATCACCGGTGTGATCAACGGATAATCCAGCATCGTGACCGGACGGTACCACTGCAGCGCCGGATTCACCGGAACGCCGCTGTGGGGATCTACCAGCAACTCCTCCATGGTGCCGTAGCCCAGGCCGAAGATGCCGCCGCCCTGGATCTGCGCCTCCACACCGTCCAGGTGAATGACCTTGCCGACGTCATGGGCCATCACGAGCTGCAGCACGCGATAGCGCCCGCTTTCCATATCGACTTCCACCTCGGCGAAGCCCGCACCCCATCCCTTGGCCGCCGGATTGTAGGCGTAAAAGCCCGTGCCGATGAGGCAGTCTTTGAACTCGCGCTCCACCAACGCCACCGTGCGTGGATGCAGCTTCGGCTCCGGCGTGACCACCTGCCCCGTGTCTTCGTTCAAGATCTTGTTGATGTCCTGCGCGTTGTTGTACGCCGGTGGCGACTGAATGCCCCGCGGCGCCTTCGCCACTACTTCCGCAAAGGTCAGTCTGCGCCCGCCGCCGACCACGCACCCACCCTTCAGCGTAAACGCCGATGCATTCGAGGTTGTCATCGTCGCCGCCGTCTCGGTGAGCTTCTTTTTCAGATCGAGCGCGGCGTTGTGAAAGGCCTTACCCTGGCAATGCATGCCGCGGCTGGCGTCGCTGACGAAGTCCCAAGCCGTCGTCCCTGAATCCGCCCAACGGAACTCGATCATTGTTTCCATCTCAGCGCGTGTAAATCCCAGCGTGTCCGCCACGATGAAGGCAATGCCGGAGTGCGATTGCGTGCCGAGATTGCCATAACCGATCGGCACAACGACTCGGCCGTCCGGTCGGACCGCGATCACGCCGTTCGAGACGTCGCGCCCCGAGTGCTCCTGGCTCATACGCACGCCGAGTCCACGGCGCAGGCGTCCGGTCTTTTTCGAAGGGTGCTGCCACTTCTCGCGCCACTTGATCGCAGCGGCTCCGCGCTCCAGGCATTCCCGCAAGCCGGAGTTGCGTATTTCGGAAGCCTCACCTTCCACCGTGAGGAGCTTGTCGCCATCCTGCAGATGCTGTTGCAGGCGAAACTCCAGCGGGTCCATGCCCAGCTTGTCGGCAACTTTGTCCATGTGGCTCTCAAGTGCGAACACCGCCTGAGGATGTCCAAAGCCGCGCAGCTCGCCACCCACCGGGGTATTGGTGTAAACGGAATATGCGGTGTAGCGCAGGGCCGCGGCGCGGTAGGTATTCATCACGCCTTCACCGGCGACGGCGCATACCGCCGGACCGCTCGACGCATAGCCACCTGTCGGCTGGATGGCGCGACAATCGATCCCCGTGATGCGTCCGTCTTTCTTCGCGCCCACCCGCATTTCGAAGTGCATCGGATTTCGCGTGTCTTCGGCGAACATCAATTCTTTGTTCGTGTATTCCAGCCGGACGGGACGTTGCGCCTTCTTCGCCAGCATGGCAGCGATGCCCTGATATAGCGTCTTACCCGGATTGTCCGTGCACTTGCCGCCAAATCCCCCGCCGATGTAGGTTGCGATCACGCGCACGCTGCCCTCCGGCAGATTCAACGCCTTCTCCACCGTGTGAGAACAGTTGTGGGGACTCTGCTCGGAGTTCCACAACGTGAGCTTATCCCCCTCCCACTTGGCGACGACGCAATGGGGCTCGATCGGCACGTGGCATTGCAGCTGGGTGGTGTATCGCCCCTCGAGAACGAAGTCCGCATCCTGCAAAGCCTTTTCGATTTCTCCGCGCGCGAACTGGATGGTGTTCTTGTCGCGCGCCTGCGGCCCGGCAAATCCTGCGACCTCGCCGGTGCGGTGAACCCAGACTTTCGAGCTATTACGCAGGACAGATTCCGCATCGAGCACGGGCGCATGCTCTTCCAGGTCCAGTCCGATCAACTCCAGCGCGTGCTGCGCCGTGTAAAGGTCCTCCGCGGCGACTGCGCAGATGGCGTCACCCACATATCGCGACTTCCCATTCAGGAAACGGCGGTCTGACTGGTAATTCGGGACTTCATCCCAACCGAGGGTCGCCTTGATCCCCGGCAGCGTTGTCACCCGCGAGAAATCAACGCCACTCACGCTGGCATGTGCGATAGGGCTGCGCAGCACCTTCGCGTGCAGCATCCCCTCCGGCAGCCGGATATCGCACGTGTAATTCGCCGTGCCGGTGCATTTGTTAAGGGCGTCGAGGGTACGCGCGCGTCCGCCGACGAGAGGCGTTTCCGGCTTCGCAGTATTCCCGGCGGCGGCAGCGAGCACCGCCTCCACTTCCTTCGGATAATTCCCACAGCGACACAGATTACCGCCCAGCGCATGCCGGACATCCGCCTCGCTCGGGTGGGTGTTCTCTTTCAGCAGCGCCACCGCGCTCATGATCATTCCCGGGGAACAGTGGCCGCATTGCGAACCCATCTTGTCGACCCAGGCCTGCTGCACCGGATGGAGCGTCTCGCCGGCTCCGGAGACTCCCTCGATCGTTGTGACTTTTCGTCCTTCGGCATCGCGCGCCAGCATCATGCAGGAGTAGACCGGATCGCCGTCCAGCAGGACGGTGCAGGCGCCACACTGGCCCAGATTGCATCCACGTTTCGTGCCGGTAAGGTTAAGATCATCGCGCAAGGCGAGCAGCAACGTGCGGCGGTCCTCCGTCTGCAACGGATACGCCTTCCCATTCACGTTCAGCGTGAGCGGATGCTTCTCGACCCCATTGCCCCCGACTTCGGCAGAGCCCGGGGTATTGAACGCGCGCAACAGATGCTGGCCGGCCTTGAGCACTGACGCTCCGGCCACGCCGGCCGCTGCACCGATCTTTACAAACGTTCGCCTGGAGACGGAGTCCGCCATCAGTCCGCCGCCTCTCTTTCCGGCGTGCTCGTTCTCAGTCCTGTCATGTCTTTCAGGTTATGCCGGTTCGCCTTGATGATGGAGAAATAGACATGGCCCACCACCATGACAGCAAGCAGGAACGCCGAGATGTCATGGGTCACCCGGAAAAGATGAATGGCGCTTCGTGGCGCCAGATAGATCTGCGCCGATGACAGCCACATGAAAACGCCGCTCGCCGTAAAGGTAATGGCCAGCAGCGAGAGGATGTGGTGATAGATCTTCTGCAGCGCGTCATACTTGCCCGGCGCGGGATATTCATTCGTCTTGCCGAGAAAGTTTCGCCAGATGACGCCGGCCTCGCGGAAGTCGCGCCACTCCGGGGCCATGGAGCGGGTGTCGCCGCGCAAAGTGGCGGCAACGGCGTGGACTATGACACCAACGGCGAAGGCCAACCCCGAGTAGGAATGGATATCCAGCCACGTGAATCCGAACAATCCCGGCGGCGCATGGCGGAAGAACAGCCAATAGCCGGAGAATGCCACCAGCGCCAGTAGCAAGAAGTTTCCCCAGTGGTACAGACGCTGGTTCCAGTTGTAGCGGGCTGGCGCTTTGCCCGGCACGAACCCCCGGGCGCGGCGCAGTGCATGAATGGCGCAGAAGGCGATCGCCAGCCACAGCAAAGTCCAGAGTAATTCCGGTGAAAGTTGCGAGAGGTAAGGAAAGCCAGACCGGTCGGGAGCGTGTTGGAAGAGCCCGCCCATGCGCAATGGCTTGTCAATATATACTCCGCCTGCTGGTCTGTCACCCCCTACCTTAATCCCATTTGCGCTCCCGTTTCGAGCGTATCTGCGGTATATTCACGGAGTTTCCCCTTCGCTCCGAGGTGTCGTATGTCGCGTATCGTCCGCTGCGGTCTCATTCAAGCCAGCAATCCTCTCGGGCCGGAAAACACGCTCCCCCAGATCAAAAAGGCCATGATGGACAAGCACCTGAAGTTCATCGAACAGGCGGCGAAGCAAAAAGTCCAGGTGCTATGCCTGCAGGAACTTTTCTACGGCCCTTATTTTTGCGCGGAGCAGAACCCCCGCTGGTATGAATTGACCGAACGCATCCCCGATGGCCCCACCACCAAGCTTTTCCAGAAGCTGGCCGCGAAGCACAAGATGGTGATCGTCGTCCCCATTTATGAAGAGGAGATGACCGGGCTCTACTTCAACACCGCCGCGGTGATCGATGCCGACGGAAAATATCTTGGGAAATATCGCAAGCACCACATCCCGCAGGTGAATCCCGGCTTCTGGGAGAAGTTTTATTTCACGCCGGGTGACGGCGGGTATCCGGTCTTTCAGACGAAGTACGCCCGCGTGGGCGTATACATCTGCTATGACCGCCACTTCCCTGAAGGTGCGCGCGTGCTCGGACTCAACGGCGCGGAGATCGTCTTCAATCCGTCGGCTACCGTCGCCGGACTTTCCGAATACCTGTGGGAGCTTGAGCAACCGGCACACGCCGTAGCCAACGGATACTTTGTCGGCGCCATCAATCGCGTAGGCAAAGAGAAGCCGTGGAACATCGGCGAGTTCTACGGCAAGAGCTACTTCTGCACGCCACGCGGAAAGATCGTCGCCCAGGCGAGCCGTGACAAAGACGAACTGGTCGTCGCCGACCTTGACCTCGACATGATCGCTGAAGTCCGCAAGACCTGGCAGTTCTTCCGCGACCGCCGTCCAGACAGCTACGGACCATTGACCACGCAGACAGGACGCACCGCGGCGGCGGATTAGCTCTTGCTGATGGCTGAAGGCTGGTGGCTACTTTCGTGAAACGTGAAACCTTGAAACTTTGAAACCTGGTGTCCTATGACTAAAGACGAAATCATCAAGAAACATAAGCAATATCTTTTTCCTTCCATCTCCAACTACTTTGCCGACCCGCTGGTCACCGACCATGCCTCCATGCAGTACCTGTGGGACACGGAGGGCAAGAAGTATCTCGATTTCTTTGGCGGCATCGTAACCATCTCCGTGGGCCATACGAATCCGCGCGTGACCAGCAAGATGAAGGCGCAAATGGACAAGCTCCAGCACGCCTCCACCCTTTTCCCCAACGAGGCCATCGTGGCCTTGGCCGAGAAGCTGGCGCAGATCACGCCGGGCGAGATCAGCCAAAGCTTCATCTCGAACTCCGGCACGGAAGCCAATGAGACTGCCATCCAGCTTGCGCGCATCCACACGGGACGCTACGAGGTCGTGGCCCTGCGCCACGGCTACAGTGGGCGCTCGCAACTCGCGCAGTCGCTCACTGGCCAGAACACCTGGCGGAAGTCACTGCCGGGCGCGGCGGGCGTGGTGCACGCGCTGAATCCTTATTGTTATCGGTGTCCGTTCGGACAGAAGCCCGATAGCTGTGGCATGGAGTGCGCGAAGGATGTCGAATCGGTGATTCAGACCACGACCTCCGGACAGATCGGCGCGTTCATCGCCGAGCCCATCCAGGGCCTGGGGGGGTTCATCACTCCGCCGAAGGAATATTTCAAGATCGTCTTCAAGATCGTGAAGGATTACGGCGGGCTCTTCATCTCCGACGAAGTCCAGACTGGTTGGGGACGCACCGGCCAGAAGTGGTTCGGCATCGAGCAGTGGGAGGTCACGCCCGACATCATCACCTCCGCGAAAGGCATGGCCAATGGCGCGCCCATCGGCGTGACCATGACGCGCCCGGACATCGCGGCCAGCTTCAAGGGACTGCAGATCTCGACGTTCGGTGGGAACCCCGTGACCTCGGTCGCGGCCAAAGCGACCATCGACCTGATTGAAGAGGACCGCCTGATGGACAACGCGGCTACCGTGGGCGCGCACTTCCGCGCGGGGCTCGAATCCCTGCAGAAGAAGTATCCCGTCATCGGCGATGTCCGCGGCATGGGTCTGATGCAGGCGATGGAGTTTGTGAAGGACCGCG
>DATLCI010000046.1:0-8938 GCA_035526435.1 Terriglobales bacterium
TCTTCGTTCGGCGGCTGTTCGCCCAATTCATAAATCTTGGCGAAGGCGATCTTGCCCTGCTTGTCGATCACATAAACCGCGCGCTCACTGATGCCGGGCAAAGGTGCGCCGGTACGAAAGACCTCATAGAGCTGTGCGACCGCGCCGTGAGGATGAAAGTCGCTCAGCAGCGGGTAATCGAGCTTACCAATCTCTTTTTCCTGCCAACCAATGTGGCAGAAGACTGAGTCCATGCTAATGCCCACGACCTGGGCATCGAGCGCGGCGAATTTGGCTAGATCAGCCTGATACGCCGGCATCTGCGCGGCTCAAGTGGGGGACCAATCGAGGGCGTAGAACGCCAGGACAATGTTCTTTTTGCCGCGATAGTCGGCGAGCTTGAAGGTGCTGCGATCAGTGCCGGTGACGGCAGGTAGTTCGAAATCAGGCGCGGTTGCGCCAACGGCGAGAGGCATGGTGCTTCGAAGTCCTTTCAATGAATCCAAGATTGTAACTGATGACGTTTAAGAAACGATGAATGGCGAGTGCATTCTTACCACGGAGGCACAGAGACACTGCGGAGAGCCTGTACCGCTGTCATTCAGAGCCGGCCTCCTTTGGCAAGTTTCTGGGAGGGGCATGACTTTCAGCCGTGCCGAAAAGGTGCCCTATGCGATCGGCTTCAGCCGCCGAAGTAAGGACGCCTTCCGCTTCGCAACCGTCTCATGTACATTCCCTATGCCGTCACTCTTCCCCAGGAGCTCGTCATGCGGAAATGCCTGCTTTTAGTCCTTCTCCTCACACTGCAATCGCTCGCATCTGCCCAGCAGAAAGGGACATCACCCACCCTCGAGCAGATCAAGAGTTATCCCTTCCCCAACGAGCTGACGGCGGCGGCGACAGGCAGCCGCATTGCGTGGGCGATGAACGAGCGCGGCGTGCGCAACCTATATGTGGCCGAGGCGCCGGAGTGGAAGGCGCGGCAGCTCACCCGTTACGACAAAGATGACGCGCAGGAGCTGACCTCGGTACAGATCTCCGCCGACGGCAAGTGGGTGGTGTACGTCCGCGGCGGCGACCATGGCTCGAACTTTGACGACACGTTGAGTGTAAATCCGCTGGGCATGCCCATGCCCACGCCAGTGCAGATCTGGGCGGTGGCATTCGAGGGTGGCGATGCCAGACTGCTGGGCGAAGGCGATGATCCGACGATATCGCCGCGCAGCGACCAGGTAGCGTTCGTGAAGGATCGCCTGATCTGGGTGGCGGCGTTATTGGAAACAGGCAGCGGAATGCCAACAGTGCCTGGTTCGGGCAGCGGGGCGCGTGCAAGCGCAGGTGGAACAGGAAGTGGCAGCGCAGCGAAGGCCGGAGAGGTAGCGGGCAACGTCTCTACCAGAGCCTCCGGGGAGAAAGGCGAGGGTTCCGCAAAATCGGGAGGCAAGAAGCTCTTTACCGCGCGCGGCGACAATGGATCGCCGCAATGGTCGCCCGACGGCGCGCGGCTGGCATTCGTTTCGGGGCGCGGGGACCACAGCTTCATTGGGATCTACAGAGACGCAGAGACGCCGATACTGTACCTGGCTCCGAGCACCTCGCGCGATTCCAGCCCGCGGTGGTCGCCCGATGGGACAAAGATCGCCTTCGTGCGCAGGCCGGGAGCGGGCGGCGCGCCAACGATGATCCTGGAGCCGCGCCATCAACCGTGGGCGATCTGGACGGCAGAAACAACCGGCGACGCCAGCGGCGCAGCGCGCATGCTGTGGACGGCACCCGAGACCCTGCGCGGGTCGGTGCCGACGACGGAGGGTGGAACCAACCTGCACTGGGCGGCGGGCGGGAGAATCGTCTTCCTCTCGTATATGGACGGCTGGCCCCATCTTTACTCCATAAAACAGGAAACGACAGCCAACACGGCGGGCGATGGCAGTGCGGGCAAGGCCGGAGCTATCAATGCGCCGCTGCTGCTGACGCCGGGCGACTACATGGCGGAGTACATCTCGCTGAGCGCGGATGGCGAGTGGCTGGTTTTTGCAGCGAATACGGGCAGCGCCGAGGGCGACTTGAATCGTCGACATGTGGTGCAGGTATCGGTCGATACGGCGACGCCAAAAGTTAGGACACCGGGAAAGGGCCTCGAGTGGACACCGGTTATCACGGGCGATGGCAAGTGGATCGCGTACATCGGCGCTCGGGCGCAGCGGCCACCGCAGGTGATAGTGACCGGAATCGGTGGTGGCCAAGCGAAGATCGCGAGAACCCTTGCGGAAGACCGCATGCCTTCCGACTATCCAACGGCGCAACTAGTGGTTCCCAAGGCGGTGACGTATAAGGCCGAAGACGGGCTCACCATCCATGCGCAACTGTTTGAACCGGTTGGGGGTGCAAGCAAGAAGCCGGCGATCGTGTATGTGCATGGCGGGCCGCCGCGGCAGATGCTGCTGGGATGGCATTACTCGGATTACTACACGAACGCGTATGCGCTGAACCAATATCTGGCGAGCCGCGGGTTCGTGGTGCTGGCCATCAATTACCGGCTGGGCATCGGGTATGGATACGAGTTCCATCGGCCGCGCAATGCGGGCGCGCAGGGCGCGGCGGAGTATCTCGACGTGAAGGCGGCGGGTGAGTATCTGCGGACGCTGCCGCAGGTGGATGCGAAACGCATCGGGATCTATGGCGGGTCGTATGGCGGATTCCTGACGGCGCTGGCGCTGGGGCGCAATTCCGACATCTTTGCCGCGGGCGTGGACATCCACGGCGTGCACGACTTCACAAATTCGGGATCGGGGGCGGGAGCAGCGTTCGCGGCGTCGGTGAGCGGCTCGGCCAAGTTCGAGCCGAACGACCGCGACAAGGCGCTGGAGATCGCGTGGAAGTCGTCGCCGGTTGCGAGCGTGGAGACGTGGAAGTCGCCCGTTCTGCTGATCCATGGCGATGACGATCGCAATGTGCGCTTCAGCCAGACGGTGGACCTGGTGCGTCGGCTGGCGGAGAAGAAAGTGCCGTATGAAGAGTTGGTGATCGTGGACGACACCCACCACTTCATGCGCCATGCCAACCAGGTGCGCGTGGATGCGGCCGTCGCGGAGTTCTTCGAACGGAAGTTCTTGGCGAAGGGGGCAGCGAAGTAAGGGGGTGGACGAGGCGAGACGTAGCCAGCTACGTCTCTGCACCGCCGAGGGGGGCTGTGCCACATTCGCTATTTCGGCGGCAGCGTGTACTCGAATTCGTACGAGTGCTGCTTGCCTTCGATGATGATGGTCAGTTTGCCCGTTATGCCGGTGAGTTCATCGGTGCCCGAGCCAGGAACAACATTCACTTCCATCGACATTTTGCCTGGCTCCATGCTACCCGAATGGTAAAGGGTGAACGAGCCTAAATGTCCGTTGAGCTTACCGGTGACCCGCTCCATCGCGACATAGGCACCCGACGTTCCCGCCGCACCGGTCCCAGCCGCGAGCATCTCGCCAATGGCGGTACCTTCGAGGTCGCCATGGTAGACCTTGTCAGAATAATAGCGACCGTAGGCGGGGTCTTTGTGATGGGTACCGGTGGGAACGACCTTGACGTCGAAAGTTCCGCGGGCAGTAGCCATTTTAGGTTTCGCACCTTTCTTGGGAGCGGGAGCTTGGGCGAGAATGAAGGTGGCGAGAATGAGGATGACGGCGGCGATTTTCATTTGTGTCCCCGCGGGCCTCTCCAGCTTTCCAACCGATTCCTAGCCCTTACGTGCTGGGGCGGTGTAGGTTGCGTCCCTGCGGGACTCTTTCAAATGGATCTTTCTCTATACGCTCCAGATGACAAAATCAAGACAGCGAACTGCCCGTGGCCGGGTCCGCCATGGTGGCCATGCCTTTGCCGACGTGCTCGGTCGCGTCCTTGCCGGCGAGCAGTTGGCGCAGGACGTACTGCAGGATGCCGCCGTGCTCGTAGTAGAGGATCTCCTGCGGAGTGTCGATGCGGACGATGGCATGGAACTCAGTCTTCTTTCCGGAGATTTTTTTGCCTTCGGGCGATTTCGTGTCGGGCGTTTTGGCGATGACTTTGACTTCGCGTCCATCTTTGAACTTGTTCTTGAGACGGTCTGCCAGGCCGGAGATCTCAATGCTCTCCTCGCCGGTGAGGCCAAGCGATTCGGCATTCTGTCCCGCATGGAATTGCAGCGGGACAATGCCCATCCCGACCAAGTTCGAACGATGGATGCGCTCATAGCTTTGCGCGATGACGGCACGAACGCCGAGGAGACGCGGGCCCTTGGCCGCCCAATCACGCGATGAACCCGAGCCGTACTCTTTGCCCGCGAGTATGACCAGAGGAGTGCCATCGGCGATGTACTTCACCGAGGCGTCGAAGATGGACATCGTCTCGCCGCTGGGGACGTATTTCGTCACCCCCCCCTCGGAGCCAGGGACCATCTTGTTGCGCAAGCGGACATTGGCGAAGGTGCCGCGAACCATTACTTCATGATTGCCGCGGCGCGAGCCGTAGGAGTTAAAGTCCTTGGGATCAACGCCGTTCTGCATGAGATAAGCGCCGGCAGGGCCGTTCTTCTTGATGGAGCCAGCCGGGGAGATGTGGTCAGTGGTTACGCTGTCGCCCAAGATGGCCAGCACACTGGCGTTCTTTATATCTTTGACCCGTTCGGGCTTGGCTGGCATGTCGTCAAAATAGGGGGCGCGTTTGATGTAGGTAGATTTCTCATCCCACAGATATGTATTGCCGGTAGGGGTAGGGAGCTTTTGCCAGCGCTCATCGCCGGCAAATACGGAACCATAATTCTTCTTGAACATCTCAGAATCGATCCCGGCGGCGATAGCCTGACGCACTTCTTCCTGGGTGGGCCATATGTCACGCAGGAAGACATGCTTGCCATCTTTACCGGTACCGACCGGCTGAGTGTTGAAATCGATGTCGATGCGTCCAGCAAGCGCGAAGGCAACCACCAGCGGGGGTGACATCAAGTAGTTAGCGCGAACTTCCGAGTTGATGCGGCCCTCGAAGTTACGATTACCGCTAAGGACGGAGGCGACGACCAGCCCGTTATCTTCGATGGCGCGGGAAACGTCCACGGGCAGAGGGCCGGAGTTGCCGATGCAGGTCATGCACCCATATCCGACGGTGTGAAACTTGAGTTCGTCAAGATAAGACATGAGCCCGGCTTTTTTGTAGTACTCGGTAACAACGCGCGAGCCCGGAGATAGGGAGGTTTTGACCCAGCGCGGGACGCGTAATCCTTGTTCGACGGCTTTCTTTGCAAGTAGACCGGCGGCCATCATCACTGAAGGATTTGAAGTGTTGGTGCAACTGGTAATGGCCGCAATGACCACCGCGCCATGATCCAGGGCTTCCTGCAAGTCCGCAGGCCGGGCAGCGGGCGAGGTTGGATCTTCCATACCGGCGGCGATTCCGCCTTCCGAATCCATACGCATGCGCTGGCGCTCTTCATTCACCGTGCGTCGCTCAAGGCGCTTAGTATTGGGGCCCGCGAGAGTGGGCAGCGCATCCCAAAACGATTTCGATGTGTCGGAAAGTTTGACGCGATCTTGCGGACGTTTAGGACCGGCGACGCTGGGTTCCACCGTACCCAGGTCCAGTTCTACCACTTGCGAATAGGTGGCCTCCGGTGCGGAGGCGGAGTGGAAGAGACCTTGCTCCTTGCAATAAGCCTCGACGAGAGCGATCTGGTCCGCGGGGCGGCCGGTCATGCGGAGGTAATTGAGGGTTTCGTTATCGACCGGGAAGATGCCGCAGGTGGCACCGTACTCCGGTGACATATTGCCGATGGTGGCGCGGTCCGCGAGTGGAAGCTGGCTGAGTCCCGGACCAAAGTATTCGACGAATTTGCCGACGACGCCGACTTTGCGGAGCCGCTCGGTGATGGTAAGCACAAGATCGGTCGCAGTAGAGCCTTCGGGCAGCTTTCCCGTGAGCTTGAAGCCGACGACTTGGGGCAGAAGCATCGAGACGGGCTGGCCCAGCATGGCGGCTTCGGCTTCGATGCCGCCGACACCCCAGCCGAGGACGCCGAGGCCATTGATCATGGTGGTGTGCGAGTCCGTGCCGACCAAGGTGTCGGGATAGGCCTGAGTAGGCTTGCCGGGACATTCATTCTTGAATACAACCCGCGCCAGATATTCCAGGTTGATCTGATGCACGATGCCCATCTCCGGCGGGACAACGGCGAAATTCTTGAATGAACCCTGCCCCCAACGAAGGAACGCATACCGCTCCTTATTGCGTTGAAATTCGAGGATGCCATTGTCGGTAAAAGCCTGCACGGTCCCGAATTCGTCGACCTGTACGGAGTGGTCGATGACAAGTTCCGCAGGTTGCAGCGGATTGATCACGGAGGGATCGCCACCAAACTTCTTTACCGCATCACGCATGGCGGCCAGGTCTACGACCGCGGGAACGCCGGTGAAATCCTGCATCAATACCCGAGCGGGAGAGAAGCTGATCTCACGCGAAGGTTCGTCAGCCGCGTTCCAACTGGCGAGGAAACGAATGTCGTCGGCGGTGACGGAGCGTCCGTTCTCATTGCGCAGAAGGTTCTCGAGGAGGATGCGCATGGAATACGGCAGGTGTGTGGTGGACAGGCCCTGCTTATCGAGCGAATCGAGGCGGAAGATCTCGAAGTCGCGGTCGCCGACGCGCAACGTAGCGCCGCTGTTGAAGGAATTCATGGGTGTGTCTCCCGTGTAGGTAGAAAAAAGATTCTACTCCTAGGCTCCTAGGAGGCGGAAGTTTCAATCAGACGGGCACGGCGGTGGTCATAAAGGGTGAAGATAACCATCCCCGCAACAATTGCCACAAGAAGAAGAAGGACGACTATGCTCGTTTGATAGAGCAGCCAGAGGTTCAGGCCGGCGATAACGACGGCTACTAACCAGGCGAGGATCTTTATCCAAAGGGGATTCGCGAATTCACCCATCTTGAGCTTGTCGCTGGTAAACATGATCAGGGGGAAGACGGCAAAGCTGAGCTGCATACTCAGGGCAACCTGACTGAAGATGAGTAACTTGGCCGTGCCGGAGGCACCATAGAGAACGGTTACGATGACGGCCGGAACGATGGCGATCAGCCGGGTGATGAGACGGCGAAGCCAGGGCTTGAGTCGGATGTTGAGAAAGCCTTCCATCACGATCTGTCCCGCGAGGGTGCCGGTCAGGGTGGAGTTCTGGCCGGAGGCGAGAAGCGCCAGAGCAAAGAGCGTGCTGGCGCCGGTGACCCCCAAAAGCGGCGTAAGAAGTTTGTAAGCGTCCTGAATCTCAGCAACGCCGGTATTGCCGGTGCGATGGAAGGCAGCGGCGGCGACAATGAGGATGGCAGCATTCACAAAAAGCGCGAGCATGAGGGCGAAGGCAGAATCGATAGAGGAGAACTTGATGGCTTCGCGCTTGCCTTCCGGGGTCCGAGCGAAGTTGCGGGTCTGCACGATCGCGGAATGCAGATAGAGGTTATGCGGCATGACGGTAGCGCCCAAAATGCCGATGGCGATGTAGAGCATCTCCGGGTTGGTAACGATCTCGACGGAAGGAACGAGGAAACCCTTGACGATGGGGCCTATCTCCGGACGGGAGAAGACAATCTCCGCGCCAAAACACAATCCAATGATGCCAATCAACGAGATCACCAGCGCCTCAATGTAACGGAATCCGCGATTCTGCAAATAGAGGATCATCAAGACATCGAGCGCGGTCAGACAGACGCCCCAGACCAGGGGCAAGCCAAACAGTAATTGCAGGGCGATGGCGGAGCCTATGACTTCCGCAAGATCGCAGGCGGCAATGGCGATCTCACACAGAACCCAAAGAACAAACGAAACCGGCTTACTGTAATGGTCGCGACAGGCTTGGGCGAGGTCGCGCCCTGTGGCGACTCCGAGCTTGATGCAAAGGCTTTGCAACAGGATCGCCATTAGGTTCGACATCATGATCACGCTGAGCAGCGTGTAGTTATAACGTGAACCGCCAGCCAGATCGGTTGCCCAGTTGCCAGGATCCATGTATCCGACCGAGACTAGGAATCCGGGACCAGCGAAGGCGAGCAACTTGCGGAAGAAGCCTGCACCGGCAGGAATGTGCATGGTGGAGTGAACTTCCGGAAGACTGGGGTTACCGGTTTCGAATCGCCAGGGACGGGTGGACATGGGGCAGTTGTTAGTCTTTAGTCGTTAGTGGCCGGGAGTACAGCACGGTCATTAGCGTGGCTATACGCAACTATATTAACCATAGTTAACTAAGGTCGTCAACTTGCTGATCAGGTGCGGGCCACCCAAACTCGTTCGGCTACCGGCTGACCCACGGTGACTTTACCGCTCGCGGTTTGCAAGGCAAGGGTCCGATCATAGTTGCGCGCCAGCAACTTGATCTTAGCGCCCGGACGCATACCGCGTTCTTCCAGAAATTCCAAAAGCTTGCGGTCGCGCTCATAGACGGCGCGGATGGTGTAGGCGGCGTCGGGATCGGCTTCGGAAAGGAGCTTTAAGCCACGCTTGCGTCGCGAGGCCGGACTTTCGGGGATGGCGTCGTTCCCATGGGGGCAGGCGCCGCGAGTGCCCAGCTTCTTCGCCAGCTTGGCTTCGAACTCAGCGGAAACCGCGTGTTCCAAACGTTCAGCTTCATCATGAACGCGATACCACTCCATGCCAAAGACCTCATGCAGCATTCGCTCGATGAGATGGTGACGAGTCACAGTACGCTGCGCGACCTTGCGGCCTTCGGCAGTGAGTTGGACGCGTCCATCGAGGCGGACGTTGACGAGGGCGTCCTTCTTGAGGCGGCGCAAGGCCATGGTCACCGCCGGAGCGGAGACGCTGAGCCAATGGGCGAGCGTGGCGGAGATAACGTTCTCGCCTTCTGACTCGGCCTCCAGGATGGCCTTGAGGTAATCCTCTTTGGATACAGTGATCACCGAACTAGGGTACACGATTTGAGGTTAGCTGGGGTTAAGGAGC
>DATLCI010000050.1:0-8513 GCA_035526435.1 Terriglobales bacterium
GAACGGAGCTGGCGCATCTGTAGGGCTACCGCTCCGCCGTCCATGCTGGGCATGTAATAGTCCAGGATGGCCAGCTTGATCTTGTGGGTCAGAAAGCTGCGCAATCCATCCGGGCCATTCAGCGCGGTAATGACTTGATAACCGCGCGTCTCCAATAATGCGCGCAAGACTTCGAGCCGATCAGGCTTGTCATCCACATACAGCAAAGCGGGCCGGGGGGCGGGGGAGGGTCCCGTCTTTGCCGGAGGTACGGTTACGGCACTCGCTTCGGGGAAAGACGCGACATTCGCGATCAGTCTCCGCGCCAGCGACGCCGCACGCTGTAACTCCAAATGCAATTCTTCAGCTTTGGCCCGCGCCGGATGCGTCCGGGGCAAGTCTCCCACTACTTCGCTGCTGCGGAATAAGGCCTTCTGCAGAACGTTGTTTAGAGAATGCACGAATTCGGACGACTCTGTAAATTTCACAGTCTCGTCTCCTTCCTGCAAATTTAGATGCTTTGCCCCTTGGTTCGCTAGATTACCGAAGGAGCATGCCTTTCAGGGAGGTACATGTACTACCGGCTAAGAGGATTTCCCTTAGTACGCTGGCGCTGGAGCTCCCGATAGACTTCACTCTTGGAGACCCCCTGTTCCCGGGCGAGAACCTTTAATGCCGATTTTTCGTCGAGCTGTTGAGAGGCCATGATCTCCTGCAATCGGGATGGCAGGTCGGCGCGCTTCTCGGCGATAGGGCCGGTTTGCGGTTCCGCTTTCGCGATCAAGAGCGTGATCTCCCCGCGCGGCTCTTGATGCCGCATCTGCTCAAATACATCCGCGGCCCTTCCGCGAATAAATTCTTCGTGCAGCTTGGTGACCTCGCGCGCGACGACGACGCGGCGATCTCCCCCCAGCACTTCCACAATGTCCTCCAGCGATTCGATGATGCGGTGCGGCGCTTCATAAAACACATGCGTACGCTGCGAAGCTTTGATGGCCTCAAGATCGGTGCGACGTTGTCCGCGCTTGGCCGGAAGGAATCCGGAAAAGGCGACCGCATCGGTCGGCAGGCCGCTCGCCACCAGCGCCGAGAGGAATGCAGAGGCGCCGGGTACAGGCACCACAGGAACCTGATGGCGGATAGCCAGCGTGATCAGGCGGTAGCCGGGATCGGAGATGCCTGGCGTGCCCGCGTCGCTCACCAGCGCTACCGATTCGCCATTCTCGATGCGGTGGATCAATTCCGCGGAGCGGGTCGCCTCGTTATGTTCGTGATAGCTGATGCTGGGGGTGGAGATGTCGTAGTGATTGAGCAGCTTTTGGGTCTGGCGGGTATCTTCGCAGGCAATGATGGCTACTTCTTTGAGTATCCGCAGCGCGCGCAGGGTAATGTCTTCCAGGTTGCCGACCGGTGTGGCGACGACATACAGCGCAGATTGAGTCGAGGAGGTCACGACTGCTGAAGTCTATTCCGAGGCATAGCGGCCGGGCAAACCGAGCGCCTATATAATCAGGCCAACGCTAACACTAAAGGTTCAACGTGCCTCTTTACGAATACCAGTGCAAAAAATGCAAACACGTCTTCGAGAAGATCCACCAGTCCTATTCAGATCCGCGGGTCAAGAAGTGTCCGAAGTGCAATGGGCCGGTGGAACAACTCCTCTCCGCGCCGGCGGTGCAGTTCAAGGGCAGTGGCTGGTACGTGACCGACTACGCACGAAAGTCCGAAGGGGGGTCTTCGTCAAAGAACTCCGGAAGTGCGGATTCGGGCGGTGATTCCGGCAGCAGCGATGGCTCTGAGTCCTCGGCCTCCAAGGCAGTTGAAAAGACTGATAAGACTGATTCGAAGCCGACCGCAAAGGATTCCGGCAAAGAATCGAAGTCTAAGCCCGAGAGCAAGAAGCGGAAGTAGGCCGATGTTGCCGGTTGGCAACTTGAGTCTAAGTAAAGCTTTTGGTTACGCGGAAGCCATTCCGCGCTACAGTTAGCAGTATGAGAGCTGCCGTCGCCTTACTCTTCCTCGTATCGCTAGTCACCCTATCCGCCACGGCGCAGAGTAATGTTCCCACCAAGGAAGATCCCAAGGGCTATCGGGACTTGATCGAGCCCGATAAAAAGGCAACGCTCTCTGACCTGGGCGAGAAGACCTACACGCCGCCTGTGGCGGAGCCCGCCGCGGTTCCGGTGAAGTTGCCGGAAGACTTGACCAAGATCGTGGCCGCGCAATTCGGACCGAATTGCAAGATCGCTACCTCCAAAAGCAATCTCGTCGTGAACTATCGGACGCCCGGAAAAGCCGAGCCTTGGACTCCATTCCTCGTCGCCGACCTTGACCATGATGGAGTGGAAGACGCCGTCATCGTCGCCCGCTGCACCAACGCACTCGCGCGCAAAGATGAGTTCAACTATTCCATGATCGATCCGTACATGGCTTACCACGGCTACAGGGACCCGAAGATCACGTCGGAGATCTCATCCGGCGATCCGCTGCAGGGACATGCCGTGCTCATCATTCACGGCGCTGGGCCGGAGTCGTGGCGCGCGGAAAAACCCAAATCGAAGTTCCTGGTACTCAATCTCCCCTTCAGCGATCTGGGCATCACTAAGGTTGTGACCCGGAAAGGCAAGCCACCGGCCGCGGCGTTACTGCTGCAAGAAGGCGAGACCATGAGTTCCGTGATGTTCTGGGACGGCAAGAAGTACAAATGGCGCGACAGCATCGGCAATCAGTAGTTCCTTACCTTCAGGGAATCCTCCCGGGTTCAGCACTGCCTTATAATCCGTAGCCATGAACCTCGAACAGAAGCTCATTGAGCTGAAGCGCCGGGATACGCTTGCGGAAGAAGGCGGCGGCAAGGAACGCCGCGAACGTCAACATAAAGACGGCAAAATGTCGGCGCGCGAACGCATCGAGTTCCTGCTCGATGAAGGCAGCTTCGAAGAGCTCGATAAGATGGTCACTCACCGCTGCCAGGATTTCGGCATGCAAGACCAAAAAATATTTGGTGACGGGTTTGTCACGGGCTACGGGCGCATTGAGGGACGTTTAGTATTCGTCTTCGCGCAGGACTTCACGGTTTTTGGCGGTTCGCTATCTGAGGCCAATGCCGGCAAGATCGTAAAGATCATGGACACGGCGATGCGGGTGGGGGCGCCGGTGATTGGACTCAACGATTCCGGCGGCGCGAGGATCCAGGAAGGCGTAATGTCGCTGGCCGGATACGCAGACATCTTCCTGCGCAACACTTTGGCGAGCGGCGTTGTCCCGCAGATCAGCGCCATCATGGGGCCCTGCGCCGGCGGCGCCGTGTATTCGCCTGCTATCACCGACTTCACGCTGATGGTGGATAAAACCTCTTACATGTTCGTGACTGGGCCGGACGTGATCAAGACGGTCACCCACGAGGAAGTCACCAAGGAGCAGCTCGGCGGCGCGACCACACACAACGAGACCAGTGGTGTGGCCCACTTCATGGCGCATGACGACGCCGAATGTCTTTCCATGATCCGCGAGCTGTTCAGCTTTTTGCCATCCAACAACATTGATGATGCTCCACGACGCGCCACGAGCGACCCGTCCGACCGGGCAGATATTGAACTCGACACCACCGTTCCCGCGGAATCAAACCAACCGTATGACATCAAGGATGTGATCCGACGGGTAGTAGATGATGGCTACTTCTTTGAAGTGCATGAGCATTATGCCAAGAACATCGTCATAGGATTTGCGCGTCTGAATGGCCGCTCGGTGGGAATTGTCGCCAACCAGCCTGCATTCCTGGCAGGCGTACTCGACATCAATGCCAGCGTAAAGGGCGCTAGGTTTGTCCGATTCTGCGATTGTTTCAACATTCCGCTGATAACGTTTGAAGACGTGCCCGGCTTTCTACCGGGTACGGTGCAGGAGTTTGGCGGGATCATTCGGCACGGCGCCAAGCTGCTGTATGCCTATGCTGAAGCAACCGTGCCGAAGATCACGGTCATTACCCGCAAGGCCTACGGCGGAGCCTATTGCGTAATGGCGTCGAAGCACATTCGTACCGACATCAACTACGCTTGGCCTACGGCAGAGATTGCCGTCATGGGGCCCGAAGGTGCAGTGAATATTGTCTATAAGCGCGAGTTGGACAAAGTTGCGAAGGATGCAAAGTCAGACAGCGACGCCGCCGTCGCGAAGGCCCGGGCGAAGAAGGTAGAAGAATTCCGCACCCGGTTTGCCAACCCCTATATCGCGGCCGAGCATGGTTACGTGGACGCCGTGATCCAACCGCGGGACACACGGAAACGCCTGATTGACGCTCTGGAGATGCTGCAAGGCAAGCGCGATAAGAATCCGCCCAAGAAGCATGGGAACATACCGTTGTAGTTCTAACAGCCGTGCTGAAGACCCGGGACGGCGCGAGGGAACCTCACATGACAAAGACGGAGATTGGAGGCATTGCGCCGCTCTTCATCGTCAGGAACGTTCCCGAGGCGATGTGGTTCTATCGCGACCGTCTGGGGTTCGAGATCATGTTTCAAGGGCCTAGCGACAACGACATTTTCTTCGGCATCGTCAAGCGGGATAGGGCGATGATCATGCTAAAGCACATCGGTGTCGAGCCAATGCCGAACTACACTCGCGATGTCAAGAAAGGCATCGCCCGCTGGGACGCTTATGTATATGTCCCGGATCCTGACGTACTGGCGGCCGAATTCTCCTCGCGCAATGTAGAGTTTGTTCTGCCACTCCACGACAACGATGATGGCCTGCGGGGTTTCGAGGTCAAAGATGCTGACGGCTACGTATTGTATTTTGGCCGCCCACGTCTCTAGCCGTCGAAAGATTTCTACCCGCGCTTCGCGCCTAGGTCTCTGATTTCGCTACAATCGCCTAACCATGAAACCGTTTTGCTTGGTCTCTCTACTGCTGCTTGTGTCGACGGCTTTCGCTCAAGCCCCTGCCAAAAAATCTGCGACTGGCAGTGCCGAGCAGCGCACCGCCAAATACTTCGAATCGATCAAGAGCGACCCGTTGGCCCTGCGTGAGTTCCTTTTCAACTTACCCAAGGGCGGGGACCTGCACAACCACATGTCGGGAGCGGTGTATGCGGAGAGCTACATCCAGTGGGCGGCGGAGGATGGATGGTGCGTCAACAAGGAGACGCTATACATCGTGCGCCCGCAGGCGGCGGGTGCTTGTGATATGGCCAAAGAACGTTCGGCCGAGGACGCCTTCAGTGACCCCTCGCTGTATGCGGCCATGGTGGACGCCATGTCAGTCCGGCAATGGGACGCGGCGCGGAAACCGGGCCAGTACCAGTTCTTCGAGAGCTTCAATCGCTTCAGCGCGCTGGCTGCCTCGCGATTAGGGGATGCGTTTGCGGAATCGCGACGGAGGTCCGCGGCACAGAACCTTCACTATCTGGAATTGATCGTTCAACTGGATCAAGCTCGTGCTCTGATCGAGGCGCCCAAGAAATTGCAATGGAAAGAAGCCGGCGGGATGCCCGACTTTGCCGATATGCATCGTCAGTTGGCGACGGCCGGCCTGTTTTCCGAGAAACGTTCCGCGCTGTTGGACAAAGCCGAAGCGGCCATGAATTCATCCCTGGAGTGCAGTGCCAGTAAGCCAGACAAAGCCTGCGCGATGCCTATCCGCTATCAATGTCAGGTGCTGCGGGCGTTTCCAAGGGAATCCGTGTTCGCGCAGATCGCTTTTTGTTTCGAGTTGGCGAACTCGGATCCTCGCGTCGTTACGCTAAATCTCGTCCAGCCGGAAGACTGGGCGGTGCCGGTGCGCGATTTCGAGCTCCACATGCGCATCATCGACTACTTCCATACCAAGTTTCCTAACCTGAAGATCACGCTGCATGCGGGCGAATTGGGCTTTGGACAGGTCCCTCCAAATGTCCTCGGTTATCACATTCCCCTGTCCATTGACACGGGCCACGCACAGCGTATCGGACACGGGACGGATGTGATGTATCACCCGCGCGCGCAAGACATCCTGCAGGAGATGGCGCAAAAGAATATTGCCGTGGAAGTCTCGCCCAGCAGCAGCAAATATATTTTAGGGCTAACGGGCAATCGCCATCCTTTCCGCCAATATTTGAAGGCAGGCGTCGCGGTGGTGATCGCCACCGACGATGAAGGGGTGTCTCGCTCTGATATTACGAACGAATATCAGCAGGCGGTGGAGCAGCACGGGCTTAACTACACTGAGATCAAGAAAATCTCACTGGACAGCCTGGAATATGGGTTTCTGGCGGGAGAAAGCCTGAAAACTTGCGACGCGAAGACCCCGAAGCCGCTGCCGTATGCCGCTAATTGCGACACGGTCACGAAGTCGAGTGAAAAGGCCGCTGCGCAATGGAAGCTAAGACAGGCTTTCATAGCGTTCGAGAAAAATTACTGAGCGCTCCGGTTAATCACGGAGAACACCGAGGCACGCCGAGGAGAATCAAAATCAGGTTGAACCCGAAAGCAATGGTGGAAAACTCCTGATTGCTCTCCACTGAAATCAGTTGTACTCTCGTTGAAGTTTCCTGGACATCACTCTGAAACATGGCGAATCTCTTCGAACTGCCCCGTTACATCGCATTGGAAGGTCCCATCCGGGTCGGCAAGAGCACTCTTGCCCAGGTGATCGCGCAACAGATCAATGCGCAGCGGGTGATCGAGCCCGAAGACAACCGCTTCCTGAAGCAGTTCTACGAAGGCGAGCCCGGCGCGGCTTTCCAGGCGCAGTTTGAATTCCTGATCAAGCGTTTTGAGCAACTTAAGGCACTGGACCTCTCAGCCAATGCGAACAAGCGCTTCGTGGCTGACTATATCTTTGAAAAAGACAAACTTTTTGCATATGTCAATCTCTCTGACCCTGAGATTGAGATATACAACCGCTATTACGATCTCTTCCGCGCCCAGCTACCCACGCCGGACCTGGTGATCTACCTGCAGGCGTCGCCGGAAGTGCTAAAGAAGCGGTTGAACAAGAAGAATGAGCCCAACGAAGCCGCCATTAGCGATGACTACATCGAGCAGGTACACAAAGCGTACGAGCATTTCTTCTTTCATTACACATCGTCAGACCTGCTAGTGGTGAACACCAATGATATTGATTTTGTGGAGCGCAGTGATGACCTCAAAGAGCTTCTCCGCCGGCTGAATGAGCCCATCAAGGGCACGCAGTATTACCTGCCGCTTTCGGGCAACGAAGCCGCGAGCGCATAGGCTTCCGGGTAGCCACTTAGGCCGGCGCAATCTTTTTGACATTCCGGCCTTGAATGCGACTAAAATCCCTCTTGCTGCATCTGTAAGGCATGCGGGCGCTATCCCGAGGTCAGGGAAGCGCACTGGAGTAAAACGATGAGCGTCACAAGTTTTAATATCCCTGCCGGCGACCCTCGCCGCAAAGTCACTACCCACACCATTCAAGAGAAGAAGACGGCGTTGGTTGGAAAGCCCCGCGAGCGCATCACCTGCTTGACTGCCTACGACTACTCGACCGCACGTCTGGTTGACGAAGCCGGCATTGACATGGTGCTGGTGGGCGATTCGCTCAGCATGGTCGTCATGGGACTGGACAACACCATGTCAGTGACCGTGGATGAGATGCTGCACCATACGCGGGCGGTGCGGCGCGCGGTGAAGTCCGCGCTGCTTATAGCCGATATGCCGTATGGCTCCTATCAACACGACGATAAGGAAGCCGTGAAGAATGCCGTCCGCTTCATGAAGGAATCAGGCGCGGAAGCGGTGAAGCTCGAAGGTGGCAGCAACCGGGTGGAGTTGATCAAGCGCATGCTCGACGCGGAGATCCCGGTCATGGGACACATCGGCCTTACACCCCAATCGATGCATAAGATGGGCGGCTACAAAGTCCAAGGCAAGACCCTTAGCGGGATCGAGAAATTAATGAAAGACGCCGTAGCCCTCAACCGAGCCGGCGTTTTTTCTTTGGTGCTGGAAGGTATGCCGCGCGAAGTCGCCGCCGAGATCACGAACGAAGTGGATGTGCCCACCATCGGCATCGGCGCGGGCCCTGATTGCGACGGGCAGGTGCTCGTCTTGCATGACATGTTGAATTTGACTTTCGGAGTGCGTCCCAAGTTTGCGCGGCAGTATGCGGACATCGCCGGAGCCATCAGCAACGCGGTTTATGCGTTCAAGAACGATGTCGAGCTCGGCAGCTTTCCCAGCGAGGAAGAGTCTTACCATCTGCCTAAAGAAACGAAGGCTTCCTTCGAGGTGATCGCGCATCGTAAGCAAGCCATGCGGCGCTAACCTTACTCCGCATGAAGACCCTGCAAACTGTAGAAGCCATGCGTGCGGCCAGCTGCGAGGCCCGCCGCTCGGGCAAAACCATCGGCTTTGTTCCGACCATGGGCGCGCTCCACCAGGGACACCTTTCGCTGGTTCGCGCCGCCCGGGAGCGGTGCGATGTAGTGGTGGCCTCCATCTTCGTAAATCCAACCCAGTTTGGTCCCAATGAAGATTTCAATAAATATCCACGAACGCTTGCAGCGGACAGCCAACAGCTCGTGCGGGAAAAAG
>DATLCI010000052.1:0-3481 GCA_035526435.1 Terriglobales bacterium
GATGGAACCTTCACCGACCCGCTTACCGCCGGCGCGTGGTGCGGAAGCGAAGATGCGATCGGCAAGTCGCGAGAAGGGAAGCGATTGCAGGTAGACGCGTCCGGGGCCAGTGAGCGTCGCGAAAAATAATCCTTCACCGCCGAACAGCGTGTTCTTGATGCCGCCAACGAATTGAATGTCATAGCTGACCGATGGCTGGAAGGCCACGAGGCAGCCAGTATCGACGCGCAGGGTCTCGCCCGGTCCCAGCGTGCGGTCAACAATGGTGCCACCGGCGTGGACGAAGGCCAAGCCATCACCGGTGAGGCGCTGCAGGATGAAGCCTTCGCCGCCGAAGAGTCCCGTGCCCAGCTTGCGGGTGAATTCAATGCCGATGGCCGTACCCATGGCTGCGCACAAGAAAGACTGCTTCTGGCAGATCATGGTTCCGCCCATCTGTGCCAGGTCCATGGCTACGATCTTGCCGGGATACGGCGCAGCGAATGAGACCTTTTCCCGCTGGGCGCCGCGCGCGGTGAACGTGGTCATGAAAAGACTTTCGCCGGTGAAGACCCGCTTGCCGACTTGGAGGACTTTGTCCATGAGGCCGGCGCTGGGGTTGGAGCCGTCCCCCATCTGCGTTTCCATCTGCACGCCATTGGTCATGAACATGAACGCGCCGGCTTCAGCGATGACGGTCTCATTCGGATCCAGCGTGATTTCCACGAATTGGAGATCGTCGCCACAGACTTCGAAGTCGATCTCATGGCTGCGGCGATGCACCGAGCCGGCCTTCGGCATCGGCGGAAGCGCCATGCTCTCCGTGCGGAACTGCCCGCGGAATTCGCCGATGAGGTCGAGCGTGGTCCAGTTCGACATGCCCTTGGTAAAAGCTAGAGTCTGGGCGTTGGCTTTGCCTTCGCGGATCATCTGGGCCACCACGTCGGCCGGAAATGGGCCGGCCTGTTTGCCATCGAGCGCGAGATAGTAGTAGTTGTTCATGATGTCTCCTTAGCCGAATCAGATACGAAAGAAAATAGCGGAAGGTTGCAAGTTACCCGCTGTGGCGGATGTGCATGACATCGCCATCTTGGACAATGTATTCCTTGCCTTCCAGGCGCAGCCAGCCCTTGGTTTTGGCGTTGGCCTCGGAGCCCGCTTCAAGTAGCTTGTCCCAGTGAATGGTTTCAGCGCGGATGAAATGTTTTTCCAGATCAGAGTGGATGACTCCGGCGGCATTTTGCGCGCGCGAGTTGCGCTCCGTGGTCCAGGCCCGACATTCATCATCGCCAACGGTGAAGAATGAGATAAGCCCAAGCAGTTCATAAGTCTTGCGGATCAGGCGGGTGAGTCCACTCTCCGTCAGGCCGTAGCTGGAAAGGAAGTCAGCGGCGTCAGCATCGGGCATGGCGGCCAGCTCAGCTTCCACTTTACCGCAAATGCCGGTGGCGCCGGCGTTCGGACGCTGCGCGACTTCGGTCAATCCGTATTTGGCGACGGCGGCTTCGAGGTCGGCGCCGAGTTGCGTGCTCTCATTCACGTTCACCACATAAAGGATGGGCTTCTGGCTGAGAAACATGAAGCCGCGGATGCGCTTCTTGTCGTCGGCATCAAGGGTGAGCTCGCGCAGCGGACGTTCGGTCTCAAGATGAGCTTTGCAGCGCAGCAGCAGATCATTCTCGCGTTCGAGTTCGGCGGTCTTACCCTTCTTCAAGTCTTTTTGCAGCCGCTCCACACGTTTTTCCACCTGGCCCAGATCGTTGACCACGAGGTCGAAGTCCACATTCTTGATGTCGCGCAGGGGATCGTTCTCGCCGATGTGAGGGATCGAAGGGTCGTCGAAGGCGCGGACCACGTGGGCGAGCGCATCCATGGCGCGCAGGGTGTTGGCGTATCCGGATTCCTTCAGCGCCTCAGCGCCGATGGCGGCAACATCAGAGTATTCGATGGTCGCGTGGACTAATTTCTTCGGGTTGTAGAGCGCGGCCAGCCGGTCGAGCCGGTCATCCGGCACCTTGGCGATGCCGAGATGGGCCTCCCGCGGATTGCCCGAGGAATGCGCGACCTCAACTTTGGTCAGGATCTGAAACAGCGACGTCTTGCCTACCTGCGGCAGGCCTATGATTCCGGTCTTCATGTTGGGAGTGGTCTCTCTTTAAGGAACTAACAATGATAAATGGTGGGAGGAGGATTTGAATGATGACCTACACCGGCACCGCGACCGAATCCACGATCTCATGCAGCAACTGGTCGGACTGCTCAGACTTCTTCATGTTGGTGGAGTAGCGGGCATCCACCACCACGCGGTGCGCAAACACCGGCACGGCCAGCGATTTGAAGTCTGACGGCGTGCAGAAAGTTCTTCCTTCGAGATAAGCCAATGCCTGCGCCGCGCGATACAGCATCAGTGAACCGCGCGGTGAAACACCGAGCGAGAAGTATTCGGAATCCCGCGTCTTGGCCACGATGGCAAGGGCATAATCCACCAGCGAGTCATCCACGCGGACACCCTCCACCTCCGTCTGCATGGTGGTGATGTCATTGCCGCTGAGGACCGAGCGCATATCGTCCAAACGGGCGGCGCCAGCGGTGGCGCGCAGGATCTCACGCTCGCTCTTGGCTTCGGGGTATCCCATCTTCACGCGCATGAGAAAACGATCCATCTGCGATTCCGGCAGCGGATACGTTCCGTGATGCTCCACTGGATTCTGGGTAGCGATGACCAGGAACGGTTGCGGCAGGGGATGGCTCTGCCCGTCCACGGTCACTTGATTCTCAGACATCGATTCCAGCAGCGCGGATTGCGTCTTCGGCGTGGTCCGATTGATCTCATCAGCGAGCAACACGTTGGTGAAGACCGGCCCTGGCTTAAATTCAAATTTCTGCTCCAGCGATGAATAAATGGAGATGCCGAGGACGTCGCTGGGCAGCAAGTCGCTGGTGAACTGCACCCGATTGAAGCTGCAGTCGATGGCGCGAGCCAGCGCGTGTCCGAGAGTGGTTTTGCCCACGCCAGGTACGCCCTCTATAAGGAGATGTCCTTTGGCCAGGATGCTGACGATAGCCAGGCGTACGACCGGATCATTCCCGCGGATGATGGTCTGCAGCGCGGCCTCAAGTTGCGCGGCGCGGGAGGTCGCGGATTGGGTTGCGGGGTGATTCATAGGCGAAATGCCCTTGAGAAAACAGCTCTCGAGAAAAAGATTGTACCTGACCCAGCCCAACTGTTTTATTCCAGTGGGATTAGCTGCTGTTTGTGACATACATCACTGGCGGTTTGCGCCTACCCGTGTAGTTTGAAACAATACTGAGTCGTCACCCTTTATTCATGGCTCAATTTGGCAGCTTTGCCCTGATCCTAGCGCTGGTCCTCAGCTTTTACACGCTGATGGCCGGCATATTGGCCTTGATCCGCAGGGCGGACCGGCTAGCGGAGACTGCCCGCCGGGCGGGTATCGCCACCTTCATCGCGGTCTTTGCCGCGGCGGTGGCGCTAGTCATT
>DATLCI010000160.1:0-15564 GCA_035526435.1 Terriglobales bacterium
GTCAAAGACTCCAGCATCACCCGCTGGCCATCGACCCACCCATTGCGTGCCGCCGCCTGGATCATCGCATACTCGCCTGAAACCTGATAGGCGGCCAAGGGTAGATCAAAGCGCTGCCGCGCCGCGGCAATCACATCCAGATAGGGCAGCGCAGGCTTCACCATTACCATGTCGGCACCTTCGGCCAGGTCGAGCTCGATCTCGCGCATGGCCTCGCGTAGATTCGCGCCGTCCATCTGGTAGGAACGCCGGTCGCCGAACTGCGGCGCCGAATCCGCGGCTTCGCGGAAGGGTCCATAGAAGGCCGAGGCAAACTTCGCGGCGTACGACAAGATGGGAACGTTGTTTTGGCCTTCTGCATCCAGTGCTTGACGGATGGCATGGACGCGGCCATCCATCATGTCGGACGGCGCAATGATGTCGACGCCGGCATCCGCCAGCGAGATCGCCGTCTTGGCCAGCAACTCCAGCGTTGCATCATTCACGATCTCAAAATCCAAGTCCGGTGAAGTGCTCGCCGCGGAAGAAGTTTCGTGCTTCGGGGCCCGTCCGGCCGCGGTAGTTGCTCCTGCCGCGAATGAATGGACAGGCATCCGCATGGGCGGCTCCGGCGGCGCGCTTCGCTTGCGCTCGATGATCCCGCAGTGGCCATGGCTCATGTATTCGCACAGGCAGACATCGCCGATCACCAAAACATTTTTTACTTCAGCTTTGATGGCGCGCGTCGCGCGCTGCACGATCCCGTCTTCGGCCCAGGCGCCGCTGGCGATCTCGTCCTTACCTTCCGGCAGGCCAAAAAGGATGACTCCAGGAATTCCCAGCGAACGACATTCCGCAACGTCCTTTATTACTTCGTCGATGGAAAGGTTGAAGACGCCGGGCATGGAACTGACTTCGCGTCGTATCCCTTCGCCCGGACAAACGAACAGAGGATAAACAAAGCTTTCAGGAGTAAGCCGGGTTTCGCGCACCAGTGAGCGCAACGTCTCAGATTGACGAAGGCGCCGCATGCGGATGGAAGGGAATCCCATGGGCGAATCTTATCAAAAGCCCCATCCACTGCGTTTGCTGTGCGCTTTTCACTTGCATTTTCCAGTACTTAGCTCAAAATCAGCGCAACCACCGTCCCAGGTACCTCGGTAACTTTTGTACATGTACGGCGGGCCCTATCATTTCAATTCAGTACAAGAAGTTTTCATGTCCATACTTCGCAGTAAAAACGTCAACATCTGGCTGCTGGCGATACTCGTGGTCTATGCCCTGGTCGCGCTGGTGGCTCCGCGCGGTTATGGCTTGGCCACTTTTGGCAATCTGGGACAAGCGTTATTGCAAGCCGTGGCCGTAGCGGCATTTCTGTTGAACGCCAAGCTAGCTGGTAAACATCGGCGAGCCTTCTGGGTGTGTCTGGCCATGGGCGGCGCCCTCTGGTTTGCTGGCCAGTGCATGTGGGTCTACTACGAAGTCATTCTCAAACTGCCGGTACCAAATCCCTTTTCCGCTGACATCCTGTTTTTCCTGCATACCGTGCCTTTGATCGCGGCCACCACCCTCCAGCCTCACGCAGAACTCACTGGAGACGATCACCATTTTCGGCTGGGATATTTCGATTTCGCCATGCTGCTGGTATGGTGGGTCTTCATTTACGGCTACATCGTCGGACCCTGGCAATATGTGGAACTTGACGAGCGCACCTTCGGCAGCCGGTACAACTTCCTCTATCTGGCAGAAAACCTCTTCGTCATCGCCGCTTTCGGAGTGCTCTGGCTGCGGACCAACCGTTCTTGGCGCCGGGTATATGGCCGATTATTCCTCACCTATGCGGTCTATGCCTCGTCATCTTATGTCTTGAATGTGGCCATCGATAATCATGTGTATTACACCGGCAGCATCTATGACATTCCGCTGGTGGCCGCCATCCTGCTGCAAGCTTATACCGCGCTGTTCGCCCTGCGCACTCCTTTGGAACAGGAACCGGCCTTGATATCGGTCGCCAGCCAGAATTCGTGGCATGGACGCCTCGCGGCGGCGGCCGTGATCAGCATGCCGCTGTTCGCCTTCTGGGATGCATTAGCGGAGAGCACGCCGGACAGCATTCAACACTTTCGCCTGCTGTTGACCCTGGCCTGCATGCTGCTGTTGATGCTGTTGCTCTTCTTCAAACAAAGTCTGCTCGAGGGGAAACTCATCAGCCTGCTCCAGGAAAGCCGCAACTCCTACGACGACCTTCAGCGCATTCAGGGCCAACTCGTGCAAACGGAAAAGCTCGCATCGATCGGACGACTTGTGGCCGGCGCTGCCCATGAGATCAATAATCCCCTGACTGCCATCCTGGGTTATTCAGACTTGTTGATCGAAGACAATCAACTCGCTGCTGAGCAGCTAGACATGGCACAGAAGATCCGGCAGCAGGCGCGGCGCACTAAGCAATTGGTCCAGAACTTTCTTACCTTCGCGACTCAGGCGCCCATGCGGATGCGTCCCCTGGACTTTAACCTGGTGGTGGCCAACGGGCTCCAGTTGCAGGAGTTGGATAGCGGGCACAAAGACGTGAAGAGCGTCCGGCGGCTTCCCGACTCTCCGGTGGTAGTGAATGGTGACGAGAACCATCTGTTGCAGATGTGCGTCCACATTTTTAACAATGCCGCCGAGGCAATGGTGGGCGCACATGGCCGGGGCGTGTTGACGGTCTCGCTCGAAGTCAACGAAACGCATGCGGTCCTTAAATGCCGCGACACGGGCCCGGGAGTAGCGGAACCTGGCCGCATCTTTGATCCCTTCTACACCACCAAAGCTGTAGGTAAAGGTACCGGGTTGGGTCTCAGCGCTTGCTACGGGATCGTGCGTGACCATGGCGGCCTCATCGGGTGCACGAACCTCCCTGGAGGCGGTGCCCTCTTCGAAGTCACCTTGCCTTTAGCCACGGGCCAGCCGCTTTCTTCTATCGCGGTCGCACACAGCGGCGCCCGGTAGCGCCAAGCCGCCTTTCTCTGCGATACCATCAGGAGATGCGGCATAGCAGCGTTCGGGTCTTGGAATTCGATGCTTTGCGGGAGATCGTCGCTGCGTATGCGACCTCCGCGCTGGGCAAGGCCCGCGTCGCGGCATTGGCTCCATCCACCGATCTGGATTGGCTGGAATCGCAGCACCACCTGACGGCGGAGATTCGCGGCTTCTATCGGACCGGCGGGCGTTTCGAATTCTCCGGCTTGCTCGATCCTTCCATGCTGCTGGAGAAGTCCCGCATCGAGGGAGCGGCGCTTGAGATTGACGAACTCCGCAATATTCTCGTGGTTGCCGACCGCTCCGCCCAGTGGCGAACCATAGGCTTGCATCCACCCGCGACTCTTCCCGAAGGCTGGCCGGCGGTTGAAGCTCTGACCCGGCGCATGCAGGATTTCACCCCACTGCTGGACTTCTTTCGCAACAAGATCCTGCCCGACGGCACCCTCGATGACAAAGCCTCTCCCGAATTAGCGCGCATCCGCCGTGAGATTGAGAAGCAGCGGCGCTCCATCCAGGAATCATTGCGCGGCTATCTCCGACGCTTGGCCGAAGGCGGGGCGGTTCAGGATGAACTTGTCACCATCCGCGGCGAGCGCTTTGTCATTCCCGTGAAGATCGAGCAGAAGAACCGCGTCAAGGGAGTGGTCCATGGCGCCAGTTCCAGCGGGCAGACAGTGTTCATCGAACCCATGGACACCATTGAGCAGAACAATGAGCTGGTCCGGTTGCTGGAAGAAGAGCAGGCGGAGGTCCATCGCATCCTGGTGCACATGACCGCTCGCGTTGCGGAGCGGGCCGCCGATCTCATAGCGGCCACCGATGCCCTGGGTGAACTGGAATTGCAATTCGCCAAGGCCCGCTTCGGCGAAGACTACAACTGCGCCATGCCGTCTTTTACGGGCGGCGATCTGGCCCTGCGGGACGCACGGCACCCGGTACTCGAGCGCAACCTGCGTACGCAAGGTAATTCCGCCGTGCCGATGTCACTGGAATTACGCGGTGAAGACCGTCAACTGATCATCAGCGGGCCTAATACCGGTGGCAAGACCGTGGTACTAAAGACGGTTGGACTGCTGGCGTTGATGGCGCAAGCCGGCATCCCGGTGAGCGCGGAGAGCGCCGCTCTGCCGGTCTTCGACGCCATATTGGCCGACATCGGCGACTACCAGTCTATTGAGCAGAATCTTTCTACCTTCTCCGCCCATGTGACCAACATCGACTTCATTTCGAAGACCGCGAAGCGTGCGTCTCTGGTGTTGCTCGATGAACTTGGTTCGGCCACTGATCCTGAAGAGGGCGCGGCCTTGGCCGTTTCCATCGCGGAACACTTCCGCAATATCGGCGCCATCACCATTGTCTCAACCCACCACACTGCGTTGAAGGTTTACGCTGCGAACACCACCGGAGTATTAAATGCGTCGGTCGGTTTCGACGAGAAGACCCTGCAGCCTACTTACCAGCTGCGGGTCGGGGTGCCGGGCGCCTCCGCAGGCATTAACATTGCGCATCGCCTCGGCCTGAATCCCAAGATCACTGACGCCGCCCGCGCGAAATTAAAAACCCAGACGCAGGATGTCGCCTACTTCCTGGACCGATTGCAGACAGAAGTAGGCGAACTCGAGAAGGAGCGCGCATCATTACGCACGAAAGAACAAGAAGTCGCGCGAGAGAAAAATCGGCTGGCTTCTGAAGGACTTTCTGAGCAGCGCGCCAAGCTGCGCGAGATGGAGAAGAAAGTTGAGGCGCTGCTTAAGGACTTCGAGTACCAAGCGCGCGAAGCCGTTGCCGCCGTGCAGGACCGTGTGGCTGCGCAAAAGTTGTCGAAGGATTCCGAGCGGCGCATCGCCAAGCTCCGCCGCGAATTCAAGGAGCAATTCGACTCCACCATCGTGGCGCACCATACCGGGGCCGATGTTGGCGATCCAAATGCGCGCCCTCGCGAAGTAAAGTTCGTGGAAGAAGGCGATACGGTGCGCCTGAAATCGCTTACCGGCGGCCGCCCCGCAACCGTGAGCCGCAAGATCGATGACAACAACTTCGAAGTTGCCGTGGGATTAATGAAGATGAAGGTCGCGCGGGCTGACATTGCGGAGGTCGTCACCAGCCGCCGTCGCGACGAAGCGGCGATGAAGCCTGTTCAAGCCGCCCGCTCTCGCGGCATTAATGTCTCGCTAGCGTCGAGCGACGACAACGCTCCCTCAGAGATCAACGTGATCGGTCAGACCGTTGACGACGCCACCCATGAGGTAGAAAAATTTGTAGATCGTGCTTTCCTTGCCGGATTACCGCGTGTCCGCATTGTCCACGGCAGCGGTATGGGTATCCTACGCAAAGCCTTGCGACAATATCTGAAGACTCATCCGCACGTTGCCACTGTCACGGAACCTCCGCAGAACGAAGGCGGGGCTGGCGCTACGGTTGTAGAACTCCGCGGCTAACGCAACATCTCTGCCATGTTCTTTGCCGATGCCCCTTCACCCGGGCAGCCACTCAGTGCCAAACCGCGGCAGAACATTCCCAGCAAATCCTGCATCTGGTAAAAGGTGAATGAGCCGAATCCTGGCCGCGCACGTGGGCCCGCAAAAATGCCCACGATCTTGCCGCCTCCGTTGGCGTTGTCCGTCCCGGCTTCGTCGAAGACGATTGTAAGTACCGTGTTACTGGGTAGGGCTGCGCTGTTGAGCAGCGGGTCAATGTTGTTTCGCAGCCAGGTGTCCCCATAACTTACCTTCTGGTCATTGGTGCAGGTCAGCAATCCTGGCGGACAATCGTGCATGTTGCTGAAGTTGTTAGGGATCACAAAAGAAAAATCAGGCAGCCGGTTGGAATTCAAATCAGCACCCAACTGGCTGAATGGCACAATGTTTTGCTGCTGCGCGGGATCGTTGGCCACGTCGCTAAAGTAGGCGAATGGGTTGTGGTGTTTCACGTACGGGCCCGCGTCTCCGCCGATATATCCAGGGTTAGGCAAGCTCTCCGCATACACCCGCCACGTCCGGCCATCGGCGACCATGCGCCTTACCAGATTGTCGGCCGTCACCACGTTGTTAAAGGAGCTATCGTTCGTGACGATCTGCCCCGTGGTCATCATGAAATAATTCCCGATAGAAGGATGCGTATTCGCGAAGAAATTCTCCAGCGATCCGCCGCGCTGCGCCAATCCCGTCATATATGGAGCCGCTGCGGAGCCCATGACGGAAGAGTAATTCTGGTTCTCCATCACCACCACGATGATCCGGTCACGTTGGCCGGAAGAACTTGATGCTCCAGGCGTTGGAGGATTGTTGACGGAACTAGATCCGCCGCCCCCGCCGCATGCAGTAGTAAAGACCAGCACTAGTAAACTGAGGATGGCAATAGTTTTGTGCATATTTTTCAGTCGCGCCAAGGAACCTGGCATTATTTTGGGATTCTGGGTAGACACGGTAGGTTGTCATTACATCCACGCCAACTCCTGGAGCTGGAGCTAGGAATTAAATGACGAACCC
Organism: Terriglobales bacterium; assembly: GCA_035526435.1. Taxonomy (GTDB): domain Bacteria; phylum Acidobacteriota; class Terriglobia; order Terriglobales; family Acidobacteriaceae; genus DATLCI01. Next base: position 6,492 of record DATLCI010000160.1, read on the forward strand.
CAAAACCAACGCGCACGTAACGGCCTGGAGTGCCGCCGCCGAGGACTGGGCGGTCCTGCAGGAGCCGCAGCATCGTCCGCTGTGGATGGCGATGCTTCAGGCCGCCGTGGGTAAGGGAACTAAGCTGCTGGACGCTGGCTGCGGCGCGGGCGGAGGCTGCTTCCTAGCCGCGCACTATGGCGCCGAAACCTTTGGCTTCGACGGAAGTGAAGCCCTGATAACGCTCGCTCGTCAGCGGCTGCCGCAGGGACATTTCCAGGTAGCCGATCTCGAAACTCCTCCGTTTGCCGACCAGCGCTTCAACGTGATCATGGCCGCAAACTCGTTGCAGTTCTCGGCGCGACCGAACGACGTCTTGCGCATCTGGAAGGATAGACTTTTTCCCGGCCAGGGTTCGATCGTCATCGGCCTGTGGTGTCCGCAGGATGAATCCGAGCAGATCCACATCATGCGGGCGGTGCGGAATGTCCTGCCTCATCCACCGGATGGAGGAAATCCTTTTGCGCTCTCTCCACGCGGGATGCTGGAAGAGATGTTGCAAGGCATTGGCCTCGAAGTGAAAGACGCTCGTGACCTTGAAGTCACCTTCGAATATCCCGACATGGAGACTTGCTGGCGCGCTTTAAGTTCCGGCTCCATGCAGTCCGCGATCCAGATCGCCGGAGCCGCCACCGTGAAAGCTGCCTTTCTCTCCGCCGCGCAGCGGTTCCTCATGACCGACGGCAGTGTGTTCATCCATAACAAAATGAGATATGTTTTGGGACGGAACTTTTAACTTCCCCCTCCATGCCTAACCCCGGCGACTTCGCATATACCGTCAAGCAGCAGGCCGACATTGTCCGCATCGTCGGCGAATACGTGAAGCTGAAAAAATCTGGCGCCCAGAACTTCTCCGGACTCTGCCCCTTCCACGATGAAAAATCGCCATCTTTCTCCGTCCACGCCAGCCGCCAGTTCTTTCATTGCTTCGGCTGCGGCGTCTCCGGAGACGTTTTCAGCTTCGTGCAGAAGATTGAGAATGTGACCTTTCCGGAGGCTGTCCGCAGCATAGCGACGAAGCTCAATATTCCGCTGCCGAAGCAGCAATTTTCGCCGCAGGAAGCGAAAGAGGCCAGTCAGCGCGGTAAATTACTCGACCTCCACGAAGCTGCGTGCACATTCTTTCAGTTGCAGCTAAAGACTTCCGGCGCAGCATCTGCGCGCGAATACCTGACCAGCCGCGGCCTCACGGACGAAATGTTGGCGCAATTTCGCATCGGCTACGCGCCGGATTCCGGTTTCCTGCTGCGCGACCAACTCAAGGGCGACTTTGACGAAGGCACTCTCAAGCAGAGCGGCCTTTTCTCCTGGAAAGATGAAGAAGGTGGCACCGGCGCTATGTATGCCAAGTTCCGTAATCGCATCATCTTTCCTATCTTCAGCGAGCAGGGAAAGGTCATCGCCTTTGGCGGACGCATCCTCGCTTCCGGCACCACTGCCGCAGACAAAGACAAGGCCGGCCCCAAGTATTTGAACTCTCCCGAAACGCTCATCTACTCCAAGGGCAAAGTCCTTTACAACCTCGACAAGGCCCGCGAGGCCATTCGCAAGCTCGATTACTCCATCGTGGTTGAAGGCTATCTCGACTGCATCTCCGTATTCACCGCCGGCATGCACAACGTCATCGCCAGCTCGGGTACTGCCTTTGGCGAGGCGCAAGTGAAATTGCTTGGACGCTACAGCAAGAACATCGTAGTCAACTTTGACCCTGACACTGCCGGTGCGGCCGCTACCGAGCGCTCGCTCGCCATGCTGATCGAAGAAGACTTCAATATTAAAGTCATCACCCTGGAGCCGGGTCTCGATCCCGATCTATTTATCCGCAAGCGCGGCGTCGAGGCCTATCAAGCCGAAGTTCGTGGCTCGCGCAAATATTTCCATTACCTCATCGATCGCGCCCTGGCGCAGTTTCCTAAGACACCGGAAGGCAAAGTGAAGGCGATGAATTACCTGCTGCCCCACATCCAGCGTGTACCTAGCCGCATTGCCCGCGACGAACTCGCCTCGGAAGCCGCCCAACGTTTGGCCATCGACTCCGCTGTGCTGCGCCAGGAATTAAAATCCGCGGCGTCCTCGCGTTCCAAGACCATCAAGCAGGATGCATCCCAAGGTCCCGGCGGACTTTCACCCGCGGAAAAAGTTTTGGTGTCGTCCTTGCTCGCTGCCGGATCCTCCAACAGCCAAGTGAGGGCCACCTTGCAGCAGACGCTCGAAGAAGAACGGCCGCACGAAGGCTGGGGCGCCGAAGCATTGCTCGATGCCCTTGCTCAGGCCGATCCGGCTACACTCGCCCAGCCACTGTCCCTTCCGCTAAGTGACATCCATCGCAAACATTTGGCTGAGATCCTCATGGCCACGGAAGAAGGGGAGGAGCCCAGCGCCGATTCCGTCCGCCTCGCCTTGGCCGCACTCCGTCGGCCGCACCTCGAGCGAAAACTTCAGCATCTTCAGCCCCAGATCGATGAAGCGGGCCGCAAAGGCGATAGCTTCAAACTTGCTCAACTCTCCGCCGAGAAGCTCAAGTTGAAGCGTGCGCTCGATGAATCCATGCGCGCCGTAAACGCCAAATAGTCATTTAAGCCGTTTGTTTTCAGGTCGGCGGGTGTGCCGAATCCTATACATCTCCTTCCGCGTCTAATACTTAGGGAAATCCGTTATGGCTGCGGAGTGTTTGCCGGGGCGGTGGGGCGCATGCTAATCTTAGTAGCTTGGGTTAGTGCGCGCTTTGGGGCTAGAAGAGCTTTCCAGCCGGATCCCCGCTGCCACCTTTGTGTGGAGCATTTGGATCTCCGACCTCCTGCCGCAGTCCTAATACATTGACGCTGCTCGCTCCGCCTGTGTGCCGTGTGCCACGCCGGACCGACTGAACGTTTGGAGATTCGCCTCTTGGCTCTTGACGATAAATACGAAGACATTCAGAAACTGATCGATACCGGCAAAGAGAAGGGCTACCTCACCTATGACCAGGTGAATGACCTCTTGCCGGGAGACATTCATTCGCCCGACGACCTCGATGATCTGCTCACCACCATCGGCACTCAGGGCATCGACGTTCTTGAAGGCCCTAAGATGCCGGGCGCAGAGCTGGAAAAGACCGCTGACATTGAAGCCGGCGAAGATGTTGAACTCGACCTCACGCCGGGCGCGCTGGAAAAGACGAACGATCCTGTTCGCATGTATCTGCGCGAGATGGGCACGGTGCCCTTGCTTACCCGCGAAGGCGAGGTTGAGATCGCCAAGCGCATTGAGCGCGGCCAACTGCGCGTACTCAAGGCCATCTCCCGTTCGCCTATCGTTATTCGTGAAGTGCTCGCTATCGGCGACGACCTCAAGCGCGGTGTCCGCTCCATCAAAGAGATGGTCACCTTCGACGAAGAAGAACTCACTGAAGAGATCATCCACAACCGGGTGAAGGACATCACCGGCAAGATCGACACCATCAATAAGCATTACAAGAAGTCGATCACGCTGCAGGAAAAGCTGGACGGGATCCCGAAGAACAAGAAAGAAAAAGCTCGTGAACTGCGCCGCACCCGCTGGTCACTAGGACGCGAGCGGGTGCAACTTTCTTCCGGCATTCGCAAGTTGGCATTTAACAACGCCGAGCGCAAGCGCCTCATCGACCGGGTGAACAAAACGGTTGAGACCATGCGCCAGCTTGACCGCCAGATCAACAATCTGGAAAAGAAAGCCGACGCCACCCGCAGCGAAGATCTGAAGAAGGAATATCGCAAGAACCAGCGCCAGTTCCGCGGCGAGCTGGAGAAGATGGAGGCCGACGCCGGCGTCTCTTACCAAGACCTGCGTCGCACTCAGCGCGAAGTCATTCAGGGTGACATGGATGCGGAGTACGCTAAGCGCGAACTCATCGAAGCGAACTTGCGCCTCGTGGTCTCCATCGCTAAGAAATACACGAATCGTGGTCTGCAGTTCCTTGATCTGATCCAGGAAGGGAACATCGGCCTGATGAAGGCCGTGGACAAGTTCGAATACCGCCGTGGCTACAAGTTCTCCACCTACGCAACCTGGTGGATCCGTCAGGCCATCACCCGCGCCATTGCCGATCAGGCCCGCACTATCCGTATCCCGGTGCACATGATCGAGACTATAAACAAGCTGATCCGCACCTCGCGTCAACTGGTGCAGGAGCTGGGTCGCGAACCTACGTCTGAAGAGATTGCCAAGCGCATGGACATTCCGGTAGCCAAAGTCCGCAAGGTGTTGAAGATTGCGCAAGAGCCTATCTCCCTGGAGACGCCCATCGGTGAAGAGGAAGATTCCCACTTGGGAGACTTCATCGAAGACCGTGGCGTAGTTTCGCCCGCTGAAGCCGTGATCAATGTGAACCTCAAGGAGCAGACCGCTCACGTTCTGCGCACTTTGACCGCGCGCGAAGAGAAGGTCATCAAGATGCGCTTTGGTCTTGAAGATGGCTCCGAGCATACCTTGGAAGAAGTGGGTCAAAGCTTTACTGTGACCCGCGAGCGCATACGCCAGATAGAAGCCAAGGCGCTGCGTAAACTTCGACACCCTTCACGTTCACGCAAACTACGCGCTTTCATGGACGGCGTAAAAGACTAATCAGACTTGCTCTGCAAGAGGTAGCGCTCCGGCGCTGCCTCTTTCTTTGTGCGAAATAACTGTCGCATTTGGCGGGAATGCCCGTATCCTCGTTGCCACCACTCAGTGAGGAGGTTCTGCCGATGATGCACGTATTAGGTGTCAATCTGCTCGCTGTCCTGGCCGCGGGCGTGGCCTGCATGGTGGTGGGGTTCATTTGGTACTCACCAATGTTGTTCGCCCGCCCCTGGACGATCGCCATGGGCATGGATCCGGATGACAAAGAGAAGATGGCAGAATTACAGAAAGGCGCCGGCAAGCTCTACGGCATGGCCTTCTTCGCCAGCTTGGTCGCGGCCTTCGTCCTCGGCAAGATCTTTGCCAGGCTAGATGTCGTCGAACTGCAACGGGCGATGCTTTATTCGACCGCCGTCTGGGCCGGATTTGTTGCCACCGTTCAACTGACCGGTACGCTCTTCGGCCACAAGCCCTTGAAGGTCTGGTTCATTGATGCCGGCTATCAACTGGTTTGCTATGTGGTGACCGGCCTTATCCTCGCCATGTGGCGCTGACCGTGGGAGAGTTCCGGGGTGGCACGGCTTCAGCCGTGCCGAAAGACTCCATCCTCGAACTGGCTTTAGCCGCTGAGGTAAGGCGCGAACGCCACGGTGGGGAGCGGGCCTTCAGGCCTGCGTCAAGCACACTAAAAACACGACACCCAGGGCTTCAGCCCTGGGTGTCGATTCACCTTACTTTGCTTCTGCCACCGTCTTGGTAGACGCCTCGCGCTCCACCGCGACCATGGAGACCACGTCGTACTCGATCTCCTTGTCGCTATCGCCCACGCGCATCAGCATCTTGTCCTTCTTGATGCGGAACTCAATGCGCTCGCCGATCGGCAAAAGTACCGCTTTCTTTTCCTTGTGCGGGCGCACCCGGTACGTCACCTTGTCGGACTTCAACACATACTCCTGGCACAAGGTCTGCCGGATGTCCTTGCTGGCTGAGTCGGTCCCGATCAACGATCCCACGAACCCTTTGCCGCTTTTTTCGTGGTATCCGCATTCGGTCGCGTTCATCTCCGCGAGCAAGCCGGTTTGATAAAAGCGATTGTCCTTGGCCGAAACGAGGGTAGCTACGAACAAAACTGTGACGAACATTGTGATCTTCATGTGGCGCTGCATGGGACTACCTCCAGAGACTCAAAGCTGACTACACCGTGGATAGTGGCAACACGACTGCCAAAACCCGCAGGTGCTAAGTTGTTGAAGGTAAATGGTAATAAGGCTAGGACATGTACCGGGGTACTCAGAAGAAAGGGCTAGCCATAGGGTAGAAATTGCCAACAGAAGACCCGCCGCAAAAGTGCGGCGGGCGGATAAAGACGGTAACCTTTTGTTAAATCGCGTCGGAGATGCTGCTCATGTTGAAGTCGCGGACTTTCATGTCCGGCAGCAACATCCCGTCCACTCGCTGCGACCGGCTCATCATCTCCACGTTGGTCAGCAAGTTCACCGGGCTTTCATTCCAGCGGAAGTTGTTCACTGGATACGCGATCTTTCCATTCTCGATCATGAAGACGCCGTCGCGCGTGAGCCCTGTATTCTGCACTGTCTGCGGATTCACCGTGCGGATATACCAGAAGTGGGTGACCAGCAATCCTTTTTCCGTGGACTTGATCAAGTCTTCTAGGGAATGGTCTTCGCCTTCCAGGATCAGAGATCCCAACCCCACGGTGGGAGCAACATTCTTATGCTGCGCCCAATAGCGGTTGTAGGAGAGATTCTTTACTACGCCATTCTCGATCCAGGTCATCTTGGCCGCTGGCAAGCTATTAGCTCCGCCGCCAAACCCGCCGCCACCACCGAAACCGCCGCCTCCGCCCCAGGGAAGTCCGGGATTACGGGGATCAAACGGATCAGAACGCAGCGTGACCTTGTCCGAGAAGATCTTTTCGCCCAGCCGGGTTCCGCCGCCGCGCTTGGAGAAGAAAGAGCGTCCTTCTTCGGCATTGCGCGCATTGAACGCGCCCGATATCAAAGGCAGCAACTCTCGTACGGCCGCAGCTTCGAGGATGACCGTGTACTTTCCCGGATCGAGTTTGCGCGGATTCTGCGAGAGAACACTCTTTTCCACGGCAGTCTTCGCCAAGGTCGCTGCCGGGATCGCGCTGAGCTTATTGCTGTCGGCGCTGGCCCAGCCGGAACCGCGTCCATCGGCGGTGCGAGCGGTCATGGAGAGGTCCGCCGTTGTGCGCGTTCCATAGCCGAAGTTGCCTTTATTGTTTCCAAATGACCGCGATATCGCTGACACCGTATAAAAGCCGGAAGCCTGGAGCTGTTTCGCTTCCGCCGCGCCGACGGCCGCCTTCACCCCCGGGATCAAACTCGCATGGTTCGCCTTTGCGGTTGCTGTATCAAAGCTGGCGATCTCCGGATACTTCTGCGGACCCAGGGGCTCAATGTACTCACCATCCGGCGGCGATAGCGAGGCTAACTCCTCCGCCTTGGCTACGGCGGCGCGTAACGCTTCGTCGGAAGTCTCGTTAGTCGAAGTGGAGCCGCTCCGCTTTTCGTTGGTCGTTACGCTTACGGAGACGGTAACGCTGTTGTGCTTGCCGCTGGTAGTGATGCTGTTGTTGGCAAAGCGGGTCTGCACGTTGTCATCGCCGCTCACACTCACTTCACAGTCCTGCGCCTTCGTCAGGGAGAGGACTTTATCGATGATGCGCTTGGATTCTTCTTTTGTCAGGATCATCTCAATCTCTCCTTAGTCAGTCAGCAGAACGTTAACGCCGCGGAAGCGCGACGGCGCGCAGCCATGGCTCATGGCGTTGATCTGTTGCGGCTGGCCTTTGCCATCGCTGTTAAGCCCCTGGTTCACCCAGAAACGTTTGTCGCAGATGCCATCCAGCTTCTGCCAGAAATCATCCGTGCGTGACTGATACGCTACGCGGCTGATCATCTTGCCCTTCTTGCCGCCTTTGATCTCCCAGAACGCGTCTCCGCCAAACTGGAAGTTGTAACGCTGCTGGTCGATGGAATACGAACCACGCCCGTCGATCAGCACTCCGTCATCCACGCCGCTGATGAGCTCTTCGAGCGTGGTTTCTTTTTCGCTTGGCTTCAGCCACACGTTCGGCATGCGCTGGAAGGGGATGCTGTCCCATGAATCCGCATTGCAGCAGCCGCGGGAGGCAGTCTCCTTCACGATGTGCGCCTGGTCGCGGATCGTCTGGTACCCGACGAAGATACCTTTGTCGATGATGGGGAAGCTTGTCGTCTTTACCCCATCATCGTCATAGCCGATGGTGGACATCGCACCGGGCAGGGTGCGATCCCCGACGATATTCATCAGCTCGCTCCCTACGCGATACTTGCCCAGCTTGTCCAGCGTGAGAAAGCTGGTGCCGGCAAAGTTTGCTTCATAGCCGATCGCGCGATCGAGTTCCGTCGAATGGCCAATGCTCTCGTGGATGGTAAGCGCCAGATGGTTCGGCATCAGGATCAAGTCCTTCTTGCCCGCATTCACTGGCGGCGCGGTCAGATGCTCCACGACTTCTTCGCCGATACGCTTGCCGTTAGCGAACAGGTCAGCTTTCTCTATCAGCTCCCAGCCACCGGTCTCTGGCGGCGGACTATAGTTGCGGCTGCGCGAAATGCGGGTTTGCACGTCCCGCGCCTGCGCGGACATGTTGCCCACCGTCTGCACAATGTACTGCTGAATCCGCGAACCTTCAGACGATGCAAAGAACTTGTCTTCGGCATGGATGAACACTGAAGTGCTTGCCGAAAACACCTTCGGTACCGAGCGGATCTCCTGGTTCACCTTGGCAAACAGCGCCAGCTTCTCCGGGATGGGAACATCGAACGGATTTTTCTTGAACGGCGTCTGGTAAACGTCAACGTAAGTCTTGGTGGGCGCCAGTTGCACCGGCGAGCGCTGCAGGGCCGAGTTGGCTTTTGCCACCGCCACCGCTTCGGCCGCTACGCGCGCGATCTCCGCCTTCGTCACGATCGGACTGGAGGCAAATCCCCAAGTGCCATTGGCGATCACGCGCACGCCGAATCCGAATGATTGCGACTCGCCCACATTCGGCACGTCATTGACCTTGCCCGTGGTGATGTCGGGAGAGGAGCGCAGCGCGGTCACTTGGTCGCGATACCGGTTGATGCGTATGTCCGCGTAGGTCGCGCCCAGTTTCTTGGCCGAACTCAAGGCGACTTCCGCTAAGGCGATCAATGCCGCGGAGGGCTTGCCGCCGGATGCCGAGGTCTGCGCCAGAAGTTGGGGAAAACCGAAGAGCTCATCGGCAAAAGCCGCCATTGCGGCCGCGCTCGAGAGTTCAATGAAGGTGCGTCGGGAGATGCTCATAGGAAGACTCCGTCGCTTGTTTTGAATGAGGTGCGAATTGTAGACGATGGACCGTGGCTCGTAAAGCAAGCCGGGATGAATGGGAGAGCAACTGCGAAAA
>DATLCI010000188.1:0-8165 GCA_035526435.1 Terriglobales bacterium
GAGGTAATCACCTCCGTGGTCAATGAAGCCTTGCGCGATTTCAAGGCCGCCATGGAAGGCCGCGGCTCCCGTCGTTCGGAGGCGCCCGCAGCAACCGGTCCCGCGGATTCAGGCTGGCGGGAAGCGGGCAAGGACCGCGCAGAAGAGAATCGCAAACAGCCGGCTTCGGTCGATTACACCCGGCCGCCCCAAGCCAAGTATCCATAGTCACTCCCAGAGAGTGACGCACATAAATAAAGGAGGCATTTTGCCTCCTTTTTTATTTGCATCGCGCCGCGCGTCTGGGCCGTCTATTACCCGGCTCGTAATTCCCTCCTATATATAAGGAAGAGATCAATGACCACAGATCCGCGTTTCCCCATCGGCAAGGCGGTGCTCGAACCGTCGCTGTCCCCGGAAAAGCGCCTTCAGCATATCGAAATGCTGGCTAGCACTCCGGCCAAACTCCGTGCCGCGGTGAAAGGGCTTACGCCGCAGCAACTCGATACTCCATACCGCGAGGGTGGGTGGACCGTCCGGCAAGTCATCCACCATCTTCCCGATAGCCATATGAATGCATTCATCCGCACCAAGCTGGCGCTTACGGAAGACAATCCCACCATCAAAGCCTACGACGAAGACGCTTTCGCTAAACTCGGCGACATCACTGTCCCCGTCGAGGTCTCATTGCAACTGCTGGAGAACCTGCATCAGCGTTGGGATGTCCTGCTGCGCGCAATGGCCCCCGCGGATTTTGCCCGGACGTTTGATCATCCCGAGCGCGGCCCGCTCACCCTCGACCTGAATCTGTGCATTTACGCATGGCATGGACCGCATCACGTGGCGCATATCACCGCGTTAAAAGACCGCATGGGCTGGAAGTAATCGATCCCCAGAAAATGAAAAAGCCCTCTCACGGAGGGCTTTTGCTTGAACTCGCCAGAAACTAAAGACTAACGACCGAAGACTGCAATTTAGTCGTTCTTACGAGGGTCAGCTGGCTCCGCCAGCTCCGGCGTGCCTTCAATCTCATTCAGGCCGCGCAGGATCTCCCGCTCTTCCGGACTGAACACGCTCTGGAAGCGCTCCGAGCCCAGATAAGACTGGCGCTGCTCCGGCGACATTCCCTTAAGTTGATGAAACGCGCGGCGGACCTTCTGCTGGCGGTCCTCCGGAAGCTGGCGCATTCGCTCTTGGAGGCCCAAGAGCCGTTGGCGCTGCTCCTTCGGCAGGGTCTCAAATTTTTCCATGCGGTCGAGCAGGCGGTCTTTCTTCTCTGGTGAAAGCGTATTAAAGCGACGCAATCGATCGCGCAGTTTCTCCTGCTGGTCGGCCGGCAGCTTCTGGAAGTTCGGATCATTGGCCAGAGCGCGTTCTTGCTGGTCCTCCGGGACATCTTTAAACTGCCGGAGCCAGTCTCCGGCGCGCGCACCAAAAGGATGTAAGGGGCCGCGTCGTCCATCGCCCTGTTGGTCGACGACCGGCGGACGGTCAACAAACTGATTGCGCGGCAATCGCGACGGCGACTGGGCCGGTGGCGCAGCCTGCTGCACCGTGTCCTGTACCCGCGTACGCTTGTTCTCACGCTTGGGATTGTCCTGCGCACTGGCCAGCGCCAGCGTCATCGCGCCGGTGGCCATCATCATCGGGATGTTTCGCAGATACTTCACTAAGATCCTGATTCCTTAAAGCTGCGACCCGGTATTCTGAGTGGTCGCGTCGGCCGGCGCTGCGTGATTGACTCCCACATCATCCAACAGATCGAAGTCGGCGTAAAGGTCTTGGTTTTTATCCAAGGCCTGCAGGTCGCCCACCGCGGTGCCCTTCTGAACGGCTGCCGTGTTCGTATTCTGGAGGTTGCTGACCTTCGGCTGATAGAAATTCATGCCGATCACAAATGCAATGCCCATGGCCGCCACCAGCGCCGGACGCAGAAACGCCGGCGTCCATAACTTCGCCGTCCAGCTTTGGATGGGTGCTGGCTCCCGCTTCGCTTCGGCCAGACGCGCTTGCAGCCGCGTGCTGAAATACGCGGACTCCACCGGCGCCTTCCACTCATCCAGCATCGCCATGGTGCTCCGCAGTGAGGCCAATGCCGACGCGCATTCCGCGCATCCGGAGACATGCATCGCCACCGCGGGGTCCGATTTCACTGCCGACGGTCCCAGCAGGTCGAAGAAGTTTTCTTTTGCCTGTTTGCAATTCATAAGTGCCACCTAAACAAACTCTTTCAATTTCTCTCGCAACGTTTCATACGCGCGGAAGAGCAGCGACTTTGTCGCTGATTCACTCAACTTCAAAACTTCCGCGATCTCGCGGTAATCCATCTCCTGGTACTTGTGCATGAGCACGGCCAGGCGCTGCCGCTCGGGCAGGTCCATCACGTGCTGTTTGATCGCCGCCAGGCGTTCCTGCCGCAGTAGGTTCTGCTCCGCCGTTAAACCTTTGTCAGCCACGTCGAGCCGGGAACCCGTCTCTTCATCCGGTTCATCCAGGCTTACGCTCGGCGCAGTGCGCTCGCTCTTGGTATCGCGCGCATGGTTCACCGCCAGATTGGTCGCGATGCGGTAGAGCCACGTGGTGAACTTCGCTTCGGCAGCGTAAGTGGTGCGGGAGCGGTACACCCGCAGAAACACTTCCTGCGCCAGTTCTTCTGCCACGGCCTGATTGTGGGCCATGCGATACATGAAGCTGACCACGGGGCGCCGGAATTTCTCAACCAGGTAATCGAACGCGGCATCGTCACCGGCGCCCACGCGCAGCATGACTTCGGCGTCGGATAGTTCTTCCAGCGCCACGCCTTTTTCCAGCGCGACGCTTTTGCGGGCAGGGGGGCTCAATCGCGTACCAGCCCTGCGCGCCGGGAACTTATCCAGCCCAGCGGACAAGCCATCCGTTTTGATCGCCATACTTGCCACATCGGTTTCAACCCTCGTCTGGCCGGAAAGTTGCGTCTTTTCCGTGTTTTGGCCCGCCGTCATCGTCCCGTCTAACTGTATCCAACTCCGCCCATTTGGTACAATCAGAAACGTCTCCCGTGGGCGCATAACTCAGCGGTAGAGTGCCACCTTCACACGGTGGAAGTCGTAGGTTCGAATCCTGCTGTGCCCACCATTTTCCCTACCCGGAAAAAGCAGGGCTTGCATCCGGACGGGGCTTTGGCATAAGATTCAGCCTGTCTCCGAAAGAGTAGCCGCACATTCGAGTGCTGGCTCTTCCCCGCGCAAGCTTTTAAGCGCTGGCGGACGAAATGACCGGAAACTTTCTCTTTTGCAACAAATTTAATGTACCCGTTGTGACCGTGGTTTTTCCCGGGTACCAGTGAGCCTTTAGCGACCGCCGATAGAGCGCGAGCACGGGGCGAGGGCCGGCAGCGAAGCGTTGCGAGCCCTGGAATGAACGGTAAATTTCACTGATTCCGAACTTTAAGGCAACAGCTCAGTGGCCAGTAAGTGCCCTGAACATCCATTACACACTAGGCAAATTACATCCATGAACCAAGGACCGAACCCGCCCCAGAATCCTGGAGGCGGCGGTGGACGCCGCCGTCGCCGCCGTCGTGGCGCCAGTGGCAAGAAGCCCCATCAACCCGGAACCCAGCCTGTCCAGCACGGCAAGCCGCAAGGCCAAGGCCCTCGGGCCCAGGGCGGTGGCGGCGCCAGTAATCGCCGCAATCGTCCCCGGCGCGGCACCCAGTCATTCGTCGGCCCCATGGACCATAGCTACCGCAATGGCAACATGGCCAATGGCAACGTTGCCGATGGCCACGGTCAGGGACGCTTCCGCGGCGGACATCAAGTGCCGCAGAAATTTGTCCAGAATGATATGACTCCCGTCGCCGGAAGCGCCGACGGTCCCGCCCGCATCTTCTGTTTCATCGAAGACCTCTTCTTCCTAGCCAAGATCCAGGAAACGTCCAAGAAGCTGAACATCAAAGTTGAGTTCGTGAAGACGCCCGACACCATTCTCGAGCGCGCCGCCGAGGATGCCCCTGAAGATGAGAAGCCCACGCTGATCGTCTTCGATCTGAACAATCACAACGCCAAGCCGTTGACGTTGATCCCCAAACTGCGCTCCAAGCTGAAAAAGGCGACTTCGATCATCGGCTTCGTCAGCCACATCCAGGGCGACTTGAAGTTGAAGGCGCTCGAAGCCGGCTGCGATTCCGTGATGCCGCGCTCAGCGTTCTCACAAAACCTTCCCAACCTCCTTCGGCGCCACGGCGCTCCGGAAGAGGTCAATGACGGCACCGACCAGCAGCATTACATTCAGTAACAGCTACCCGAGGTAGAAAACAAAGCCCTCCGCGAGGAGGGCTTTGTTTTTTATCGCTTGTTTTTTCTACAACCTGACGTCTAAAGCCTACCGCCTTGTTCTACCCACTATCCTGGCGGCCACTTCATATCCCGCCCACCGATCAAATGTAGATGCAGATGAAAGACGCTCTGTCCTGATTTCGGTCCCACGTTGTAGACCGTCCGATATCCATCCTCGATCTTGCGCTCGTGGCCTAGCTTCGCCGCGACTAACTGTAGATAGCCGAGGATCTCCGCATCTTCCGGAGTCGCTTCCTTCAATCCGACAATATGTTTCTTGGGGACCAGTAGTACGTGGGTAGGGGCCTGAGGCTCGATGTCCTCAAAGGCAAAGACCTTGTCGTCTTCGTAAACTTTTTTGCTGGGGATTTGTCCGGCAATGATTTTGCAAAAGAGGCAGTCGCTCATAGCACGAATTTTACTGCGCCGTCCTCATTCCGGGCGAGCCGCCTTTTTTCATCCCGAGCACTCCGCACTTTTAAGGAAACGGGAAACCCTTCGACTCGACGCTAGTCGAGTCGAACCAAAAACACTCCGCCTTCATTCACCTTCGTCTCGCGCGCTACTTCAAATGCTCGCGACCGGTCGTCGTTGATCGGACGTATCCTCACCCAATCACCCGTCGGCCCGGTGAATTGGATGACTTTGGCGGTCTTGTACTTCCGCATGAGTTTGCTTTTCAACTTGGACGCCTCATCACTGTCAGTGAACGCGCCGATCTGCACGCACCAGCGTCCGCCAGCATCGAGCGGCTTGGGCGAATCCAGTACTTCGATCTTTACCTTGGCCAATCCCGAGCGATAAACGCCGATCTCCTTCGCCGCACCCATGGAGAGGTCAAGCACGCGGTCGCCGATGAACGGCCCGCGGTCTGTCACCCGCATCAATGCCGCCTGCCCGTTGTTCAGGTTCGTAACGCGAATCACCGACCCCAGCGGCAGCGTCTTATGGGCCGCGGTGAGTTGATGCATGTCAAAGACTTCGCCATTGGCGGCTTTGCGATTGTGGTAGGGCGGCCCGTACCAACTGGCTACGCCTGTCTCTACGTAGATGGGTTTCGCGTGTTCATATATCTGCAACTCAGGATTCGCCGCCGAGCTTTCTTCACCCCGTTCAGATGTGCGCTCCCGTCCGCGACTCTCCGGCGCGCTTCGCCCGGACCGCGACTCTGCAGTGATGGTCGGCGCAGCCGGCACCCGCGTGCGGGTTTGCTTTTTGCTCCCGCCGCATCCGGTGACGATGAATACCAGCAATCCGACTGCAATGATCTTCCCTGCTGACGAAGCTTCTGCCCTTTGAATCATCTTCCGCCCGGTTTTCATATGAGATGCCATCTTGCATTATGTCGGCGCGGGTGGCGCGAAGCAATGGCGCTGCCGCCCGCTGCACCATATTAGGTAACCCGGTTTTCGTGTATTCGTTTGCTCAGCATAGTGTCCATGCCGCATATAAAATGCCAACCATGCGCAAAACCACTTGCCGAGCTGCGGCTATCTGCCTTTCGCTATGTTGCACCGTCGGCCTCTGGTCGCAAACCCAGCCGCTGCCCGAAAACCCGCAACCCCAGTCCACTACCACCGCCAAGGAAAAGCCCAAGCGCATCCTGTGGCTGGTTCCCGCTTTTGATGTGGTCACCGCCGGCGCTCCCTACGTGGCCTTGAGCGCGTCCCAAAAATTTCACATCTTTACTGACAGCACCTTTGATCGGATCACGCCCGTTACCGCCGCCTTCGACGCTGGCATCAATCAAGCGACCAACACTCCGCCCGGCTACGGACAAGGCGCCGAAGGCTATGCTAAGCGCTACGGCGCCGCCGTCGCCGACAAAGCCACTAGCGATTTTCTTGGGAAGTTTCTCTTCCCCGTGATCTTTCATCAGGACCCCCGCTACTTTGCCTTGCAGGAAGGCACCGGCGGACGTCGCACCGGTTATGCCATCTCCCGGGTTTTCGTGACTCGCGGAGACAACAGCCGCAGCCAGTTCAATGCCTCCCAAGTGTTGGGCGCATTCAGCTCGGCGGCCATGACCAACATCTGGTATCCCTCGCGGGACCGCGAAGTTGGCACCACGCTCATGCGCGGTGGCACCCGGCTCGCCCTGGGTATGGGCTTCAATGTCTTGAAAGAGTTTTGGCCGGAGATCGGCCGCAAGATGCACCTCAAGAGATAGCAAGGCTATAATCGGCGCGAAAAGATCTTTTCCCTGGAGTTGCCATGGCCCTCAGTCTCGAGATGCAATCCGTCAAAGACGTTACTGTGCTTCGCGTGGCGGGCCGCATCGTTCTGGGCGACGACCTTTCCCTGCTCGAACAGAAGATCTCATCCGCATTGAAAGAATCGGCGGAACTCGTTATCAATCTTAGCGCCGTGGACTATGTAGACAGCAGCGGCCTGGGCGCGCTGGTGCGCCACGTCACCGCCGCGCGCGCGCGGCGCAAAAAGATCTCGCTGTGCGGCCTGACGCCTAACGTCCGCAAAGTACTGGACATCACGCGCGTGATCGATCTCTTCCAGACCTACGCGACTGAGGCGGAAGCGCTCGCCGCGCGCGGAAGCAATCTTGCCACTCCGACGCACGCCGTCGGAGCGCCGGCCAGGATCCTGTGCGTCGATGCCTCACTCGATATGCTCGCCTACCTGCGCGGCGTGCTTCAGCCCGAGGGCTATCAGGTTTTCAGTAGCAGCAATTTTCCCGATGCGCAGTTATTGCTGAAGTCTGCCACCGTTCTCGTCTTCGGACCCAACCTCGTTCCTTCCGCTGAAGGTTCCTCCGTCGATGCTCTCCGTCGCCTCGCCCCCAACGTTCCCGTCGTCTCCGTGGCTCAGCAAGAAGATGCCGCCGCCATGGCGCGCGAGCTGCAAGCGGGGGTCAAGGCGGCATTGTCTGATTCGAAGTAGCTGATTCACGGCTGCTGGAGCACATCGTGCCGGCGGCGGTGAAGCATCCGGCTCCGAAGTGGGATGCGAGCCAGTGCGACGCGGCGGTGATGTAGGCGTACGCGTTAGCGCGCCGCCGTTCTCGTTCTACTTGGCTTTGGCCTCCGCGGGTTTGCTGGCCGCAAGCAGTTTGTCCAAGTGCCGCTGGAACGCTGGCAGCTCCGGATCGCCGTTCTTGGTCCCCAGTTCCACCGCCTTCTGCACGTTGCGCAATGCTTCGTCGCGTTTGCCGGCGCCTTCGAGTCCATCGGCCAGGCTGTCATAGACGTTGGCTGACTGCGGATACCATTCCACATTGCGATTGAACGCCGCAATGGCTTCGTCGTACTTCTTCTGTCCCAGCAAACGATAGCCCAGCGAATTGATGGACTTCTCGCCTGAGACCTTGAAGCCGAATCGCTCTGACAATCTGCGGAAGTGCTGAGTCACGCCTTCCAGGCCACCGGCGGGAAGCTCCGTCTTCGGATCTACCGGTACCCGCCATCCAGCGAAGATAGTCCGCAGGCCCGCATAGTGACCGCGCAGTTCGGTGGAAGTATGAAGCTCGTCAGTGTAGTGCGCGGACTTCACCACAAAGCCCTTAGGTGGCGCAGAGTCGAAGATCTTCTTCAGTCGCTCAAAGCCTTGACCCATGGGACCGCCTTCATCGCCCAGCGCGAAGAAGAGCGTCTTGTTGAACTCGCGCTTCTTGGTAAAGAACTGCTCGGCCTCGCGGACGACGAAGAAGTCGTCCCACCAGGTGCTGGGGCTGGTGGCAATACACGACTGGAACAGTTGCGGACGATTCATCAGCGCGTGGATGGCGAACAGCCCGCCAAGTGAGTGTCCGGTGATGATCCGATACGGCTGCGTGGCGTAGCGCTTGTCCACCTCCGGCACCAGCTCAGTCTCGATGAAGTCGAGGAACTTGTTGGCGCCGCCGCTGGTGGGATA
>DATLCI010000003.1:0-14508 GCA_035526435.1 Terriglobales bacterium
GGGACTGGCCATCATCATCTCGATCTTCCGTACGCGCGAGACGCTGAATGCCGACCGCGTGAACTTGTTGAAACTGTAAGCCTGAATATGAACGTAAACCTGAACCTCTGGCTCATCCCGATACTGCCGCTGCTGGGCGCGCTGATCAATGGCGCGATGGGCCGGCGCTTTTCCAAGACGCTGGTGGGCGCGATCGCGCTAGGAGCGTCAGGCGCAGCTTTCGCCTATGCGTTGTGGGTAGTGTCGCAGTTCGGCGGGCTGGCGCAGGTTCCCTACGTCGAGAACCACTCGGCATGGATCCAGATCACCGATTTCAGCGTGAATTATGGATTCCAGTTGGACCAGCTTTCCGTCGTAATGCTGATGGTAGTGACAGGCGTGGGCTTCCTGATCCACATTTATTCCGTCGGCTACATGCATGACGATGACGGCTACTACCGCTTCTTCGCCTACCTGAACCTCTTCATGTTCTTCATGCTGGTGCTGGTGCTGGCCAACAATTACCTACTGATGTTCGTGGGGTGGGAGGGCGTGGGCCTGGCGTCTTATCTGTTGATCGGATTCTATTTCCTTAAGGATTCGGCATCGCAAGCGGGCAAGAAGGCGTTCATCGTGAACCGCATCGGTGACTTTGCCTTTCTATTGGGCATGTTTCTGATGGTGAAATATTTTGGTTCGCTGGACTTCAATTCCGTCTTCACCCAGGCGTCAACGTATCCGGTGGAAAACGGGAGCGTTGGTCTATTGACGCTGATCGGATTCTGTCTGCTGATCGGTGCCTGCGGCAAGTCCGCGCAGGTCCCTCTATATGTTTGGCTACCCGATGCGATGGAAGGGCCCACGCCGGTATCAGCATTGATCCACGCGGCGACCATGGTGACCGCGGGCGTGTATATGGTGGCCCGCTCCCATGCGATCTATAACCATGCGCCGAAGGCATTGTTGGCAGTGGCGGTGGTGGGCGCCGTGACTGCGATCTTTGCGGCGACCATTGGCATGGTGCAGACTGACATCAAGCGCGTGCTGGCTTACTCCACGGTGTCGCAGTTGGGGTATATGTTCCTGGCCTGCGGCGTGGCCGCGTACTCAGCGGGCGTGTTCCACCTGATGACGCATGCATTCTTCAAGGCACTGCTGTTCCTCTCAGCAGGGTCAGTCATCCACGCCATGGGCGGCGAGCAGGATATGCGCTTCATGGGCGGCCTGAAGAAATACATTCCCGTCACGCGCTGGGTGATGACCATTGGCACGCTGGCGATCGCAGGCATTCCAGGATTGGCAGGCTTCTTCAGTAAAGACGAGATCCTCTGGCAGGCCTATTCGAGTGAGCACGGACATCCGATACTCTGGGTGCTGGGCATCATCACCGCCTTAATGACGTCGTTCTATATGTTCCGGCTGCTGTTCATGACGTTCCACGGTGAATTGCGTAGCGCACCGAGCGGTGGACACGACCCGCACGCACACGACAGCCACGGTCACGGGACATCACACGCAACAACACACGCAAGCCCGCATGAGAGTCCATGGGTGATGCTGGCGCCGTTGGTAATACTGGCGGGATTATCTGTGGTCGGCGGATGGGTGGGCGTGCCCCATGCACTCGGCGGCAATAACCGCTTTGAAAAGTTTTTAGCGCCGGTGTTTGAGCGATACGAGCGTCCGGAGAAAGTATTAGCGGCATCAGCGACGCAGGCACCCCATGCGGCAGGCTCGGAGAGCGCGGCGCAGCATGAATCGGCAGCCGCGGGTACCCCGCCGGAGGGTGCCAAGGCGGAGCCGCACCAGAACACTTCGCAAGAGATCACGTTGACCGCGATCTCGGTACTGGTGGCGTTTGCCGGATGGTTCGCCGCTTGGTTCCTGTATGTGCGGCGCCCGGAGTTGCCGGAGCGGATCGCAGCTTCCATGGGCGGGCTGTATCGCACGGTGCTGAACAAGTATTACGTGGATGAAGGCTATCAAGAGGCCATTGTCGATCCCATCGTCAAGGGGTCTACCGAGGTTTTGTGGAAACGCGTTGACGTGGGTGTGATCGATGCGACCGTCAATGGCGCCGGTTCCAGCGCTAAGTTCTTTTCGAATTCGCTCCGTCGCATGCAGTCTGGCAACTTGCGCTCCTACGCTGGATGGGTCGCCTTCGGGGCGGCCGCGCTGCTGGGATATATGGTCTGGATGGGCCTGCAATGAACGAGATGATGGGTTCCTTCGACAAGATCGTGCTGACCGCCGTCATCGCATTGCCGGTGCTGGGCGCATTCGCGCTCATGTTCTTCCCGCGTGGCATGAAGCATGACGATGGGCATGGGCATCCGCACTATGGCAGCGATAAAGCGCTGAAATGGTCGGCGCTGATCCTTTCGCTGGTCACGTTCGTGGCGTCATTGCATCTGCCGGCGCATTTCGATTACAAGGTCGCGGGCTTCCAGCCGAAGTTCGATATTGACATCGCGTGGATCACCACGCCGAACATCCATTACCACCTGGGCGTGGACGGGCTTTCGATGTGGCTGGTGGTGATGACCACGCTGCTGGTACCGGTATCGATCATCAGTTCGTGGAACTCGATCCATGGCCGCGTAAAAGAATTTCTGGTGCTGATGCTGTTCCAGGAAGCGGCGATGATCGGCGTGTTCCTCGCGCTGGATACTTTCCTCTTCTACGTTTTCTGGGAAGCGACGCTGATCCCGATGGCGCTGCTGATCGGCGTTTATGGGCACGAACGCCGCGTGTATGCCGCGGTAAAGTTCTTCCTCTATACCATGCTGGCGTCCGTGTTCATGCTGGCCGCGATCATCTGGCTCTATCTAAAGACGGGCAGCTTTGATTACCTGACCATCCAAGCTGCGCTGTTGAGTTCCGCCAATCCTACGTTCACTAGCGCCCTTTCCACCGCAGCACCGTGGTTGTTCCTGGCATTCTTTATTGCCTTCGCGGTGAAGGTGCCGCTGTTCCCGTTCCACACCTGGTTGCCGGATGCGCACGTAGAGGCGCCCACTGCAGGCTCAATCCTGCTGGCCGGCGTGCTGCTGAAGATGGGCACTTACGGATTGCTTCGCTTCAACGTGGCCCTCTTTCCGGAGCAGGCGCGGACGCATGCTCCGTGGATCATTGCGCTGGCTATCATCGGTATCATTTATGGCGCGCTGGTGGCGCTGGTGCAACCGAATCTCAAGAAGTTGATCGCGTATTCGTCGGTCAGCCACTTAGGATTCGTTGTCCTTGGCATTTTCAGCTTCAACGCAGCGGGAACCGACGGTGCGGTGTACCAGATGTTGAATCATGGCATCTCGACGGGCGCGCTGTTTATGCTGGCCGGAATGCTTTATGACCGCCGGCACACGTACGAGATCAAGGAATTTGGCGGGCTGGCGACCCCGATGCCGGTTTATGCGATGATCTTCCTGCTCATCACGCTCTCGTCCATCGGGCTGCCGCTGATGAACGGATTTGTTGGGGAATTCCTGATCCTCTCAGGCGCTTTCCAGGCCAAGGGCTTGTATGGGATGTTGGCGACAACCGGCGTGATCTGGAGCGCGGGATACATGCTGTGGCTTTATCAACGGACATTCTTCGGGAACATAAGAGTTGAAGCTAATCGCGGGCTATTGGACATTGACACCCGTGAGCGCGTGGCCCTGCTGCCGCTGGTGGCGTTGGCGCTCATCATGGGATTGGCTTCGCCCTATTGGATGAAAGCCATTGACCCATCGTCCAAGCTGATCAATGAAGCGCATACGACGATCCGGCCAACGTCGCCGGTGGCGGTGGTGAAATGAAGCCACTCTTCGATAGCGCGCAATATCTGAGCATCCTGCCGGAGATCATCCTTACGGTGGCGGGCATGCTGATCATGGTGATCGACCCGCTGATGGCGCCGCGCAGCAGCCGTAAGCCCATCGGCTATCTATCCTTGATCGCGCTGATCGCAGCTCTGCTTGCCAGCTTTTGCCAGGTGAATCATTTTGGCACCGCATTCTTCGGCATGGTGCGGGTAGATTTCTTCAGCGTCTTCTTCCATGTGACCGTGGTCGTCATCTCCATCCTGGCGGTACTGTCTTCGCTGGATTACCTGGACACGCAGAACATCCACGCCGGCGAGTATTACGGCCTGATCCTATTGGGCACGGTGGGCATGGGATTGATGTCTTCCGCGATGGAACTGGTAATGATGTTCATCGCTCTGGAGATTTCTTCGATATCCACTTACATACTTGCGGGGTTCAGGCGGCGCGTCGCGACTAGCGCGGAATCTTCGCTCAAATACTTCCTTCTGGGCTCGTTTGCCACGGCATTCTTCCTGTACGGGGTGGCGTTGATCTACGGATCGACCGGCACGACGAACATCACGGCCATCGCCGCGGCATTGCGCACCGGAAACGTCTCTGGCCTCACCTACATGGCGCTGGCACTGATGTTTGTGGGACTGGGCTTCAAGGTGGCCTCGGCGCCATTCCATGTGTGGACGCCGGATGTTTATGAAGGCGCTCCGGCCCCGATCGTTGCGCTGATGTCCACCGGGCCAAAGGCTGCGGCTTTTGCCATGATGCTGCGCGTGTTCTTCGGATCATTCGCGCAGTTGGGCGCATGGTGGCTGCCGCTGATCTGGATATCCGCCGTGCTGTCGATGACGATCGGAAATCTGGGCGCGCTGATGCAGAACAATGTGAAACGTATGCTCGCCTATTCGTCTATAGCGCATGCCGGATACATTCTGGTGGCGTTCGCATCGCAACAGCAGGTGGGAATCGCCGCGGCCATCTTCTATACCGCGACTTATGCGGCGATGAACGTAGGCGCCTTCGCGGTAGTGAGTCATTTTGCCAGCGAAGGTGAGCGCTACGTTTCCATTGATGATTACGCGGGGCTGGGACGTCGGTCCCCGGTGCTGGCGATCACCCTGACGATCTTCATGCTGTCGCTGATCGGCATTCCGCTGACCGGCGGCTTCCTGGGTAAGTTCCTGGTGTTTAGTGCGGCGCTGAAATCGAACCTCGTCTGGCTGACGGTGATCGGCGTGGTCAACAGCGCGATCGCGGCATACTACTACCTGCGATTGATCGTAGTGATGTACATGCAGGAAGGCGATGACTCGGTCGTGCTTACTCCGGTGCCGGTTGCGGTGGCGGCGGCCCTGATCCTTGCGGCTGGGTTGACCATTTATCTTGGGGTTGCGCCGGGTCATGTTCTCGACATGGCGGCGCGTGGCGCGCAAGACCTGGTGCGTTAAAGTCGATTTCTAATCGAGTAATTGAATCTATTCGATCGCAGCGGTCACGTCGCGACGCTGGAAGATGATTGCGGCCAATCCCCAGAAGCACAGCGTCTGCAAGACTGCGACCGGCACAAAGTCCCAGCCTGCGGTCCAGCCATCCACAAAATTCGAATTGAATATCTGCTCAAGCACCTGGGCCGCGGGGGAAAGCGCGCTCACGGTGCTACCCTTCCACACTTGCAGGCCGGCGGGCAGGCCGGCAATGATGATGGTGCCAATGGTCGCCACCAACGGATGAGCGAAGGTGGAGAACATAGTCGCGATGCTGGAGATGAGGATGGCGGCGAGGGTAGCGGCGGCCAGCACCGTCCATAGCTGCAGCGGCAGGCCGTGGCGCAGTACGAACCAGGCATTCACCAGGCCAAGCGTCACCATGTAGAGGCAGGTCATGAGTACGCTGCCGAGCATGAGTCCGGCAATGTATTCGTAGCGATGAATGCCCTTGGAAAGCACGGCGAGGATGCGTCGCGACTGACGTTCGCTGTGCACGGAAGCCGCGGCCAGGAAAAGCGTATATACGACGCCATAGGCCGCTTGCTGGTGGAAGAGGGCGAGCATGTCAGAGGCATCGGCCGTGCCCCATACCCCGAAGAGCAAGCCGAAACCCAGGATCCATGCGAGAAAGATGTAAGTGACGATGCGCTGCTGGCGCACAAAGTTCAGCGCGATGATCCAGATGGTGATCATGCGCTGCCTTCTTTTCTAACAGCGTCGTCTGCATGCGTGAGCTTGAGAAAAAGTTCTTCCAGGGTGCGCCGGGCGGGGGTTACGGACAATACTTCGCCGCCATTCGCCCAGGCCTGCTCAATGACGCGGCGCTGCTGGTTCGCTGGCACCCGTATCGTCGTAGTGTCAGCGCCGTTGCGGACGGCAATCTCATATTCTGCGCGAGTCTCGAGCAATTCGGCGACGGTGCCCTGGCGAAGAAGGCGTCCTTTATGAATGATGCCGATGCGGTCGCAGACCAACTCCACTTCAGAGAGCAGGTGCGAGCTGAGGAAGATGGTCTTCCCCTGGGCCTGGGCGCGCAGCAATAGCTCCCGGACGGTGACGCGTCCGGCGGTGTCGAGAGCGGAGGTAGGCTCGTCGAGGATCAGTAGCTCGGGATCATTGATGAGGGCTTGGGCGAGTCCAACGCGCTGCAACATGCCGCGAGAAAACTTTGAGACCGGCTTGCCCGCAACTTCGCGAAGCTCCAACGTATCCAGCAGTTCTTTGGTTCGCTGGGCGAGTTGCGGATCGCGGAGGCCGTTCAATCGTCCATACAAGCGAACGAGAGCTTCGGCAGGACGATGATAGAAGGCGATGTTTTCGGCGAGGAAGCCGATGCGCCGGCGGGTGCGGGCGTGACCAAAGGGACGGTCGAGCATGGTGCCCGTGCCAGCGGTCGGCGCCATCAGTCCAAGGGCGATATGAATAGCGGTAGTCTTGCCTGCGCCATTGGGGCCGAGGAAGCCGAATATTTCTCCGGGCGGGATGGCGAGCGAAAATCCAGAGAGGGCGCGGAACGAAGTGCGGCCAAAGGCACCGCGGTATTCCTTGCTGACGTTCTGGAATTCGAGCGCGAAGGCCATCGCCATTCATTGTACGCACGAAAAAGGTACGCACGAAAAAGCCCTCGCCGGAGCGAGGGCCGTTTGATAAGACTCTGCGTGATTACAGCGCGCGCAGGAAGAGCATGACCCAGATGAAGAGCACCAGCGATTCAATAAAGGCCAGACCGAAGATCATGGCCAACTGAATGCCGCCGCGGGCGCCGGGGTTGCGGGCGATACCTTCGCAGGCAGAGCCGGCGACGCGCGCCTGGCCGAGTCCAGCGAGGCCCACGGCGATGCCGAGGCCGATACCCGAGAGTCCCCAGTTACCTAGACCGGTGGTTGCAGGAGCGGTGGCCTGCGCGAATGCCGGCGTGGCGAAAAGCATGACCGCGGCCAGCATCATGAATACGAATACGACTTTTCTGTTCATTGTTTCTCCTTTTGCATCATCGTCAGGAGGTGGTTGACGCTCACCGTGCTGGCGTCCTCACGCTGCCGAAGATCTTGGCTGTGCTCTCTAGTGTTCTTCCTCGGCGACCGCGCCGGAGAGATAGATCATAGTAAGGAGCACGAAAATGTAGGCCTGAAGCAGCGACACGCCCAGGTGCAGTCCGAGGAATGCGACCGGCAGCAGCACGGGGACAAGCGAGAAGAATGCCAGGGTCACCATCTCACCCGCGTACATATTGGCGTAGAGACGAATGGTGAGCGACATTACGCGCGCGCTGTGACTGATGATCTCAATGGGAAACATCAGGGGAGCCAGCCACGGCACGGGTCCGGCGAAATGCTTCATGTAATGAACGAAGCCTTGCTGGCGGAATCCGTGGAAGTGGTAATAAACGAAAGTCGCAAGGGCGAATCCCAGCGGCACGCTCGGGAACTGCGTGGGTGAAAGGAAACCGGGGATGAGTCCTAAAAGATTGCTGACCAGAATGAACAAGCCGATGGTGACGATGTACGGAACGAAGCGCTTGTATTCGTGCCCGATGATCTCTTCGCTCTGCCCCGCCATGGCTTCATGGATCATCTCAGCCACGTGCTGGATCTTTCCGGGATTGTCAACGGAGAGGCGCGCCCGGACCGCGATGAAGAAGATCAGCAGGAGGGCTGCCACCAGCAACTGCATGGCGACGGGGTCAGTGATGGGATTATGCGCGTCGTGCGGATGTATGCCGATGGCATTCAGCATGGCTGATACCGGGCCGCCGATGAGGTGATTCAGCTTTTCTGTCAACCAAAGTTGCTCGTGCATCGCTGCCTTTAAAAGAGGGTTAATCGCCGTGCCGGAGAGCGTAAATGACTTCCGTAACTGCTTCAAACAAAAAGGCTACCACCGACAGGAAGAAGCCCGCTATAAGACCCAAAACACTGATGGATGAACGAGAAATTATAGCATAGGCCACGGTGGCGATGACCAGGTAGCGGAAGATGAACTTGAAGACCAGGGCGCGACCCTGCGGGGCATTTTCTTGCGCTGAAATCCGGTCCGTAAGCGCAATGATGGACTGCTTCAGCCAGAGAAAATTAAGGTAAGCGAGCGAGGCGCCGAGGAGGAATCCGGCGGCGACGCGCCATCCGAAGACAAATAGCACGACAATGCTGCCGATGACTCCAAGAACAGTGATGGTGAGTTGAATGCGGCGATAGGCACCGATAAAGAAGGATTCGGTGGCGGGATTCACAGGAGCGAGCGGCGTGACTTCGTTGTCACTTTCCATCGGTCTCACGGTTCATGCGGATCACGCTGCGGATGAGGTCATAGAATCCGGCGATGACGCCGAGGCCGAGTCCGACAAGATAAAGATATTTGGTGCCGAGCCAGTGATCGAGGAGCGCGCCCAGCAGCCATCCGGCGATCACGCCGCCGGGAATAGCGAACGCGATGTGGGTGTACTTCAGGCCTTCGACCAGGGCTTTCTTTTTCCGCGGCTCTTCAGGGGTTTCCGGCATGAGGTTTAAACCCTAATTGGTTGCTAATCCACATAGAAGCGAGATACCATTCTACTCGTCACTCCGACAAACACCCTTTCAGAAGAAAGCAGGACACCATGAAGAGATGGACTTCGTCTCTCGCGATTTTTTCCATAATGCTGCTGGCATTGGCAGCGACCGGCGTTGCGCAGACAGGCAACCAAGGGTCAATCGAAGGAACCCTCGCCGATGCTTCGGGCGCGGTGATCGCAGGCGCGCAACTTACAGCGACCAACCAGCAGACCGGCATCCAGTTCAGCACCAAGAGTAACGCTGAGGGATTATTCGTGTTCCCAGTGCTTCCAGTGGGTATTTATGACCTGAAGGCGGAGCACGTAGGTTTTGCCACCGTCACCAGCAAGAACCTGCAGGTAAAGGTCGGCTCCAAGACCAACCTGCCCCTGAGCATGGGGGTTTCCGGCACGGTGGAGACGGTCAACGTGAGTGACGCAGCGCCATTGATCGAGACCACGCGCAGCAGCTTTAGCACTACGGTGGACAACACGTCGGTGGAAAAACTGCCGACCAACGGGCGCAACTTCATTGACTTCGTATTGCTTACGCCGGGAGTGACCCGCGACGTCAGGACCGGCGACATCAGCTTCGCCGGCCAGCGTGGCACTCTGAATTCACTTACGGTAGATGGCGCCGATAACAACAACACTTTCTTCGGACAGACGACCGGGCGCACTGGTTCCGGAAGAGCGCCTTATCAATTCAGCCAAGACGCGGTCCAGGAGTTTCAAGTCAACAGCAATGGCTATTCTGCAGAGCTAGGTCGTGCCGGTGGCGCCGTGGTGAACGTGATCACGAAGTCCGGCACGAATGCATTCCACGGAACCGGATTCTGGTTCTTCCGCGACCGCGGAATGAATGCCGATGACCCAATCAACAAGCAGACGGCTGCGCTCGCAGGTACCACGGTGGCGCGCAAGCCTGCCTACCACTTCAACCAGTTTGGCGGCAACGTGGGTGGCCCCATCGTTAAGAATAAAGCTTTCTTCTTCTTTGACTACGATGGTCAGCGCAACACCCAGCCCAACCCGATCACCTTCAGTCTGCCGACCATCGCGGCGCCCACGGCGTTTGAGACTGCGGCGATCAATTACCTAAGCGCACGGTCCGCTGCCTGGAACCGTTCGCTTAATCAGGATACGTATCTGGGTAAAGTGGATTGGAACGTGAATAGTTCGAACCTGCTGTCCGTCCGGTACAACCGTCAGAACTTTACCGGCGAAGGATTTGAAAGCGGCGGCGCAACCAACTCGTTCGAGCACACTGGCGCTTCGCTGGTCACGACGGACACGATCGCAGCTTCATTCACTTCGACCATTACCCCGGCGTTGGTGAATGTAGGACGTTTCAATTACCAGATCGATAAGGAACCGGGCAAAGCGAACAGCGTCAACCCGGAAGCGATCGTGCGGCAAGGAAGCTTCTCTTTCACCATCGGGCGCAATTTCTTCAGTCCGCGGGAAACGACGATCCATCGCCAGCAATATGCGGACACGCTTACCTACGTGAAAGGACGCCACACCTTGAAAGGCGGGTTGGACATCATTCACGATGACATCCTGAATTACTTCCCGGGTAATTTTTCCGGTAGCTTTACCTTTAACAACCTGCAGAGCTTCGGATGCAGCCTGCAAAATGTGTCGCTGACGGCGGCTACATGCCCGGGCGCTTCCGCCAGCTATACGCAAGCGTTCGCGGGCACCGGCACCACCGGGGCAACTACGAAACCGAACATCTTTGAGATCGGTCTGTTCCTCCAGGATGATTGGAAGGTCCGTTCAAATCTGACGTTGAACCTGGGCATCCGTTGGGACCTGCAGAAGTTCGCCGCGCCGAGCGTACAAAATCCAGCAGCCCTGGCCGCCGGGTATGACACCAAGCAGCTCAACACCGACAACAACAACATTGGTCCGCGTTTTGGATTCGCATGGTCCCCGTGGCTGGAGCGTTCGCTGGTGGTCCGCGGCGGATATGGCATCTTCTACGGCCGGACCCCTTCCATCATGGTGGGAACGGCGCACTCGAACAACGGCATCAACGTAGGCACGTTCACCTTTAGTGGTGCGGCGATCCCGTCCTACCCAAACACGCTGTGCGGAGCGCCGGTAGAGACTCCGAGCTGCGCTGCGCCCGCGGGTGGAAGTTCTGCACCGCCGAGCATTTACCTGTTCAAGCCGGGTTATCAGCAGCCCATCGTCCAACAAGCGAACCTGGGAACCGAATTCGCGCTGATGAAGGACATGGCGATCTCGGTGGGATACCAGTTCGTGAAGGGCAACCACTTACAGCGCACTCGCGATGTGAACCTGGGGACGCCGGTGCTGACGCCTATCACGGTCTCGACGACGGGGCAGGTGTTGAGCTATCGCAAATATCCGGCTGCTCGTCCCGCAACCACCTTGGGACGCGTTTCGCAGTTCGAGGATTCGGCCAACTCGGTGTATCACGGACTCAATGTGCAATTGACGAAGCGCTTCTCACATCACTTCCAGTTCACCTCTGCCTATACGTGGGGCAAAGTGATCGATGACGCGCCTGATGCCACGGCCGTGGTGCCATTCGGCAGCGATGACGCCAAGATGAACGCGGACCCGCTATTGATCGCGTTCGATCGGGGCCCGGGCGTCAATGATCAACGTCACCGCTGGGTAAGCAGCGTGGTGTGGACCATGGACTATGCCAAGAACATGAATCCCGTGGCCAAGGCGATATTGAACGGGTGGGAGCTGAGTGGGATCTTCACGGCGCAATCTGGTCAGCCCTATACCGGACTGGTGAGCTCTGATCTGAACAGTGACAGCAACAGCCGTACCGACCGCGCTCCGAACGAGGGGCGCAACGCGTACCGGCTGCCCTCTACGTACAGCCTGGATCCGCGGCTACTCCGGAACATCAACTTTACGGAGCACGCCAAGGTGCAGATCTTTGCTGAAGCTTTTAACATCCTGAACCATTTCAATGTCTCCGGCGTGCGCACCACGCAATACGCGCTCACGGCCGGACAATTGGTTCCGCAAACCGCTCCAGCCACGCGTTTCGGCTTGCCGAATGCACACACTGGCGCGCGAATCTTCCAGTTGGGGGCTAAAATCAGCTTCTAAGAGGACGAGGTCAATGAAGGGTGGGACCGAAAGGTCCCACCCTTTTTTACTTGGCCGCAGCCTGATAACGCTCGATCAGCTCACGGATGCGCTCGGCGTCGGCTTTGGTGTGTCCATGACTGAGCACGGGGTTGGTGCCGCCAGTGGAGTCGATGCGGATGTCGGAGAAGATCATGCCCTTGGAGATGGAAACGGAAGCGACTTTGGCGATGGCGATGCTTTCCTCCGTGCTGCCGAACATCCTTGGCTTCACCCGAAGTAAGCGTTCCGGAGAGATCTCAATGCGAGTGGGAAAGAGGAAGTTTCCGGCGGTCCATCGGCTGGCAGTAAATACGTCGGCCATGAATGCTCCAATCAACAACGACCTTTATACACCCCAGGCTAAGAGGACAAGGGTGTCGCATAGCGGTTGTTATAATCAAGGTTTCATCTGAGCTGTTTCCCGTGTTCCAGAAAGGCACCGTGTCACTCGAGCAGAAGATCTACGAACTGCGCCAGGAAAAGTTAAAGCAGATCGAGGCGCTTGGTCATCCGAGTTATCCGCATAAGTTTGGTTACACCCATCAGCTTCCGCAAATACTGGCGGAGTACTCCACAAAGACGACGGAAGAGCTCGAAGCCAACCGCGTGAATGTGCGGGTGGCAGGGCGGTTGATGTCCATCCGCGGACAAGGCAAGGCCGGCTTCGCGCACCTGCAACAAGAGGGTGCGCGGCTGCAGATCTACGTGAAGCTGGACCATGTGGGCGAGAACGGCTTTGCGCTGTACAAGTTGCTGGACCTGGGTGACCACATCGGCGTGAGCGGTTACCTGTTCCGCACCCGGACGAATGAACTCAGTGTGCACGTGGAACAAATCTTCTTTTTGTCGAAGGACCTGCTGCCCTTGCCGGAGAAGTGGCATGGCTTGCAGGATGTGGAGCTGCGCTACCGGCAACGCTATGTGGACCTGGTGATGAATCCGGATGTCCGCGAGGTTTTTGTAAAGCGCAGCAAGGTAGTGAAGGCGATCCGTAGCTTTCTGGATGCGCGCGGTTTCATTGAGGTAGAGACGCCGATGATGCAGCCGATCGCGGGCGGCGCGGCGGCGCGGCCGTTTAAGACGCACCACAACACCCTGGACATCGATCTTTACCTGCGCATTGCGCCGGAGTTGTATCTCAAGCGCTTGACGGTAGGGGGACTCGACCGGGTGTATGAGATCAACCGCAACTTCCGCAATGAAGGCATCTCGACGCAGCACAATCCGGAATTCACCATGCTGGAGTTTTATCAGGCCTATGCGGATTACCGCGACCTGATGGAACTAACGGAGAAGATGCTGGCCTTCGTGGCGCAAGAGGTGAATGGGGCGACGAAGACCACCTTCAACGAGCACGAGATTGATTTTGCTGACTGGCAGCGGCTCTCGATGCGCGAAGCCATCATGAAGTATTGGCCGGAAAAGGCAGGGGCCAAGCCGGAGATGAAGGACTTCGCGAATAAAGACTCAGTAGGCGCCCTGGTAAAGCGACTGAATGCCGCACACCAACCGCACATGCCGTATGACCCCGCAGACCCGGCCGGCAAAACGATTGCCGCAATGTTCGAAGCGGTGGCGGAAGAACATCTGATCCAGCCGACCATTCTTTACGACTTTCCGCTGGAAATCTCACCACTTTCGAAAAACAAGCCGGACGAGCCGGATTGGGTGGAGCGATTCGAGGTATTCGTCGGCGGGCTGGAGATTGGGAATGCCTTCAGCGAGCTGAATGATCCGGAGGAGCAGCGTCGGCGCTTTGAGCAGCAGCTTTCCGAGAAAGAGCGTGGAGACGAAGAGGCGCACGCGATGGACGAGGATTACATTCGCGCGCTCTCCTACGGGATGCCGCCCGCGGGCGGCGAAGGCATCGGCATTGACCGGGTCACGATGCTGCTGACCGGGTCCAAGTCTATTCGCGACGTCATCCTGTTCCCGCTGTTACGCCCCGCGAAAGCCAATGCGGAAGAAGAGGCACAAGCGAGTGCTACCGAAGAGACGCAAAATTAGCTTGCGTCTGGTTGTTTGTTGGCCGCATCTGAAAGCAAGATCTCATGTCCTCCGACCACGATAGTCCTTTTTACTTTGACGCGGCCGTCCGGCAGAAGTTGGGTGTCAGGCTGGTTGAGATCATTAACAGTTATTACTCTTCCCTCCCTGCGCGGCCCGTGCAGCTTCCTGCGAATGAGCGCACGTTCGCTCCACTCGATGGCCAGATGCCGGAGCAAGGCGCTGACCCGCTCGCCATCCTGAACGAGGTCGCCAGCCAACTCATCGATAAGGGATTCCACGTTCCCAGCGCCAACTACTTTGGCCTGATGAACCCCACGCCGACGTACATGGCCGTCTTGGCGGAGGCGCTCGTCTCCGCATTAAATCCGCAACTGGCAACACAGGCGCGTTCGCAACTGGCTTCTAAGATCGAGAATGAGACGGTGCAATGGATCGCCGACCGGGTGGGCTGGAAGTCGGAAAGCGGCGGCACTTTCACCAGCGGCGGCAATGAAGCCAATTTCAGCGCGCTGGCGCTCGCCCTTGCTTATGCCTTCCCCGGAGTAGTCGAGAACGGGGTTGCCAGTATCGGCGC
>DATLCI010000017.1:0-16534 GCA_035526435.1 Terriglobales bacterium
CGGCTGTGGTCGAACGGGCGGACGTTTGATGTGGAGTCGCTGGGGGTGATGACGCCCAAGCCGGTGGAGATCGATGAGCTCTCCGCGGGCGAGGTCGGGTTCCTGATCTGCAACATCAAGAACGTGGCCGACACGAAGATCGGCGACACGATCACGGATGAGCATCGTCCGTCAGCGGAGGCGCTGGCCGGCTTTGAAGAGTTGAAGGCGATGGTGTTCGCCGGGATATACACCGTGGACTCCCATGAACACACCCTGCTGCGCGAAGCGCTGGAGAAGCTGCGGCTGAATGATTCATCGTTCTTCTTTGAGCCGGAGAGTTCGGCGGCGCTGGGATTTGGCTTCCGCTGCGGCTTCCTGGGCCTGCTTCACATGGAGATCATCCAGGAGCGGCTGGAGCGCGAGTACAACCTTGACCTGATCACCACAGCGCCGAGCGTGCGCTATCGCATCACCAAGACAGATGGCACGGTAGTAGAAGTAGAGAATCCGTCGAAGTGGGTGCACACCACGGAGATCGAGAAGATCGAAGAGCCCATCATCACGGCGACCATCCTCACCAATGAAGAGTACGTGGGCGGGATCCTCAAGCTGGTGGAAGACAAGCGCGGCGTGCAGAAGAATTTCGAGTATGTGACGTCGAACCGGGTGATGCTGACCTACGAACTCCCACTGAATGAGATCGTGATGGACTTCTACGACCGGTTGAAGTCGGTCTCACGGGGCTATGCGTCGCTGGATTATCACCTGGCAGGACTACGCGAATCGCCCATGGTGAAGCTCGACATCCTGGTGGCGGGCGAACCGGTGGATGCGCTGTCGATCATCGTGCACCAGGACTTTGCTTACGACCGGGGGCGAGCGTTGGTGTCAAAGATGCGGGAGCTGATCCCGCGGCAGATGTTTGAAGTCGCGATCCAAGCGTCGATCGGCGCCAAGATCATTGCCCGCGAGACGGTGACGGCCATCCGCAAGAACGTGATCGCCAAATGCTACGGCGGCGATATCTCCCGCAAGCGAAAATTGCTGGAGAAACAAAAAGAGGGCAAGAAGCGGATGAAGCGAATTGGCCGGGTGGACATTCCGCAAGAGGCTTTCCTCGCCGTGCTCAAAGTGGGCGAGTAATTGCGTAGGGGTTTGAAGGGAGGCCGTTCGATTAGTTCGTCGAGCGACCAAGCCCAAGTGGTCTCAATCACTTACAGCGGCATAGTACTGATACTGAAGTAATGTGCAAAAGTCCGGGACGCGGAGGGAGCGGCGAAAGACGCGCTCCATGCCTCCGGGAAGTGCATCCCTTCTCACTGATTCCATTCAAGTTAAAAGGTGCTACAGGCATTAGGCAAAGTGCGTAAATCACTGAATTCAGGTAGCTAAGAATGGATGTTTGGTGACTTTCCACAAAGATATCCACAAACCTTAGGAAAAGATTTCACGGCGGGACGGGATCAATCGCAGGCGCAACGCGTTCAAGCCGCGCGTGCCGGCCGATCATGGCCATGGTCGTCTCCTTCATTTCGACAACTTGAAATTGACGGTGATCTGGGTCTCGACCTCTACTGGCTGTCCGTTCAGGATGTAGGGACGGTAACGCCACTGTTCAACCGCGTCGCGGGCGGCACGCTGCAACAATGCCGGCCCGCTTAGCACTTGCACGTTGCTAATGCGTCCCGAGCGGTCGATCACTGCGCGAAGGATCACGGTGCCTTCCTGTCGGCTCTGGATCGCGATGGTCGGATAGATGGGTTGCGTCTGGAAAACGACTTTGCCCGGGTCTGGCACAGAGATCCGCGGGTGCGCGACCGGGCGATCGGGCACAGGCGGCGGATTAAGAGAAACCGTCGTGGCGGGAAAGAGATTCCGCACGCCTGACGGTACACCCGCAATCAATGTCCCGGGCACATATGGACCGGGAGCCTGATCGGACGATAAGGTCGCGGGATGCGTTGGTATGCGCCCGGTAAAGACAAATTGCGCGGTCGCGTTGGTGGCGGGTTGACGCGTGGTGGTGGGTGGCGGCGAAGGGCTATGCGGACGGCCAAAGGCGATGGGCGCGGTCAGAGTCTTCATCTGCAGAGGCAATGCGTCCGGCCGGAAGATGGGCAAGGCGATCAGCGCGGCGATGAGCATGGTCTGGATGGTGATAGAGAGAGTCGTAGCCCAGCCAAGGCCACGTTGGTGGACGTTCCCGGATTCAAGCAAGGTTTCGGCAAACATGGGCGCGGCACCTCCTGGGTTCTGAGAACTGACACCGGGAGGTAGCATGAAAGTGCCGGGTTTATTTTTCCGAGAGATGAAACCTGGGCGGCGGGGATGGTGTCCGGAGGGGCAAACATTTATTGCGACTTGACACCGGCAACACCCATCTGTAACTTAACAGTGTTAACTTAACGCTGTTAAGTAGTAGCGGATGGAAGATTTATGGCCTCAGAAGAGCGACGAAAACGCGAAAAGCAGCAGGTGCGCAAAAAGATATTGGAAGCGGCGCGCCAATTATTCGTCGAGCGCGGGTATGACGCGGTCTCCATGCGGCAGGTCGCGCAAAAGATCGAGTACACCCCCACGGCCATTTATTTTCACTTCAAAGACAAACAGGACTTGATCAACCAGTGCTGCGCGGAAGAGTTTCTCCACCTGGCCAAGGCGTTTCAGCACCTGGTGGATATCAAGGACCCGGTCGTCCGCCTCAAGAAGATGGGGATGCAGTACATCGAGTTCGGCCTGACGAACCCGAACCACTATCGGTTGCTGTTCATGACGCCCCATCCGCACCAGGCGCCGGAGAAGAACAAGATCATCCGCCGGGGCGATGCTTCGGAAGACGCATACGAGATCTTGCGCAGCACCATCCTGCAATGCATCGCGCAAGGCCGCTTCAGCAAGCGCTACCAGGACCCGGAGCTGGCTTCCCAGGTAGTGTGGTCATGCGTACATGGTTTCACTTCGCTGTACATGGCACGGGCGCATGATCCGTGGATCCCATGGCGTCCGTTTGAAGAGATCGCCAACGCCGTCCTGGACCTCACCATCGTGGGATTGACCGGCGAGCTGCCGCCCCAATTCGCCTTGCCCGCGCCGGCCAAGAGTTTAAGGAAGAAGGCCAAGCGTGGTTGATCTGGCGTTCAAGAGCCTGCTGCATGACAAGCTGAAGTTCGCCATCACGGTGGCAGGGGTAGCTTTCGCCGTGACCCTGGTCTTCGTACAGGTGGGACTCTTCCTGGGCCTGATGAATAACGCGTCCATCACCATCGAGCACATCAATGCGGACTTGTGGGTGACATCCAAGAACACTCCCAACATCGATTTCTCCCACACCTTCTCGGAGACCTATGTGAACCGGGTGCGGACGGTGCCGGGAGTGGAACGCGCGGACAACCTGCTGGTGTGGTTCGCGCAGATCGCCCTGCCCAGCGGAGCGCAGGAAGGGACTGAACTGTACGCGCTGGAAGACTTCAACCGCTGGAACATCCCCTGGAAGGTAGAGGGCGGGGACGTTGAAGACCTGCGCCGTGGCAACTACATCATGATGGACCACGCGGCGACCAAGCGCTTTGGCGCGTTCGAGGTAGGAGAGTATCGCGAGATCAACAGCCACCGGATGAAGATCATTGGCCGGACGCGCGAGGCGGTCAGCTTTACGACTACTCCACTCATCTTCCTGGATTACGAAAAAGCACAAGGCTTGAATGAACTATTAAAGAACCGTTCCACGTATGTGCTGGTGAAGCTGGCGCCGGGCGCGGACCGCGCCGCGGTAATGGAAGAGATCCGCCGCCGATTGCCTTATAACGATGTTTATACGCGCGACGAATGGGCGCAGCGCTCGCGCGCCTACTGGATCAAGAACACTGGTCTGGGCTTGAACATGGCGATGACGGTTTTTCTCGGTTGCCTGGTGGGGGTGGTGGTGGTAGCGCAAACACTTTATAGCTCCACCATGGAACACATCAAAGAGTTCGGCACGGTGAAGGCGATCGGCGGCAGCAATGCGGATATTTACGCCATTCTGGGCAAGCAGGCTAGCATCGCCGCGATTGCCGGCTTTCTGGTGGGCGCGGCCATGGCTTACGCCATGGCGCCGTTGGTGGCCAAGCTCGATCTGAAGCTCATCATCCCGAATGAACTGGCGTTCGTGGTCTTCTTGGGCGCGTTGGCGATGTGTCTGTTGGCGGCGATGATCTCTTTTCGGAAAGTTGCGTCGATCGATCCGGCGCTGGTGTTTCGAGGATGAGCATGCAAAACGTTCTGGAGACTATGGATGTGACCAAGGTCTTCCGCGAAGGCCGAGAAGAGGTCCACGTGCTGAACGGCGTCTCGGTCAACGTGCAAGCCGGCGAGATCGTTGCGCTGGAAGGGCCGTCGGGTTCGGGGAAGACGACGTTTCTCTCCATTGTGGGCTGCATCCTTACGCCTTCGAGCGGCAAGCTGACGGTTGATGGAGAGCCCGTGGATCCCAAGCGGCCGGAGCGGCTGCCGGCCATCCGCAAGAAGTCCATTGGCTTTGTGTTCCAGCAGTACAACCTGTTTCCATCGCTCACCGCGCTGGAAAATGTGCAGTATGCGCTGAAGATCAAGGGCCAGGCGGGGAGTGGAGCACGGCAGGAGGCGCAACGGGTGCTCGACAGCGTGGGGCTCTCCGACCGACTGAACTTTCTGCCGCGAGACCTTTCCGGCGGGCAGAAACAGCGGGTCGCATTGGCCCGCGCCCTGGCGGGAGGTCCGCCGTTGTTGTTGGCGGACGAACCTACGGCGAACCTGGATACGCAGATCGGCGGACAGGTGATCGAACTCTTTCGGCAAGCGGCCAAGCAGAATAACCGGGGCGTGTTGATCGTGACGCACGATCCCAAGGTGCGCACCATCGCCGACCGGGTATTGCAGATCCGGGATGGAAGAATATTGCAGTAGCGTGACAGGCAAATTGAAGGGAACGTTTATGAAAGCGACCAAACTAGCACTCATAGTCGTCGGGGTCACGCTCACCGGAGCGATGATCTTTCAGGCGAAGTACAGCCAGGTGAATGCCATGAATTCGGCGTCCACGGTGGCCCGCAGCCTTAAAGCAGAAGGCGGGCACCGCATCAGCGCCGAGGGCCGGGTGACTACGTATCCCGGGGGACAGGTGATCGTGGGGTCGGATGTGGCGGGCACGATCGTTCGACTGCTGGTGGAGGAGAAGTCGACGGTGCGCCAGGGCGACCTCATCGCTGAAATCCGAGCGGAAGACTTGCGAGCGGCGATCGCGCAGGCCAAGGCGCGGGTGACGGAGTCGGACGCCGACATCAAGCTGTATGAGACCGAAGCACGCCGGGCTGACAACCTGTTTGAATCACAAGTGGGCACTAAGCAGGCGATGGACCGCGCGCGACGCGATCTGGACGCGGCGACGGCGCGTCGCAACACTGCGGAAGCGGACGTCAGGCGGCTGGAAGCGCTCTTGGGCAAGACCGTGCTGCGGGCCCCGATCGGTGGAGTCGTCACGCAGCGCCATGTGCAGCCGGGCGAATCGGTGAAGGAGCAAGCGGCGATCGTCACAATCGCAGACCTAAAAAAAATACGCATCGAGGCCGAAGTGGATGAATTCGATGCCGGCCGGGTGGCGCTGGGCGCTGAAGTGATCGTTAAAGCCGAGGGCTATGACGACCAGCGGTGGCGCGGAGTGGTGGAAGAGATCCCGGATTCGGTGATGACCCGGCGACTGAAGCCGGAAGATCCGGGGCGCCCGAGCGATACCCGGGTGCTACTGGTGAAAGTGGCATTGCAGGAGAAGACTCCGCTGAAGCTGGGGCAGAGGGTGGAAGTGGAAATACTGAAGAAGTAGAAAGTGGAACGTGGATAGTCAAAAGTAAAAGAACCAACGAACAAAAGAATCGACAAGAAAGGCCGCCCGGTAGGCGGCCTTTCTTTTTGCTTACGCTGGTGGGCAGCTTGGTTTGCATGGACGGTTTTGTTACTGCTTGGGTGGGGTGGCTGCGGGCCTTTTGGGTGTCGTCGCGGCGGGACGCGATGCAGGCGAAGGTGCGGCGATACTGGACTGCGCCTTGTAGGCCCGCCGCGCGCCGATGATCGAGTTGCGACGTCCGGGGGCCAAGCGAAGTGCCTTCTCGAATTCTTTCAATGCATCGGGTGCGCGGTCCAGCGCGAGCAACAAATCGCCGAGTTGTTCGCGCGCGGGTATGACCGGGCCCGGAGTGATGGGTAACTTGTCGAGAGCGTCTTCTTCATCGGCGGCCTCTCTCATTAGGCGCAGGGCGGTGGCGGTATCTTTCCGCGCAAAGGCGATCCACGCCTGCGCTTCTTTCACCTGGAAGCCGACCTGCGCGGACCAATAAACACTCTTTGCGTCCAGTAATTCCTGGTGGCAGCGGACAAGCTCAGCCAGTGAACTATCGGCAGTGCTCAAGTCACCCGAGCGCGATGCGGCCAGAGCGCGGGCCCAATGAGTGAGCGCCGCAACTTCGGGGCGGGCGGATGATGGCGGCACCAGCGCGAGAGCTTCAGCCCAGCTTTTACGCTCCAGCGCGTAACGCACGGGCATGGCCGAAGCGGCATAACCAATCTTGAACGACGCAGATTCGGGAAGCTTCATCTTTGCTAGCTCCTTGAGCAGAGCCTTCGCTTCGGGTGCGCGTCCGGATTGTAGGTAGGCGTACATCAGGTAATCCATGCTGTGAAGCACTTCACCGGTGTCACCATGTTGTTCAGCCGCCCGGCGCGCGGCTCGATTCGAGGCGATGGACTCTGACCAGAGTCCTAAACGGGTAAAGGTGTGCGATGGCATGTGCAGCGCATGGGGAGCGGAGGGAGCGATGCGTGAATATTCCCGCGCGGCGGCCAGTCCCTGACGCGCCAGCTCCTGATTGTCATAGGCATGGATAAGGTAATGGATGATGCCGGGATGTGCGGGGAAGCGGGTACGCAGGGGCTCGAGAATGGCCGCCGCTTTTTTCTGGTGGGCATGAGTGGCGTCAGCAGGAGATACGGTCGCGAGCACGGAGAGGGCATAGAAGATCTGTACTTCGGCGTCGCGCGGATCAGCCTGAGCCGCTTTGGCCATTTCCGCTTCGTAGGCGAGTGCCCGCGCACGGTTCGGCACGTCGCCTGCATAGAAGGCAGCTAATGCGGCGATCAGACGCTGCTCTTGGGCCGATGCTGCGCCTAGACGTTGGGCGTCGGCAATGGCCGCGCGTCCTTGCGCAA
Source organism: Terriglobales bacterium (assembly GCA_035526435.1). Taxonomy (GTDB): domain Bacteria; phylum Acidobacteriota; class Terriglobia; order Terriglobales; family Acidobacteriaceae; genus DATLCI01. The sequence goes on from DATLCI010000017.1 coordinate 7,198, forward strand.
GGCTGCCGGGCTCGAGTGAGGGTTCCCACAGCGGGTGAATGTACGCCGCCGCCAGGCCCCAATGGGCCATGGCGCAATGGGAATCAGCCTTGGCCACCGCGCGGAAGGCCGCACCAGCTTCCTCGTAAGTAAACGAATGTAAGAGGGCCACTGCGCGGTTAAAATCCGCGCGCACGTTAGGCGAGCAAGAAATCGGGAAATCAACCTTACCCAGTTTTTCAGGCACCAGATCGTCATGACGGCCATCAGTCTGAGCTAGGCTGAAGGTGGTAACCCAGGCGCCCAAGCAGAGCACAAAAACGAATCGAGAAACCGAACGAGGCATATGGGACTCCAGCGACGACCATAATTTTAATTCCGTTCCACAGCGCAGCTCAAGGCGGGATGGTGGCCGGCATTACGCGAGGGGAGATCAGGCGGAGCAAAAGAAAAGGCCGCCAAAAACTGGGCGGCCTGGGTAATTCGTAATGTGATTACTGCTTAGGCGGAGTGGCGGGAGCCTTCTTGGCCGGCGTAGTAGCGGCCGGACGCGGTGCAGCCGGCGGTGCGGCGATACCGGACTGGGTGTTGTAGGCATCCACGATCTGCTGCGAGATGTTGGTCTGCTCCGAGGCCCAGATCAATCCGCTTTGCGGGTTGGAACCATCCACCACCAAGGCAATGCCGTTGGCGCGGGCGTAGTTTTCGATGACCTGGATCATCTTCTGCCCGATGCGCTGCGCGAGCTCGCCTTGCTGGGTCTGGAAGTCCTGCTGAGCGTCTTCGAGCAGGCGCTGGAGGTTCTTCTCTTTCTGCTGGATCACGCGGCCACGATTGCCGCGCTCTTCCTCATTCAGCTTATCGCCCTGGGCGGTGAGGGCCTTCTTCAGGTTCTCCACTTCGTCGTTGAGGGTCTTGAGTTCGACCTGCTTGGGTTCGAATTTCTTAGTGAGCGCTTCAAAGTCGCGACGGCCTTCATTCGTGGCCAAGATGGCGCGTTGGATATCAATGACGCCGACCTTGGTAGGAACGGCGGTGGTGCCGGCTGGCGCCTGCGCGGCCGCAACGGCGGTGATGGCGAGGCAAAGGATGAACAGGGCAAATATCTTGCGTGTCGAGTTCAACATGGGTCTTCGTAAGCTCCTTGAAATCTGCGGGCAGAGTTCAGTTTTGAGATTTTGAGGAGGATGACGCGCTGACTTCCGGCGACCATTCTGGGGCCTGGCCGAAGGTCGATGGTGCAGCCCTCTTCCACAACCTCGGCTGTCAATTCAGCGGGATACCGTTGAGGTATGCCGTCCGGCATCTACCTGGAACTGAATGCAGTCGAGTAAAGGCATTATAGCAGTTCCGGAAACGGAAAGATTGCATCAGGATTGGTGCAAAGCCAGTCGTCCCGTTGGCTTAGCCCTTTGACCCAGGGCAAGAGCAAATTCACCACGGAGGCACGGAGACAGGGAGAAAAGCAAAGCAAGGTGGAACCTGATGAAGCCGGCACGAAGAAAAGCAAACCGAAGCACAAAGAAAGGCCCGTCCTCGCGGACGGGTCTTGGGGTTGAAGCAGATTAGAAGGTGGTGGCCACGGTGAAGCGGAAGGTCTTGCGGGGCTCGCGCAGGACATACGTGGGAGCAAAGGCGCGTTGAGCCTGGAGGAAGGTGTAGTCGCCGGCGGCGCCGGTAGGGAACATGCCCCGGGTGATCAGGTTCGGCGTATGGATGGTGGTGTCGAGCAAGAGCGGGTTGTAAGCGTAATAGATACGGAACGGCGCATTGACGATAGGCAGAATGACCTGCAACTCGAGTCCGGTGGACATGCGCGGAACAAAATTCGTTCCCGGTGCGGGCTTGAGGGTCCTGTTGAAGGCGAAAGTCTGAGTGCCGCTGGGGTCGCAGGCGAAGGTGGCGGGATTGAAGATCGGGCAGCCGAAAGGAGTCGAGTTCAGGTCATTGAGCTGGACATCACTCAAACGAAGTTGATTGGCGCGCGTGATGAAGTTCATGCCAATGTCGGCGAAGGCAGCGATGGTTACCGGGCCAACGATGGGGATGCGATATTCCACGTTGCCGACGATGTTGGTGTCGCCGCCGGGCAAGGTGATACGGCTGACGGGGATGTTGATGGTGCGACAGCCGAAGCCGGTGGTGGTACCGGCTGCGTCCTGACAGGCGGTACCGCGTCGCGGGTTGGTGGGATCCACCGGTACCGCGCTGCCGTCAGGATTCAATAGCGGGAAGGCGACGAAGTCGGTGAGGAAAACGTACGGCGTGATGGTGCGCTGGTCAAAGCCGCGAACATCCTGGTCACCACCGGAATAGAAGCGCTCATTCGGATTGGCCACGAGGCCGCGATAGCCGGTGATGAATGAACCTTGCACCCGATAGCCGAGGGCGTGCGTCCCTTCCACGTCAGGGCGAAGGTTGCGCATGGGAATGAAATGTTTCCACTCGACGACCGGGCGTATGGCGGCCACGTTGCCGCCGATGCCGGAGATGTCGCCGCCAGCGAAGAAGCTGTGTCCGCTGTGCGGACGCTGCGGATTGTCGATAGTGCTGAAGGAGAATGATGGGAAGACCTTGCTGGTGATCACGCCCTCGAGAGAGTTCGGGCCGGAGAAATTCCGGAAGGCCAACTGCTGGAAGAGTTGGCGCGAGGCGGAGCTAAAGACCTGCACCGACGATACGTCGAACGAATAGGTGAGGCCAACGCGCTTGAAGGAGCGTCGCAACGGATAACTGGCGCTGACGGTGAAGCCCGTGCTGTTGGAACGATAGTTCTGGAAGGCGTCGAGCAATTCCTGGGGCAGGGAGATGGCTTGCTGCTGGGCGATCTCCGCTTCCTTGATCTGGTTGAAGCTGTAACGGCGATTGAAGATGGTGAAGCCGAAGTTCAGAGGGCGATCAAAGAGATAGGGTTCGCTGAAACCGAAGACGAGGTTGCGTTCGCGGCTGCCGACGTTGGCTTCAATGCGCAGCGTCTCGCCGAGGCCGAGGAAGTTGTTGGTCTCGTAGTTCAGTCCGATGAATGAACCGGAGAGGCCGCTGACGCCGCCGGTAAGGCCAATGCTGTTCTTGCCCTTTTCCTTCACCTTTAAAGTGAGGTCGACGGTGGCGTCCTTGTCATTGCGCTTGGTCTCAGAATCCTGCTCCGGCTTGAGTGGCTCGAAGTACTGAAGCTGGTTCAGGCGCAGCAGGCTCAATTCCCAGTATTGGCTGTTGTAAACGCTGCCTTCTTCCAGCGCCAATTCGCGGCGAATGACTTTATCGCGAGTGGTGGTGTTGCCGACAAACTCGATCCTGCGGATGGAATATTGCTTGCCTTCGTCGAGATCGATCTCGAGGTCGATGGTCTTGGTGTCATCGTGAATGACGGTATCCGGCACAGGAGTGAAGTTGATGTAGCCAAGTTGGCCGTAGGCTTTGCGCAGGTTTTCCAGGCCCTTGCGCACGCTATCGGTGTTGAAGATCTCCCCGTCCTTCATAGGAAATTGCTTGCGCAGGACTACATTGTTGGTGACCTGCTTGTTGCCCTTGAAGGTGATCTTGCCCAGGTTGAAGCGCTCGCCTTCGTCCACCGGAATGGTGATGTCCACACGCTTCCCCGCTTTAGAGAACGGGTTGATGAAGTTGCGGCCTACGTCATGCAGGTTGGTCTTGGGATCGGCGACGATGACTTTGAAGTAACCGGCCTTCTGATACTCAAAGCGGACGCGTTCGGCGTCTTCCTGCAGTTTGGTGGAATCGAAAGTGCGGGAGAAAAGATTTTCCAGAACGATGGAACGAGGGATGCCGATGGGCTTGGTGTTCTTCATGGCTGAGCGGAGACGGCGGCTGCTCAGCTTCTTGTTGCCCTCGAATTTGATCTTTCCCACCTTGACCTTGGGCCCTTCCTTGACCACGAAGGTGATGGCGACGGCGGCGGGCGGAATGGGACGAACCTCCGAGCGGATGGTGGAGAACTGCCGCCCGTGGGAGGCGAGGAGGTCTTTTAACACCACCTCGGCCTTTTTAATCTTGGTAGGGTCGTATTGACTCTCGACGCTCAGGCCGACCTTGCGATCTTTGTATTTTTCCAGCACGTCACTATTGGTGACAGAGCTGAGACCGCGGTATTCGATGCTGCGGACGGTGGGCCGTTCCTTCAGGTAGATGTGGATGATGTAACCCTTGGGACTTTCCTCGCGCTCGAAGCGGATGTCCTCGTAGTAGCCGGTGTTCCAGAGGGAGCTGAAGTCGCGCTGGAGGGCGGCTTCGTCATAGACGTCGCCTTCGCGGCTGAAGATACGCGCGCGGACGGTCTCGGCGGGGATGCGCCGGTTGCCGTGGGGCATGATCTTCTCTATGAGGGGCTGCTGGGCCTGGGCGACTTGCGGAACAATGGTGAAAAACAGGGCAAACGCCCATAGACAAATGAGCGCCAAGCGCCTGATTCTCGTATCCAACAATGAATGCACGAAGAGTCCTGGTCTCGATTTCGGCCAGCCTGGGTGCCGGCGTTTCTATTGGTCCTACGGAAAAAGAAATTATACGGGAAAGCCAACTCTTAGCCTAACTGAATCCTTGATTTGGATAGTCCGACTGTGGCAAAAAAGGGACAATTGCCAGCAGCAGCCAACTCGGCACTTAGTATTCAGCCAACCAAGCCTGGCGAGAAGGATTTAGTTGAATGGCGCCGCCGGAGCAGCGTCTTTGTCTGCGAACCCAGTGGGGCCAGGATGTTTGCCGTAAAATGCGAGGCGCATGGCCAAGCAGAAAAAGAAGGCCGCGAATAAGAAGCCGAAGCCGGCGCGCGCAAAGAAGGTGATCACGCCCACGCCCCAGGCGTTTCGGGCAACGCTGGAGCGCGCTGGCAATCTGGGCTGGACCGTCATCTATCTTCCATTTGATGTGAATGAGGTTTGGGGAACACGCGCGCAGATACGCATCCGCGGCGAGGTGAACGGCTTTGAGTTTCGCAGCGCGGCCTTTCCTACCAAGCGCGGGCTACACTTTGTTTTGATCAACCGCAAGATGCAGAAAGGCGGCAAGGTGGTGGCGGGAAGCACTGCCAAGTTTCGCGTCGAGCCTGACCTGGAAGTGCGCAAAGTAAAAGAGCCCGAAGAGTTACGGGAGGCACTGAAGGAAGATAAGCGACTCGAAAAGTGGTACCGCAGCGAGTTGAGCGATTCCGCGCGGAGCTACATCGCGAAATGGGTGGGCGCAGCGAAGCAAGCGGCGACTCGCACGCGACGGGCCGAGCAGATGGCCGAACGCCTGCTCTCTACCATGGAAGCGGAACGTGAGTTACCGCCGGTGATCCGCCGCCTGATGGACCAGACACCCGGGGCGTACGCGGGCTGGCAGCGGATGAGTCCGGCAGCGCGCCGACGAGAGCTGCTGGGGATCTTTTATTACTGCAACCCGGAATCACAGCAGAAGCGGATCGCGAAGACGATTGAGGTGATGCTTCAGAAAGCGGACGGCGCTTAAGTTGTGACCGGCTCCACTTCAACCAGGCAAGAATAGAATGTTGCGCCGCGACCGCTCTAGAGAAGCGTTTGCGAAAAGTATGTTGGCGAAAGCTCGAACAGTGTTATTTGGGTAGGCCAATTCGCTGGAGCATCTGCACAAATCTGGGATCGGAACGCAACGGATCCAGTCGAGGCTCCCACTTGCTATAAGCGATGAACGTAGAGCGCTCGGCCACGGCCTTATCGAGCAGGTCGAAAGCTTTGTCTTTCTCCCCGAGGGCAGTGTGAATCAGGGCGAGATCGAAAGGCGAGATATAAGATTTTCGGGCGGTGGCATTGAGGGATGCAAGTATGTCCCTTGCCTTCCGGTGGTCGCCCACCGCGGCATAACCATGTCCGAGAGCCGCAAGGAAAAACGGGTCCCCCTGCGTAGCCTCTACGGCTTTTTTAAACTCCTCGACCGCCTTCTCCGGCATCTTCATCTGCTCGTAGGTCAAACCCAGGACGGTGCGTTCCCACGGATCGTTGGGGTTAGACTTTAGAAATTTCTGTGCGAGCCAGGTCGACCGGTCGTAATCGCGCGCGGCAAAGCTGTGCCAGCATAAACATGAATTTAAACCGTCTCCCACCGGATCCAGTTCAACCGCCCGCTCGCTTTCCAGATTGGATTCTTTGACCCGGCCCATGGCCATCAGATAATGGGCGTAATCATGCCGAATGTCGGCGTCGTGAGGATTCAACTCTAGCGCCCGCTTAAATTCTTTTTCTGCGCCCGAAAAGTCCCAGTCCGAGTGCAATTTCGCCAACGCCAGGGCACCGTGGGCTTCCGGGAGGCGACTGTCCCTCTCCACGGCCAGAGTCGCCAGTTGCTTTACCTTACCAAAGCCTTCGGATGGAGGCATCGCCCCAAAAAAGGCCAGGAAGAAGTATGCCCGTGCCATGTGCGCATAGGGTGGCGCGGCGTCGGGATCCAGTTTGATGGCTTGGTTGTAATGATCAATACTTTTTGCTAATTCGAAACGGCCAAGATAATAATTTGCCTTGAGATAAGTTTCGTACGCCTCGAGATTGCGCAACCGCGACCGGGATCGCTCAATGGCCAGGGGCATTGGTCCTCCCAGCCGTTCCTGTATCTGCCTGGCGATATCCGAGGAGATCTCATTCTGCAGTGAAAGAATGTCCCGCAGGTCGCGTTCATAGGTTTCCGCCCATACGTGCTTGTCGTCCGTGGCTCTGATCAATTGGGCGGTGATTTTCACCCGATCCCCCGCTCTCTGCACTGAGCCTTCCACTACCACGTCCGCCTTCAGTTCTCGGGCTATCTCGGGCAACGTTTTTTTTGCCCCCTTGTATTGCATTGACGATGTGCGGGAAATGACTTGAAGGCTGTTCATCCTGGCCAAGTCAGTGGTGAGGGCTTCCGTCATGCCATCAGCGAAATACTCTTCAGCCTCTCCGGAAAGGTTTTGCAGGGGCAGAACGGCGATGGTGCGGACCGACTTTTGCCCGCCCCACCACGGCGAAGTTTCATAAACACCAAGGAAGATGCCCAAACCTACCAAGATAAGCACCGGATAGATATAGCGGACTATCCCCGACCTGAATGGTCTTGCCGAACTGCGCTCTGGCCCCGGATGCTCCGCACCATTCGTACTCTGGACCTGAACGATGAATCGATAACCTCGGCGAGGCAGGGTCTCTATGTAACGAGGAGTGTTTGCGTTGTCCTCCAACGCGGCGCGGATCTCACGGACGCAAAGATTCAATCCGTGTTCGAAGTCAACGAAGGTGTCTCCTCCCCAGACTTCTTCTTTTAATTCTTCCCGAGTCACCAGCTGACCGGAGCGGCTGGCCAGTAGTGTCAGGATCTTCATCGCCTGCGGACGAAGCGGAACCTTGTGACCAGACTTGCGGAGTTCTCCGCAATCGGGATCCAACTCGAAAACGCCGAAACGCAGCAAGAAAACCTTCCGTCCACCGTCGCGAGCTTGTTACGCCGGAATTATATCGCAATTCGTCAGCACGTATCTGGGCAGAAAACCTCAATAGTTTGAATGACTTAAGTACTAATAAACAACTCACCCGCTGCGCATTGATTGAGTGCCTTGGCAAGCCATAGGGTGGGCCTTCGTTCGGGGCATTTTGCTCCCGAAGCCTAAGCCCAATCCAGCAGGGAGAATGAAAAAATGAAATCCAATGTTTGCAATGCAAGGTGTTTAGCGATGGTACTCGCGGTCATGGTGGCCGCCCTCACAGGGGTTAGTGAATCTCGGGCAGGAACGCCGGAGACGTATACGAAACTAGATGTACCCGGCGCTGTGGTCACTATAGCTTCGGGAGTCAACCCTGACGGGTCGGTAGTGGGGTGGTATTGCCAGCAACTTCCCTGTAACGCCTCCCGCTTCCGCGGCTTTCTGCTGCAAGGCGGCGTTTACACTACCATCCACGTTCCCGCCTCGCCGGACAGGCCGGCGATCGGTACTCAGGCGCGTTACATCTCGCCTCAAGGGGTTGTGCTCGGTAACTACTTTAGTTTGGAGAATGCCATCGTTCGCCAACGAGGGTTTGCCTGGTATGAGGGCACCTTCACGTTTTTTGACGCGCCCAGCACCGCCTTTGACAATCCCGCCGATCCCCAGCACATCATCCCACGGGCGATCAATGCCAATGGAGACATCGTAGGCTGTATCCACGGCAGAAATACGATGGAGAGCATGCACGGATTTACCTTCAAGAACGGGGCATTTACCACCGTGCCGGACGGATTCACCATGAACAATGGCATCACGAGTGCGGGCGATGTCGTGGGGTTGGATTTTATGACAGGCACTGGGTATCTCATGGATAGCGCCGGTAATCAGGAGACCCTGACTTTCCCTGGAGCCTATGCCACGGAAGCGTGGGATATCAATGCCCGGGGCGAGATTGTCGGTGTCGCCTGGACCAATAGTGGCACGGTACCGCATGCCTATTTGCGCGGAAAAGGTGGGGTCTACCGTGTGATTGATCCTGCTGGAGCGTTGGCCGCTCAGGCATTCGGGATCAGTTCGAACGGGACTGTGGTTGGTTCCTATCGGGACGCTAGCGGTTCCCAGTGCGGAACCACTCCTTGCACGCACGGCTTCGTTCTGGGACGCGGTGAAGAGTAAAATCGCTTTTCCGACGGGCTGCCCAGAGCGCGCTTTTGCAGCGCCGACTACGGGTCCTTCCTCGGCTTAGTCCCCAACCGCTGCGGTTCATTGCCTCCCGGTGTCAGCCGGGAGGCATTTGCTTTGGTTATGCCCGCTCGACCTGCACCAGGCAGGAATAGAACGTGGGGCCGGCGCCGATCTCGGTCAGCGTTTCGGAGGTCAGTACGTTGATGCTCTTCTGGTCGGGAGCCAGGCGTGACCAGTTCAGCTTGGCGGCGACGACCCCGGCGCGCACTGCGCCATCCACGCGGGCAGTGAGGCGGACTTCTCCGCGAGAGTTGAAGACGCGGACGGTGTCGCCATCCTGGATGCGGCGCAGGACGGCGTCCGCAGGGCTCAGTTCAAGCACATGCGACTCTTCCATCTTCTGGTGGCCGGGAAGATTGCAAAACGTGGTGTTGAGGTGGTTGTCGGCTTTGCGCGCCAGCAGCTCCAGCGGAAAATCCGCAGCGCGGTGGCGGTTGTGGCGCGATTCCTGCCCGGGAATGAAGCTCGCGACGGGATCGAGTCCTTGCGCCTTCAGGGCAGCGCTGTAGAGTTCGGCTTTTCCGGATGGAGTCGGGAAGTTTCCCTCGGCGAAGGGCAGGAAGAACTCGAAATCGTTTCTCGTTTCTCGTTCCTGGTTTCTTGAAGAAGCGTTTCTTGCTATGCTCGCGGCCTCTCTTCCCAAGGCGTGACCAGGAGCAACGGCCAAGGCATGGTCCCTCGACTCGCCACTCA
>DATLCI010000019.1:0-11860 GCA_035526435.1 Terriglobales bacterium
ACATGCTGTACGCGGCTGGCCTTGCCGATGGTCTGGTTCGTTCCCACCATGTCTTGATTGATGTTGACGAACGTCTTCTTAGCTTCGTCGGGATTCAGGGCAAAGTAGGTGTACGGCCCGTCAATCTCATTTACCCACCAGAAGCGGATGTCGCGCTCCGGCTGCGGCAACTTGCCTTCTGCGATCATGCGGTTCAATGCCCGGGCGATCTCCAGCAGATTGGCGCAGCCCGAGCGGTCGTCGTTGGCGCTGAAGCGTTCTTCCTGGATGTGCGCCGTTAGTACGACTTGCTGATCGTGATTTTTGGAGCCGCGTATCCAGCCTTCCACAATGCCCTGGGTAGATTCCGCAAGGATCTCGCTCTCAATCTTTACCCGCATGCTAATGGTTGGCTTCGGCGCGGTCGCCGTGGGCGCGGCCGGTTCCAGCTTTTTGCGGATCTCCCACCCTTTGCGCGGCGATACTACGAACGCGAAAGTCGGTTCTTTCCCCTCTTTGGCTTTGTCATTGATGCGGGTCCATGCCACCTGATCGGGAAAGTCCATTGGATTTAACCGCGAGCTGGTATGCGACAGGATGCCCAGCGCTCCCCGCTTCCAGACCGCCTCTTCTTCAACGCGCGACGGACTGCCGCTCGCCAGCACGATCTTGCCTTTTACATCTTTGCCGTCGTAATCGTGTTCGGAAATGCCTTCGCCCACGTCAACCAGTGCCGCCTCGACGTTCGTCGGCCGGGAATTGTCAGCCAGCGTGGTGGAGACTTCCTTGAAACTGCCGAGTTTGATCTCGCGCTTCGTTACCTTCCCGTCTTTGTCGGTGGAGGTCTCGATCAGCCAGGCTTCGGCGGAGATCGGCGACCACGGCACCCGTTTGCTGGGCAGGGAAATGAATTTAACGTCCTTCAACCCCGCCTCTAGTGCTTTGCCTTCGATCCATGCGGCGGCGCGCTTGAAGTCGCGGTCTACGCCGCCGGGTGAGTGAAATTGTGTGAGCATGCGCAGGTGGTCGTAGGCGTTGTCTCCGGAGATCTCATTCACCAGCTTGTTATAGGTATCTTCGGGAAGAAAGGGTGAAGACTGGGCAAATGCAGCGCCGACCAGGAGCATGACTACGACCAGCAAGCGGGAGAAACGCATGAAAACCTCCAGAATCATGAAGGCCGCGAGTATACCAAGCCATGCAGCGCCAGACCTTGTAAGCTTTATTGAAGATCTATTGTCAGGAGGAGCGCCGGTGGCGGAGCCAACGAATTCAACCAACGAGAAGCGGCTAAGCCAAGTCATTGCCGAGCGACGCACAACTCCGAACTTCAGCAACGAACCCGTCCGCGACGAAGACCTGCAGCACATCATTGAGGCGGGTTTGCACGCGCCCAGCGGCTACAACACGCAGCCGTGGCGATTCGTTGTAGTGCGTGATGCGGAGCAGCGCCGGAAGCTGGCGGTTGCCGCCATGAATCAAAAACGCGTTGCCGAGGCCCCGGTTGTGATCGTGGCCTGCGGTGACGCCGGCGCGTTGAAAGATGACGACCTGGAGGAAATGCTGCGTCTCGCCGCCGAGCACGGCTTCGGGACCGAGGCCAACCACGAGGCGGTTCGCAGGAACTTTCCCCGGTTTTTGGAATCCTTAGAGATGGCGGTCTGGCTGAATCGCCAGGTGATGATTGCTTTTACCCAGATGATGCTGATGGCAGAAGTTCTGGGATATGACACCGCACCGCTGGAAGGCTTCTGGGAAGATAAGGTCAAGCAATTGTTAGAGATACCTGACTCCGCCAGGGTAGTGGCGCTGCTCTGCATCGGTCATCGCCAGGGTCCGGACAAGCCTTTTGGCGGGCGCTTCGCTATGAAGCGGACCGTCTTTGCCGAGAGTTGGGGCAGACCTTTCCAGCGCCCCTGACGGGCCTTACCACTTAGTCTGAATACGAGGGATTTCTCAGGTGTTTCCTGCGGCACTTACCCCCTAATAAATGTTTGACTTGCATAGCTTTTCAGATAAAGTTAAGCCCACCAAAAAATAGAAAAGCTGGTTGTAATCATTTCCTGCCGGAATACGGGCGGCTCCGCCTTCCTGATTCCGGTGGCCGTTCTCCCCCAGGACCAGCCAGTCACAGGGATTCAAGCAGGCCATTTGCACCAGAAAAGTCTCCGGCAAGGGTGTCCCATGCGTGCCTTGAAGAATGTATTGACCGTGCTGCTGCTCGCGTCGCTAGCCGTGGCCCAGAGCGCGTCAACCAGTGGCACTGCCTCCCCGGCATCGGCTCCGCAGAATCCCAATCAGGCACCCATCAGCCCTCTAGAGGAACCGAAAAAGCCTACCGAGGCCGAGCAGAATGCTCCCCAGGCGGCGAAGTTCGACATTGGGAACCGCGGCGCCTCGAACGAAGACCAGCAACTTGGTGAGATCCGCTTGACTACCCGTTGGACGGAAGTCGGCGGCGATCAGACGCGTTCGTTTCGCGTCAGCCAGAATGAGATCAACAAGCAATGCGTGACCGGGGCCACCGCCACCACGGCGGGCACTCCGATCCCCGGCTGCATCGTGGGCCGCGAAAACAACATTGCCGAATTCAATTACTTCGTTGACCGCCGTTTCATGGGCACGCGCCGCTTCCAGTTCCTGTCTATGTATCGCGGCACGGAAGACAACAGCGTTGACCCCGAGCACAACAGCTTGCAAAAGGCTTACGTCCGCATCTTCGGGCCGCGCGACGAATACATCTTTGGCGATGCGCTCGTAAACTTCTCCCGCCTGAGCTTTAACCAGAACATAAAAGGCGTGAACTTCACCAGTAAGATCGGCGAGAAATGGAAGGTCTCCGGCGCGGGTGGCGTGTTCATTGATCGTTACGGCTCGCTCTACAAAGACCTGCTGGGCCGGCCTTATATGTCGGTGGTCAGTGGCGGACGGCTGGAACGCAAAGTCTTCAATCAGGACTCCAGCTTCGGGCTGAATTTTTCTTCCAGCCGCGATCAGATCGATTCGCTCAGCCAGTTCAATCCCGACACCGGCGCCATCCTGGTCGCCGGAGATTCTCCACAGCCCGCCAGCAATGAAGTGGCCAGCTTCGATGCGCGCTTGCTCAGCCGCAAAGGCTTCCGCATGGACGCAGAGTTTGCCTACTCATTCACTGATTTTGATCGGCGTGCGGCAATAACCTGCGCCGCGCCCTGCGATACCCGCTCGCCCCAGACCCAACTCAATCGCATTCAGGGCGATTGGGGCGGACGCCTTGAAAGCAGCTATCGCTACAAGAAAGTCTCCGTCCGCGGTTCGTACGTCCGCTATCAGCCGAACTTTGCGTCCATCAATGCGCGCCAGATATCCGATTTGCAGGATTGGGTCGTACGCACCTCTTACGAACTTACCGAATGGCTCACCGTGGACGGCGCCGTTCGCCGCTCGAATGACGACCTCAAGCAGCAGAAGGCCTATCAGCAGACCCTGTGGGGGCCGGAGGCGCGATTCGTCTTCCACGATTTGCCCTTTTACCGGCGCGGCGTCTTTGAGTTCGGTTATCGCCATCGCGATGTAAGCACTACCGATCGCTCCGCGATCCGTTTCGTGCGCACGCCCTACGCCGAATTCACGGTTCCCATCAAGCAAACGTATTTCAGCATCGGCTACGAACGCCGCCAGGCGCGTGACCAGCGCGATGCGCGCCAAACTTCCAACACTGACCGCGTCTTTGTCGGCTTACGCGGGATCTATGACATGGCCAATTGGGAGATCAATCCGTCGTTCCGTTGGGAGCTGGAACGGCAATCGCATCGGCCCGGAAGCTGCGGTCTGCCCATTGCGCCTACCGGAGTGACGCTGCCGCCGGACCAACCTTGCAACCAGATCGGCGACCCATTGCTAGTGCGTGATTCGAACCGCTTGGGCTCGGCGAACCTTTATATCCAGGCGCCGCGCTGGTTCATCCTGGAAGGCGCCTTCCGCGCCTCGACGGCCACGTTGAACTCGTTGACCGAGGTGCGGGACCCGCTGACCAACCTGCCGCTCGGGACTTATCCGCGGGAGGCTACCGGGTTCAGCCGGCCTTCGTATCGCGGGGCCATTAGCTACAAGATCCGCAACGACGAAAACATGGTCTTCACCTTCAGCTTTGAGCGCAATAACAATTTCTATTTCACCTCGCCGAACTATGACGAGCGCGTCTGGGCCGGGGCATTGCTGTACCGCTTCGGGCGCAAGGGCCAGTGACTATGAGTAAGAAGAAACAATTCAAAAGAACCATTGCTGAGCTGCTGGAGCGGGTCCCGACCAAGAAGATCGATCTGGCTCTCGCCGTCCTGGTCACGTTGCTGGGCGTAGTGGTGTATGCCTTCACCGAGATCGGCGGCAATACCATGCCGGCCTTCAGCTTCCTCCACAACATTGAATTGCGTTCGCTGGACGCGCGGTTCAAGGCGCGCGGCGCGCGTCCCGCTGACGAACGCATCGTCATCGTCGGCATCGATGAAAAGACCCTGCAGAAGGTGGGCGCGTGGCCGATCCCGCGTGATGCCTACGGTGCATTGGTGGAGAAGCTCGCGGGCGGAGGCGCCAAGGTAGTGGCATTCGACGTGGCGTTCCCGACTCCCGAAAAGAATTCCGCCGTCGAAGCCATGAAGCGGCTGGAGACGGAACTGGCCGGAGCGGCGCCGCAAAACGTCATCGAGCGCATTCGCGCCATCCAGCTTACGAGCGACAATGACGTGAAGCTGGCGGAGTCATTGAAGAAGGCCAATAACGTCATTCTTGGCCACTTGTTCCTGGACAAGGAACGCGCGAAGGCGATGGACAAAAAAGCCATCGAAGATTACTTCTACGTGCTTTCCGGAAAGCCCTTCCCGCAGAAGCTGGTGGTGGGTGACCCCAAAGACTTTGAACCATGTAAGAAGCGTACGGCCCAAGACAATCTGCTGTTTGCTTCGTGGCAGTGCGCGGGTGGATTGATCGGCGCCGGCGTGGAATCCAACATCCGCTTGCTGGCGGAGTCTTCGCGCGACTACGGATTCTTCGACAACAATCCCGACGCGGACGGCACCATGCGTAACGGATTGCTCATGATGCTTTATCAGGATGAGAATCCGGAACGCGCCGATTTTTTCCCGTCGCTGGCTTTGCAATCGTTACGCGTTTACGAAGACATCAAGGACCAGAGCACCAAGGCCTACTTCGCTGCGAATGGACTGGAACGCATTGAGGCTGGTCCGTACAGCATCAAGACTCGTCCCAACGGTACGGTGCTCATCAACTTCACCGGACCATATCTCAGTTACCGGCACTACTCGATGGCGGACGTGATCGACGGCACCGTCCCGGCTGATACGTTCAAAGACAAGATCGTCTTCGTCGGCGCCACGGCCAAGGGCATTGGCGATCTGCGCAACACTCCTTTTCCGGATTACGCCGTGAAAGACGAGAACAACAAAGTCATTCTCGACCCGCAAACCGGCAAGCCAAAGGTTGAGCAAGCCAGCTATATGGGTGTGGAGATCCACGCGAACATCCTCGACAACCTGCTCCATGCGAACGAGACGGGACGCGGGTTTTTAAAGCGCAGCGGCAACGAGGAGATGTTCGACATCATTTTCCTGGTGGTCACCGGCCTTGGGCTCGGATACTTCTTCGGCCGCTTGAAGCCGCTCTATTCAACCCTGGTCGCGATTGCGGGCGTGGCTGCTTTCAGCTTCGTGGTGTACTTTGCCTTCGCCAAGTTTGGCATGTGGCTCACCTTCGTGATCCCTGCCGGCACCATCATCGCGAACTATGCGTCCATCACCAGCTTCCGCATGATCTTTGAAGAACGCGAGAAGCGGAAGATCCGCAAGAGCTTCTCTTCGTACGTTTCGCCGGGCGTCATCAACCTCATCGAGAAGGACCCCAAGAAATATTTCCGCCCGGGCGGCGAGATGAAGGAGCTGACCATCATGTTCAGTGACATCCGCTCCTTCACCACTATCTCGGAGGGCCTGACTCCCGATGAGCTCGTTCACTTGCTCAACGAGTATCTCGGCGAGATGACGGAAGTCCTGTTCAAGCGCTGGGGTACGCTGGATAAATACATTGGCGACGCCATCATGGGCTTCTGGGGTTCACCCTTCCCGCAGGCAGACCACGCTATCCGCGCCTGCGCCTGCGCCCTGGATATGAGTGCGCGGCTCGACGAACTCAACATGAAGTGGGAGGCGATGTTCCTGGCGGGCGATAAGAGCAAGCGCCAGCTTTCGATCGGCATCGGCCTCAACACCGGCCCCGTGAATGTAGGCAACATGGGTTCGGACAAGCGTCTTGCCTGGACGGTCATGGGCGATCACGTGAACCTGGCGTCGCGTCTCGAAGGTCAGACCAAGGATTACGGCATCCGCACCATCGTGGGCGAGAGCACGTATCTCGAAGCGAAAGATCATTACGTCTTCCGTGATCTGGACAGGATCCGCGTGAAGGGCAAGCTCAAGCCCGTGAACATTTATCAGCTACTCGCATTCGGCAGTGAGTCGGATAAGTTTACTGACCTGCTCTCGCAATGGAATGCGGCGCTGGCCGACTATCGGCGCGGTAATTGGCCGGCGGCGGTACAGAAATTCGAAGCATTGTTGCAGCGCTATCCCGAAGATGGTCCCGCGAACGAATTCCTGAAGCGTTGTCACGAGAAATTGGCGACGCAGGCTTCGCTCGGCGAATGGGACGGAGTTTGGGTGGCGAAGTCAAAGTGATCCGGTAAGGGCATGTCTTTCGAACGGCGGAAAAGTGACCGGGTCAAGGTGTTGGGCCGTCCGCGGCCGTTTAGCTTCAGCTACAACCAAGACTTGCATAGACACACAGCGATCTTTAGATAGAGGCGATGGATGACGAAACGTTGCTTGCAATTTGTGAGCGTGGCAATCGTGTTGGCGTTTTCTCTGGTGAAGCCGGAGGTCGCGGCAGCCCAGGCTACGCCGCCACCGGCGGGTCAGCGCGCCGGCAGCATCACCGCCCTTCTGCCCACCGCCAAGATCACCCGCGGCGCCGGTAAAAACCGCGCCATCCTGGAAGCCAAAAAAGGCGATACCGTAGTCTTCAACGATCTTCTGCAGACGGAAAAAGGCGGCCGCGCCCGCATCACGCTGAACGACCAATCCATCCTCTCTCTCGGTTCGCAGGCGGAACTGCGCATCATCAAGCATGATGCACGCACCCAGCAGACCGCGTTGCAACTGGGCTATGGCCGCGTCCGCGCGGAAGTAGCCTCCGTCACGCGCGATGGCGGACGCTTCGAACTCCGTACGCCGACGGCCGTCGCCGGCGTTATCGGCACGGACTTTGGCACGGATTCTTCGCTGCCCGGCGTCACTAGCTTTATCTGCATCACCGGCATCGTTCAGGTTTCCAACTCCGATGCGAACATTGCGGGCACAGTGCCTTGCCCCGCGGGCAGCACGACTACGGTGAACACCGGTCTGCCGCCAACTGCGCCCAAACCTGCTACGCAACAACAGATCCAGCAACTCATCCAGGACACCGAGCCCGCCATCATTAGCTCGCTCTCGCCGGCCTCAGTCCTCCTCGGCACGGAAGTGATCACCGCCGCCAGCGGAAGCAAAATGGCCGGCATTAACGGCGTGAGCATCAGTGGGTCGGGAATCAGCGTGGCGCTTGAAGGTACGCCCACCGACTCCAACGCCAATGTGAAAGTGGTCGTTGATGCGAACGCTACGCCCGGCACCCGCACCTTGACCTTCAGCAAAGCCAATGGCCAGACCAGCGCAGCGGTCTTCACCATCATGTCGCCCCCCACGAAGGGACAAGGCGGCACCGAGCTCGAAGTCCTGAAGAAGACTTATCTTGAGATCTTGGAGCAGGAGCGGCAATCTGCCATCACCGGTGTGAATGCGCTAGGGATTGGAGTGCAGCAGTCGGCGGCGGACACGCAACAAGCCATCCAGAATGACAACCTCAAGCTCCAGCCTCCCCTGGATACGGCGCCCATCGACAAAGACATTCAAAATGATGTCGCGCCCATGATCGCCGGAATGGCGGCTGCCGGCGAAAGCATCAACCTGGATGCCGCCAATGCGGCCAAGCAAATAGAAGCTGCCTTTGCCGACGCGCAAAAGCGGATCGCGGCCGCGAATCCCGCGCCCTCCGAAGACGAGAAGCTGAAGCTGGCCAAAGAGATTTTTGACGGCGTGAACAGTCCTTTGATGCGGCGCTTCACCGGGATCCAGGACACCCTGGGCGCCGTCGCCAAAGCGGTGAATGCGCGTCTTCTCCGGACGGTAGCCACCTGGATGGAGAATCTAAAGATAGAAGCGGCCAAGCAAAAGGCCGTTCCGCTCCCGCGGGTTGACGCCGACGAGCGCTCCTATGACCTAGGCTCGATGGCTTCATTCGACGCCGCCCGTTCCACGCCGACTCCCGGCGGCTCCATCTCGAACTTCAACTGGGTGCTGTGCGATCCCAGCTACAAACCGCAGCAGATTGGCGTACCCCTTCCGCCCGCCGACACGCGTTGCCGCCCCCTGGCCGGCTTCACCTCAGCATCTTCTGACTTTAAATTTCCTACCTGCCAGTTGAATCCGCAGGATTACATTGCGCGCGTCACCGTCACTGACACTAACAACAAAGCCACTGCCATGGACGTCCGCGTACGGGTGCTGCCGCCGCAGTACGACCCGCCCGGGCTGCGTTTGCGCAGCCTGTCAGATTCCTATCAGCAACTCCAGCTCAACAATTTCCTGGGCTTCTTTGACGAAAGCTATTCCGGCTTGACGGAATTGCAAGAGAGCATCCGCCGCACCTTCCTCTCCCTCGCGTCCATGAACATCAACCTGCGGCTTTCGCAGGCGGCCGTCGGCTGCAATGAAGCCACGGTCAGAGCCGATTGGGAACAGGCCTATACCTTCAAGGACGATCAGACCTGCGCTAACCTGACGGCCGGAGCCGTCTGCCAACGCGTCGTGTTCAAGCAGCAAGAACAGCTCACGGTGCGCATGAAGCGCATCCCCGGGAAAAATTGGTATATCACGGAATTCCAGGGGGACAACGGCACGGTGCAGGGCACGCCTCCCGGGCCGATCCAGCGTGATATTTCCTTGCCTGACCTCCACATTTCATCGCTCACGCCCTCGGCCTTGCCCTCTGCGGGCCCGGCGGCTGGGCGGGAGGGCAGTGTGATCGGCGTGGCTCCCGGGGCCAACGGGTTTGCAGCCGTGATCGAGAATGTAGGTGCGGCCGACCTGCTGACCTCGGTTAAGGTACGCTTCGTGGCTCGCGACACTAATGGGAATGAGATTGCAACGGACCTCCGTGATCTTCCCGGCCCCATTCCGGTGGGCGGAAGCGTGACCGTGGTTGGTGAGTTGAACGTTCCCGATCTGGCCCCCGGCGTCGGCGCTCGCATCTTTGCCGTGGTAAACCCGGGCTGCGTCGTCCCGGAGCAGAATTGCGATGGCACCAACGCTGCCTTGCTGGACATAGTTGTAGGCGTCGTCGACCTTCAAGTCAACGGCTTCAACGCTGCCTCTCCTATCATCGCCACTCAGCCTACCCAGGTGGACGTGCAGGTGAAGAATGTAGGCTCGCGTACGTCATTCGGGACTGCCGGAAACCTCAAGCTGTTCTTTGGCAGCAATTTGATCGCCGGCGGCTCCATTCCCCCCATCGCGCCGGGCGCCACGGTTACGGTACCGCTTACTTTCACTGCGCCGAATATCTCCGGGACGCCAGTCACTTTGATCGCCATTGCGCCCGCAAGTCCGGGTGACACCAACACCGCAAATGACAGCCTCACGGGATCACTGACCGTACTCGCCGCGACCGTAGATCTGCGCACCACGGGACTGGCCATCACCAGCACTGCGCCTTTCCTCTCCGGCCAGACGCTTGCCGTCACCATGAATGTGCAGAATGCCGGCAATCGCCCTTCGGCATTGACCGATTCACTGGCTTGCATCTTGACCAGCACCGCCGCCGGCACGCAGAGCTTTACGCCGGTCCCGCTCGCGCCCATCCCGGCAGGCGGGACTGCGACCGGGCTGACTTTCTCGTTCGTTATTCCCGTGAATTTTGGCGGGACTAATTCGCTTACCTGCGGAGTGAGCGCGGATCCCTTTGAGGCTACCGCCCTGGCTGCCGACAATAAAACCACCATCCCCATCACTATCTCCCGCAATGTGGACTTACAGATCGTGAACGTGCCGCCCGTGACGGGTGCTGACCAGATGGGCGGCACCTCCAGTGTTACCTTCGGCGTCCAGAACTTTGGCCTGGACACCGCCCCTGCCGGGTGGAATGTAGTGCTGCAGCTCAACAGCTCGCCGGTCGCGAATTTCGTGGCTAGTTCGCCGCTGGCTGGTCTCGCCACCACGCCCGTGAGCCTCAGCTACGTCAACCCGCAGGTCGCGCCTGCCCCGGCTGACGTCAACGTCACTGCGTCGCTGCAAGTGAATGCGAATGCCGCCATCGCCGAGACCAATACGGCCAATAACACCTTCTCTACCACGCTGCGGTTGGTGGACTTTACCCTCGCGGCGGCCACGGCCGGCGGGAATGCAGTTGTGGGACGCCCCGTCAATATCAGTCCCGCGGTTACCGTGCTGCCGAATACCTATCCGTTGCCGCTGACGCTGAATTATGCCAACTTGCCCCCGGGAGTCGTCGGCTCGGGTTCGCCCTTCGCGCAGGATTTGACCGGAACGCCCACCTCGACCGGCGGATTCACCATTGCGACGAATGCAACCGTGGACGCCGTCACCCGCACCCGCACCGGGTTGCTCGCGGTCAATGTCCTCCCCGAGATCAGCCTTAGCCTGGGCACGGCATTTGGTTCGCTGCAGTCAGGTGGTTCATCGCAACCGCTGCAAGTCAATGTGACCGGAGGGATTTATCCCGTAACCGTGGCGCTAAGCGGTCTGCCCGCCGGGGTAACCGCTGCTAGTCCGCTCTCTGCCACGCTTACGGGCCCGGGCTCCGTCACTTGGAACATCAGCGCGGCGGTCGGCTCGGCCACTGGCGCCTTCGTGATCACGGTACAGGGCACTGACGGGGGAGTTGCCGCCACCGGGACCCCGTCCGGAAATGTTTCGCTCGGGGTGGCCGCCACCGTAAATGGTCAGGCCAACTACGTGATCAGCAGCATCGCCCTGGGTACTCCGCACACTACCGGCACCGGGGCCGACGCTCTTCAGGTCGGGGAGTCTGCGCCACTCAATTTCGTCATCCAGAACACGGGGAATCTCACCCAGGCTGGAACCATCTCCTTGAATGTCAGCTCGGGCTGCGGCAGCCCGCTGACCAGCAGCGTCTCGGCACCTGCTGCCGGAGCTACTGTCACGGCAACGCTGAACCAGAGCGCGTCCTGTAGTCCGGGATCGTATAGCTGGACTGGCGCGATCACCGCCGCCCCGCCTGAAAGCACCACTGCGGACAATACGCTCGGTCCCATTGCGTTCGAGGTTTTCGATTTCTCGCTCACCAACCCCACGCCTCTGGCGCCGCAAAACGTTTTGCTTTCGGGCAGTGGAAGCTTCACCGTGTCGCTGACCGAAACCGGTCCGCCGTCGCCGTTGGCGCTGCCGCTGGTGGTTACGAATGGCGGCAAGGCGGCAACGACCCCCACTTCCATTTCCATCAGCCCGGGCAATACCAGCGTGCTGGTCTCCGCTGCGGCAGGAACGGTATCCGGCGATAGCGAAGTCATCACCGCGGCCATTACCCGTTTCGGCGTGACCAAGTCCGCGACCCAGGCCATCCAGTTTTACACCGCGAGCGTGGACAACATCAGCAGCGGACAGCCGGGAAGCACCATCAGCAATCCTATTTTGCTGCCGCTCGATAGCACCGGGACCTTTGTTGATTTCAAGTTGGTCGGGACTTTTGCCGGAGCTGCTAC
>DATLCI010000029.1:0-32204 GCA_035526435.1 Terriglobales bacterium
GCCGCATTCTTAGACGGTCAGATCACCTTCTCTGACATTCCCCGCACAATAAAGTCCGTATTGAATGAAACTGCTGACACTCATCCCGAATCTATTAAGCAAGTCCTCTCTTGTGACGAACGGGCGCGTCTGCTGGCGCAGGAAATCGTTCGGAACCGGGGCAGGGTGACTAAGGTGACGGCAAATTAAGTTTTTTCGCCCGGCCTGCCGCCGGATTCGGTTAAAGTATTAGTTTCCAGGGGATTACCACTTCGTATGTTGAATTTTCTCATCGCACTCTTCTCGATGATCGTCGTGCTCGGCATCATGATCGTGATCCACGAGCTCGGCCATCACCTCGTCGCCAAGTTCTTCGGCGTGAGGGTCGAGGTCTTTTCCGTCGGTTTCGGTAAGCGCCTGTGGGGCTTTCGCAAGGGTGAGACCGATTACCGCGTGAGTGCTCTGCCCTTCGGCGGCTATGTAAAGATGGCCGGCGAAAATCCCATGGACGAGCGCACCGGCGACCCTGGCGAATTCGCCTCTCATCCCCGGTGGCAGCGGGTACTGATTGCAGTGGCCGGCCCCGCCATGAATATCGTATTGGCCATTGGCCTGATAACCGGCATTTATATGGTGCACTATGAGCATGATGCCTCTGCGGAAAAGCCTGCCGTCATTGGCTATGTGGACCCCGCCGGCCCCGCGCATGCTGCTGGGATTCAGGGTGGTGACCGCATCATCCGCATTGGCGACGCGCAAAACCCCCTCTGGCAGGACATCCAGGACGCTCGCATCCGCGCCAAGCTTACCCCCGGTAAGCCCTTGGACATTACTCTCCAGCGCGGTGCCGAAGTCATCAACACGCAGCTAACCCCCGCGGTCCGGGGCCAACAGGAGCTCGATTATCTCGGCATCGTTCCGGATGAGCCCATCATCGTCACCGCCGTGGTTCCGGACACGCCGGCCGCTAATGCCGGCCTCCAGGAGAAGGACGAGATCCTCTCGGTCAACGGTCACAATATGCGGTCCATGTTCGCCGTGAAAGCTTTCCTCAAGGAAAACGGCGGAGCGCCTTTAGACGTGAAGGTATTACGGGCGGGTAACACGCTCGATCTGAAGATTCTGCCCACGGAAGTGGAGGTAGAACCCGGCGAAAAAGAATATCGCATGGGGTTTGTCTCTCGCCTGGTCCATGCCGACCCATTGCCTTTGGGTCAGGCTTTTGAGAAGTCTCTGGAATGGAACAAGCGCTATTCCCTGCTGATCGGGGACCTTCTGCAGAAGATGGTCCAACGCAAGGTTTCTTTGAAGCAGGTGGACGGCCCCATTGGCATCGGTAAGGCCACCGGCGAAGCCGTGCGCCAGCCTGGATGGATCCCCGTCCTTATGCTGATGGCGGCTATCAGCCTGAATCTGGGCATCTTTAATCTGCTTCCTATCCCTATTCTGGATGGCGGTTTGATCCTGATGCTGGCCATCGAGAGCGTGATTCGCCGGGACATTGACCAGCGTATCAAGGAGCGGGTCTATCAGACGGCGTTCGTCTTCCTGGTGTTATTCGCGGTGATGGTCATCTTCAACGACGTTACCAAGCTCCTCTAGGATCGGCCTTGGCAGTGAAAAACCGGCTTCAGCCGGTTATTTTTTTGGAAAAATTTCTTCGCGCTCTACAACCCAAATTACCTCTAAATAACTCTAATGTTACGAATTAGCAGCGTTGCCGCCCTTCGTCGGGTCCCCTGCGGCATGAACTAGAACGACTTCTTCAATGCCGAAGCTTCACATCCAAATCGTGGATGATGAGATTAACGTGGCCCGTACCCTCCAAATGGTGCTGGAGCGTGAGTCTTACCAGGTGACTTGCGCCAGTAGTGCCCGCGAGGCCTTGAAACAATATCGCGAAGGGCTTCGTCCCGATGCCGCCATCGTCGATCTCAACATGGAAGAAGAGGACATTGGGCTGGTCGTGGCGCAGGCCGCGCAAAAATTAAATCCTCCCCCTGTCGTCGTCATTTGCACGGGATACGCCAACGTTGAAAATATCCAGACCGCGCTCAATCTCCGCGTGGATTATCTCGCTACCAAACCCGTCGATCTGGAAGAATTGAAGGGCGCGCTCATCCGGCTGCTTCAGCGCCGTTCCGCTTCCCGTAAACCGAGAGCCAAGACCAAGGCCAGGACTAAACGAGCAGGCGCCCGTGGTTAAGAAAAAGCACAATCCGACGGGTGAAGAATACGCGCTGCTGGTCAATCCCAGCATGTCGGCGCTCAGCGCCATGCAACATGGCTTCGCCGCGCAGGGTATCCGCTGTGTTGTTGCCCGCGACCTGCCGACCGCATTGCTGGCATTGTCGCAGCACTTCTTCACCCTGGCTCTGATCAGTTCCAGCATTGCCGAAGAAGGCGATGGCTGGGCACTCGGCGGAGTGATGCGCCTGCTCTTCCCCGATGCTTTTATTGGCGTAATGTCTTCAGAGACCAGTGTCCTTACCCTGCAGGCCGCCATTAATAACGGTCTGAATCGCATCTATGACAGTGCCACCCCGCCGGAAGGGCTGGTTTCCGCCTTCCTCAACGATCGCAAGAACCCCGAATTCACTGCCTCCGTCCACTAAAAGAGACCCCGAAATAGCGTGGTAAAATAGACGCTTCCATGGCCTCTATCACTCGTAGGAAGACTCCTGTCGTCAATATCGGTGGCGTTCGCGTTGGCTCTTCCGCGCCCGTCGTGGTGCAGTCCATGACCAATACCGATACCGCCGACGTGGCTGGCACGATCAAGCAGGTCGCGGCCCTGGCCCGGGCCGGTTCCGAACTTGTCCGGGTGACCGTCAATAACGACGCGGCCGCGCAAGCGGTGCCCGCCATCGTGGAAGGCCTCGACAAGCTGGGCCTAAAGACCCCCATCATCGGCGACTTCCATTACAACGGCCATCAACTGCTGAAGAAATATCCCGCCTGCGCCCAGGCTCTCTCCAAGTACCGGATCAACCCTGGCAACTGCAGCATCGGAAAAAAAGACGACGAAAATTTCCGCACCATGATTGAAGTCGCGGTTGAAAATCAGAAGCCCGTGCGCATCGGCGTCAACTGGGGCTCGCTCGATCAGGCGCTGCTCACTAGGATGATGGATGAGAACAGCCGCGCGCCCGAGCCACTCGATGCGCGCGCCGTGACCATGGAAGCCATGGTCGTGAGCGCCCTCGATTCCGCCGCCTCGGCCGAGCGCTACGGACTACGCAAAGATCAGATCATCCTCAGCGCCAAAGTCAGCGGCGTGCAGGATTTGCTCGACGTCTATTCCGTATTGGCCTCACGCTGCGATTACGCCCTGCACCTCGGATTGACCGAAGCCGGCATGGGAGCCAAGGGCATCGTCGCCAGCTCTGCCGCGCTCTCTCCGCTGTTGCTCAAAGGTATCGGTGACACCATCCGTGTCTCGCTCACGCCTGCCCCCAATGGCGACCGCAGCGAAGAGGTCATTGTCGCCCAGCAGATCCTGCAGTCGCTGGGCATTCGCAGCTTTACCCCGCAAGTGACCGCCTGCCCCGGCTGCGGACGGACCACAAGCACCTTCTTTCAGGAGATGGCGCAACAGATCCAGGGCTACACCCGCGACAAGATGCCGGAGTGGAAGCAGAAATACGTCGGCGTGGAAGAAATGACGCTTGCGGTTATGGGATGTGTGGTGAATGGCCCCGGAGAATCGAAACATGCCAACATCGGCATCTCTCTTCCCGGAACGTTTGAGGAACCCAAGGCTCCTGTCTATGTGGATGGCCGGCTGTTTGTGACCTTGAAGGGCGATAAGATCGTGCCCGAGTTCATCAAGATCCTCGATGAGTATGTGGACTCACATTACAGCGCGAGAGCGAATACTGCGGAAGAGATGACAGCGAAAGCTTAGGACTCGCTTCTCTGCCAGGCCCTGAACCGCGCATGATCGCGCGGGTTTTGCTTTATGCCGCCAGCTTCAGAACTGCCACGCTCACGCCCAGCCAGGTCGAAAACCCTACTGCCAGCAAAGCGATACGAACGACCGCGCTATCCAGATACTTGTTGTATTTAGAATCCATCAGCTTATCCATGACCTGCTCCTGTTTTTCTGTCTGCCTATAAGACGTGAACCAAGTGCCTTAGTTAGCACCGCCGCGTTTTTAATCTTCGCAACGCTTATGGTCCTATACGCAGTCTGAGACGCGTAGGTTCCTTCAAATAGCCACGGAGCGAAAGATTACGAACGTACCGTTACCAGGGATGGAGGTTAGCGCCTCTGGTTCAGGCTGGCGACTTTTGTCACGACTGGTGAAACTGCAGGGAAAACCCTAGACAAGATTAGTAGAGAATGCCCACCCAATAAGTCCCGCCCGGATACCGCGGCGTCGCCTTGTAGCAGACTCCGATCACCCATCGCCGCGTTCCCGAATTAGCCGCCGCATCGACTAGCGATTCCGGCACCTCTTCCGGCTCGGTAGCGGTGTAGGCAAACATCCGCCGCAGCGGCGGTTCTCCGGGTAGCTTGCTCGCTTGTAGTTGATCGCGGTCCGCCATCGCGCACATCGCCTCGCGCACTTTTGCGCTGGAAGTGACCGTCAGGTCGCCTTTGATCTCCCGGCGCAACCCCTTGGCCACGCGTGCTTCGGCATCGTTCGAACTGACCTCACTCGTAGTGTGCGCAAAGTTCTGTACCGCATAATACCCATTCGGACCCAGCGCCACGGCGATGCCGACCTCATCATATTTCGGACTTAAAATATTGGCGCGATGCCCCGGCGACTGCATCAGCCCCGGATGGATGTCTTCCCAATCGGTGGCGTAGGCCACGTTTTCCGCCGATGAATTGAATCGTAGCCCGGTCGCCGCGATGCGTTCGCTCAGCGCATCTTCCCCGGCAAACCGGTGTCCCAGCGTCTTCCTGGCGATCATCCATGCCAAGTGCCCCGCTGCCGCTTCCCCCAGCTTGGAATTCCACTTCAGCGCCTTCAACCCGCGGTCTTCACGCTCTCGATTTACCGCTTGGAAGATCTTTCGCTCCATCGATTCCAAACGAACGACTCTCGTCTCCGCCTTCGCATTCAGCGCGAGTGCCAGCAACACTAGGGAAAAGACAGTTGTCTTTACCATCCGAACAAGAACCTCGCCACTGTGAGCGGCAACTCCCACAGGAATGATAATGGGTTCGCGGAGTGGCCCGTGCCGGGAAGATATCCCAACCCGATTGGCCACGCCCACAAGCCGATACCCCATAAGATGCACAGGGGAACGGCCAGAAGATCGCCGCGCTCCACCGCGGACGGCTTCCTCTTCGCCGTAGGGGCGGCTATGGTCAGCGGACGATGGGCCGGCGCCGGCGTCGCCGGCAGTGTACTACTGCGCCTTGTTGCAATCGTGGACATCGCTCTCATTTCCTTCTTATCTGCCTCGCCTTCCTACTTCGTTCCGTCTTTTGGCCTGCCGCGGTTTCTTTACGGGGGTTCTCGACGCTTCCCGATCCGCCGAGCGCTCGCCAAAGACTGTCGCCCAGCCCGGGCGACTTCAGGATCCGTCCCAGCAGCAACACCGTATTGCGGGTCTGCCTCTGCCTGGCCACTGCGATCAGCGCTTCGCTCACCTCCGGGTCCTGCCGGAAGGACTCCGCTCCCTGCAGCATCCAGTGGTCAAGCTTGCCATCGGTAGTGGCCACGTCCGAGAGCTCCATCCCCATCCCAGGCGGGTCATCCACCAGGAATCCCGGATGCACCTTGAAGAACCCCGCCAGCAGCCCGCGCGAGGATTGCGTCAGGTGCGGACGGGCCCCGCTCTCGATCTGCGACAGATACGACTGGCTGATCTTCTTCCCCGTTTCCGCCTTCACCGCTTCCACGATCTCCTGTTGTTTCATGGCCCGGCCCAACCCGCGCAAGCTGCCTTCTACCTCGCGCAGGTACTTCAACTTTTCGCCTAAGGTCACAGTGCCTCCGTATTGCAAAACGCGATATCTATATTACAAATTGTAATACTAGAGAGCAAGGACTATATTTCCTTTAGATTCAATTGATTAGCTGTGCTAGATTTCTACGAAGGAGGCTATCGGCCCATGAGCTGGATAAAGTACCTGTTCTACATCTGCGGTTTCTACGGCCTTCTGGTCATCGCGGCTTTGTATTTTCGCGAGCGCGCTATCGCCGCCGCCGGCTTGCCCGGCATAACTTATCCGGAATTCTTTTATGGATTTATCGGCGTTGGACTCGCCTGGCAGCTCGCCTTTCTGGTGATCGGCGGCGATCCTTTACGCTATCGTCCACTGATCTTGGTGGCGGTGATTGAGAAGATCGGCTTCGGTCTTCCCGCAGCCTTGCTCTATAAAGCCGGACGCATTCCGGCGGAGATGTTTGCCGCAGGCATGTTGGACTTGCTGATGGCCGTCCTTTTCACCATCGCTTGGGTACAGTTGGGCAAAGCGGCATCATCCAGCCCAGCGGCCGCCTAGTTGGGATATCATCACCCTCGCTGAAGCTTTCGGGATGGCCACCACTGCTTTCCAATTCGACGCGCTTCGTCGCGGCGCCAACTACAACCTGCTGGCCACCTTCGGTGCGGTCATGGTCGGAGCTTTCGTCTTAATGGCCATCTTCGCGCCCTTGCTTGCTCCCCAGGATCCCGCCGCCATTGATCTGCCTTCCCGGTTGACGCCGCCGTCGAGTGCCCATTGGTTCGGCACCGACGAACTCGGCCGCGACATCCTCTCCCGCGTCATCTACGGCTCGCGTGTCTCCATGCTGGTAGGCCTCGGCGTCGTCGCCATCTCTCTATTTATCGGACTGATCGTCGGGTGCACTGCTGGCTACTACGGCGGCATCATTGACCGCTTCTTCAATGTGGTCGTGATGAATGCCTTCTTGTCATTTCCGGGCATTCTGTTGGCCATCGCCTTCGTCGCATTTCTCGGACCTGGGATCTTCAATCTCATCCTGGCCCTCTCCATTGGCGGATGGGTGGGTTACGCGCGGTTGGTTCGCGCGCAGGTACTGGCCGCGCGCGAGAAGGAATACGTGGAAGCCGCCCGCGCGTTAGGCGCTACCGACTGGCGCATCATCGTGCGCCACATCCTGCCCAACATTATTCAACCGGTGATCGTGCAGGCAGCTATTGGCATGGCCGGCGCGGTGCTGGCGGAAGCAACTCTCAGTTTTCTGGGATTAGGTGTTCCACCGCCCACCGCGAGTTGGGGTTCCATGCTGAATGACGCCCGCGCCCATCTCTTCGACGCGCCCCACATGGTCTTGTTCCCCGCTGCCGCCGTCATGCTCGCCGTCCTGTCCTTCAACTTCATCGGCGACGCCCTGCGCGATTACATGGACCCCCGCTCGAGGATTGAGGTAGGACTTTAATCCTCAGCTTCTGATTTCCTCGTCCTTTGTCCTGCGTGCGTCGAGGAAGGTTTGAATCCTCAGCTTCTGCTTCCTTCGTGCCCTTAGTGTCCTTGGTGGTAAAACTGTCTTGCTTTTTCTAAAGCCTAACGCCTGCCCTACTGCCGTATCCTGGGGTTCGCCACCGAGTACACTAAGTCCGTCAGAAAGTTCACCATGATATACGTCAATCCGATCGCCAGAATGCAGCCCTGCACCAGGTAGTAGTCGCGGTTACTGATCGCCGTGATGGTCAGCCGGCCAATACCTTTCCAGGAAAAGATCGTCTCCGTAACAATCGCTCCGGCCAGCAGCGCTCCGAATTGCAGTCCGACAACGGTCAGCACTGGGATCAACGCATTGCGTAGAGCGTGCTTGTAAACCACCGTCCGCTCATCCAATCCTTTTGCCCGCGCCGTGCGGATGTAATCCTGGTTTAGCTCTTCGAGCATCGCTGTACGGACCATGCGCGTGAGGATTGCGGCCAAGGCGGCTCCCATCGTCACCGCTGGCAGCAGCAGATAGACGTAAGTCTGCGGCGACCGCCAATCAGCGGTACCGGAGACCGGCAACCACCCCAGTTGAATGGCGAAGAAGAGGATCATGATCGGCCCGATGGCGAAGTTCGGGAACGAGATGCCCAACAGGCTGACGACGCTGATCAGCCGGTCGTCCCATCGGTTCCGTCGCCGCGCCGATCTCACCCCTGCGGGGATGGATATCAACAATCCCACACTCAACGCCGCCAAGGTCAGGAATAAAGTCGAAGGATAGGCCTCGCTGATGAGCTTGCTTACCGGCTGCTGAAATCGCAGTGATTTGCCCAAGTCCGCGCGCAACACGCCCTTCCAGTAATTCAGATATTGCTGGCCGATGGGAACATCCAGGCCATACGCCTTGCGCGCCGCGCTGATGTCGGCGCTCGCTGCGCCTTCACCCAGCATCTGTTGCACGGGGTCGCCGGGAACAATGTGGATCAGCAGGAATACGACGGAGACTACCAGCCACAGTACCGGCAACGTATAGAGCAGTCGCGAAAGCACGTAGCGCAGCATTGCTACTGTGAAACCTCAGCCACCGATTCCACTTTTACCTTCTCAATGCGGTGTCCATTCATGCTCAGTACGGTGAACCGGCGGCCGTCATATTCCACTATCTCGCCGCCCACCGGGATCTTTCCCAGGCGCGAGAACATGAAGCCCGCCAGCGTCTCAAAGCCTTCATCGCGGGGCAGCGCCAGGTGGTGGCGCGTCTCCAGATCGATCAGGTTCTCCGTGCCATTCAACACCGTCGCGCCACTCGACATGAGTAATGGCGGCTGTTGCGTAACGTCGAACTCGTCGTCAATCTCGCCCACGATCTGTTCCAGCACGTCTTCCACCGTGATCATCCCCACAGTGGAACCGAACTCATCCACCACCACCGCCAGGTGACGTTTACGCCGCTTGAATTCTTCCAGTAGATCGTTGACCGGCTTGGTCTCGGGGACCACCATGATCTCGCGCATCACATTACGGACCTTCAAGTGCGAAGTCGATGTTCCGCCTGTCGGCGAAGTCAGCTTGTAATGCATGAACCGCGAGAGGTCCTTCGAATAGAGTAGCCCCACGATATGCTCGCGGCCCAGCTTCGGATCAAATACCGGCACGCGCGAGTGCTGCTCCTCTACCACTCGCGTCATCGCATCATCCACCGGCATGTCAGCCGGTAGCGCAAAGATCTTCGTTCGCGGCACCATGATCTCGCGCGCTGTCACGTTCCCCAGGTCCAGGGCGCGATGGATCATGTCTTCCTGCACTGAGGGTAATGCCCCTACCCGGCGGCTGGCGGTGACGATCAATTTCAACTCTTCCGGAGAGTGCACGCCGCCCTCCCGGATCTGCCTTGAGCCGAAGGCCTTTAGCACAAAGTTGGCGCCAGCATTCATGACCGCCAAAGCTGGCCGGGAGATTGTCATGAATACGTCCATCGGCCCCGCCACTGACAGAGCCACCCGCTCCGCTCTCTGGAGCGCCAACGATTTGGGCACGACCTCACCCAGGATCACGTGCAAGGCCGTGATCACCGCAAAAGCCAAGGTGAAGCCAATGGCGTGGCTATAAAGCTGGACGAATGGGACCTTCCCCAATGCGTCTTCCACTATCTTGGCGATAAAAGGTTCACCCACCCAGCCTAAAGCGATACTGGCAAGAGTGATCCCAAACTGCACAGCGGAAAGGACTTGGTCAAGGTTTTGCTGGAGCTTTTGGACCGTGCGGGCGCCGATCCGGCGCGCTTCCACCAGCTGCTGGATTCGCGTATCCCGAACGCTGACCAGGGCGAATTCCGCAGCGACGAAGAACGCATTGGCCGCCACCAGAAATAGCACCAGGAACAGCAGCGCAAAGGTTTCCATAGAAGAAGAGACGAAGGGCCAATTCTAGCATTCCTGAGGTATTTCCTTTGTTACCTTTGCCCCAAATTTCAGTCTAAGCTGTTGTAATTGGGGACGGTAAGCAAAAGGCCAGGTAGATACCCGGAGGTCGGGGTTTTTCTGGAACCATTCTTCCCGCCCGTCCGTATTACTGAACACCAGGTTGATTCACTACCCGGCAAGAGCCCTGATCAGATATTCACGATAAAAGCCCCTGTGGGCGGAGGCGTAACCAGATGGCGATGGGAAGCGGCAAAAAGAAGAATAAACGGCTTTACATAATCATAGCGATCGTTGTGGTCGTCGTATTGGCGGCTGGACTCACCGTCTTGGCCAAGTCCGGCGGCACCAAGATCGATCCCAGCAAGATCGCAAAAGTTGACCAGGGGGACCTTGCCAAGAGTGTAGTCGCCACCGGCAAGATCGAACCCATTACCAAAGTGGAGATCAAGTCCAAGGCCAGCGGTATTGTGAAGCGCTACCTCAAGGATGCCGGACAGATGGTCAAAACCGGTGATGTCCTCGTCGAACTTGATAAAGAAGAGATTCAGGCTCGCGTGCGTGAAGCTCGCGCCGCCCTCGAAGCCGCGGAAGCCAATCTTCGCGCCGCTGAAGCCGATATGGAGCGCGCCAAGGTGGACGCCATCGGCCCGGACGTTCCTCTTCTCCAGCGCGCGTATGAACGCGCCAAGAAGATGGCGAGTGAAGGCGTAGTCTCGCAATCTGCCCTCGACGAAGCCCAGCGCGGTTACGAGATGGCCGTGAACAAACGGGAGATGGCCCGCGCCACCATGACCATCTCGAAAGCCAAACAGGCCCAGGCCAAGGCGCAAGTCGCCCAGAGCCGCGCCTCGCTGGAGCGCTCGGAGGAGGAATATCGCAATTCCACCATCCTCGCTCCTATGGACGGCCTTATCCTCGCCCGCAACGTTGAAGTGGGTGACGCGGTCAGTTCCATCCTCGTCCTCGGTTCCTCCGCCACGCTCGTCATGACCGTTGGCGACACCCATGAGGTATTCGTGAAGGGCAAAGTGGATGAGAGCGATATCGGCAAGGTCTATCTCGGCCAAACTGCTCGCATCAAGGTCGAATCCTTCAAGGACAAGACCTTTGATGGCAAGGTCACCAAGATCTCGCCCATGGGCGTGGAGAAGGACAACGTCACCACCTTTGAGGTGCGTGTCTCCATCACCAACCCCGGCGGCGAGCTCAAGGCAGCCATGACCGCCAATGCCGAGATCATCCTGGAAGAGCACAAGAATGTGTTGCACATCCCCGAAGGTGCCTTGATCTATGACAAGGACAAGAAGGCCTCTGTGGAAGTCCCCGACCCGAAGGCTCCTGAGGGCAAGAAGAAGGTCGCGGTCACCGTTGGCATCAGCAACGGTTCCAAGACTGAATTGCTATCCGGCCTGAAGAAGGACGATAAAGTCATCCTGCAATAACGAAGTCAAACAGGCGCACCCGTGGCGCTCCTCCTGAACGCGCCTGCCGGAGAAACTGCCGGCAGGTGCTGTCTTGTTATCGGAGAAATAATGCGGTCTCGATTCCCAGCGATCATCGGCGCCCTTTTACTTTGCCTGACCTTCCTCCACGCCTCCACTTCAGACCCGTTGCCCAAGGCCGACGAGGTCTTGAAGCAAGCTATCGAACGCGCCCAGTGGCAAGACAAAAACAAGTTAGATCGCCAATGGGCGGGCACTCAACGTAGCATCAACCAGAAGCTGAATAAAGAAGGACACGTCGAAGAGACCGTCGAACGAATGTTTCAACCTGTACTGGTCCAGGGCAAGCCCTTTGCCCGCCTGATCTCTAAGAATGGCAAGCCGTTGTCCGGCGACGACCAGAAGAAGGAAGCCGAACGCGAGAAGAAGTTCCGCGAGAACGTCTCCAAACCGAATAAAGCCGACGACGATGATGACGATGTCGAGCTCAATGAAGAACTCATCTCCCGTTACAACTTCAACGTCATCCGTCGCGACCAGGTCGGTGACCGCCCTGCCTTCCTGCTGACTTTCCTGCCGCGGCCGAACGTGAAACTACCCGAAAAGCGAAAAATGGATCGTATCCTGAACCGCTTGGAAGGCCAAGTCTGGTTCGACGCCCAGAACTATTCCCTGCTCAAGGTTGACATGCACCTGACCGAGCCCACCACCCTCATGGGCGGCCTGGGCAGTATCCGCTCTCTTGATTTCCTTATCGAGATGATGCAGGTCGCCCCGGACGTGGTGCTGCCCAGGGAAGTTTCGATTTCTTTCGAAGGACGCCAACTATTCAAGTCGATGCGCGTCAAACAGAAAGGCTATTTCACCGATTACCGCAAAGTCTCCGAACTAGCGGAAGCTAAATAACGTAAGACTTCAGAGAGATAAAGAGGAGTTACCTATGAATCGAATCACCCGGCCCATCATCGTCACGCTGTGCGTGATTGCTATCTTGGCGACGGCGCCCGCCGCCTTCGCCGACGCCCGCGGCAGTTTTACCAAGACCCTCACGGTCAGCGGCGCCCCCGAGGTGGACGTCACCACCGGCTCCGGCAACATCACCGTCAATACCGGCAACGCTTCCACTGTATCCGTCCGCGCCACTATCACCGCCAACGACCGCTGGTTCAGCAGTGACAGCATCTCCGCGGAAGAAAAAGTAAAGCGCATCGAACAGAATCCTCCGGTCGAGCAGAATGGCAACATCATCACCATCGGCAAGATCACGGACCGCGATCTGCGCAACAATGTATCCATCACCTATGACATCACCCTGCCCGCAGCCTCCAAGCTCCGCGCGCAGACCGGCTCCGGCGACCAATTCATCTCCGGCGTCAACGGCACCGTGAAGCTCAGCACCGGCTCCGGTAATGTCACCGCCAAACAGATTGGCGACGAGACTCGCATCAGCACTGGCTCGGGTGAGATTCGCGTCGACAACGTCAAAGGACGCGTCTACGCCAGCGCCGGCAGCGGCAACGTGCAGGCGCACGGCATCGCCGGCGGCTTCTACGGCGAGACTGGCAGCGGCGACATCAGCTACGAGCAGACGGCTCCCGGCAGCGTCACCGCCAAGACCGGCTCTGGCAACATCCGCCTCCGCAACGTGATCGGCGGCGTCGAAGCTCACACCGGTAGCGGTGACATCGAAGCGGATGGCGACGTCAAATCCGATTGGCAAGCCGGATCCGGCTCCGGCAACATCAACCTTCGCTTGCCCAAAGACGCCGCTTTCAACCTCGACGCCCGCAGCTCCTCGGGCAGCGTCACCGTTGATCATCCCGTGACCACGCAGGGTGCCATGAAGCGCAATCGCATTCAAGGCAAGGTCGGAGCGGGCGGCATGCTGGTCTCCCTCGAGTCCGGCTCCGGCGACATCCACATCAAATAAATTGTCAGCACTGCAAAAAAGGCCTCGGACATTGTCCGGGGCCTTTTGCTTTCTTTTGCCTCTGATCCGCCTCTATCGGCTTTTGTCTGCGGTTAAAACGACCTTCCTCTCATCTCCGCCCCAGTGCTCGATGGCGATCTCGACATCCCTCTCTCTACGAAAGCGCTCAAACTTCTCGCCCCACTCGATGAGCAACACACTGTTCGCCTCCATCAGATCGTCCAACGCCAGTGTGTCCAACTCCCGCTGCGTGTCGATGCGATAGAGATCGATATGATAAACATTCACCTTCGGCCCGCGATACTCATGGATCAGAGTGAACGTCGGACTCGTCACATCCTCCTGCGCCGCCGCCGCGAATCCCTCCGCGATGCCCTTCACCATCGTCGTCTTGCCCGCGCCCAGGTCCCCGCGCAGCAAAACGATCTTCGGCGGCGCCAGCGTCGCAGCCAGGCTGCGACCGAACTCGATCGTCTCCTCCGCGGAGTGTGAGATGAACTCGCCGCTCAATCGCTCAAAACTCCTTGCGTGTGCAAGATCGCATGTGGCAGGGCCATCAACAGGTCAGTCGCGGTCAAGGAGATCTCTCCCATCTCGTCACGCGCAATGTCTCCCGCTAGTCCATGCAGATACACCGCCGCGATCACTGCCTCGCTGGGCACAGTCTTTCGCTTCGCCAGCAGCGCCGCGATCATCCCGCTCAGGATGTCTCCTGTCCCGCCCGTCGCCATTCCCGGATTCCCGGTAGTGTTTATCCACACCTTGCCGCTCGGCTCAGCCACCACCGTTTGGTGGCCCTTCAATACCACATAGCAATGGTGGGCCTTCGCGAACTCGCGCGCCGTGCCTTCGCGGTCGGCTTGCACCTTGTCCACCGTCGTTCCCAGCAACCGCGCCATCTCTCCCGGATGCGGTGTCAGCACCAGTATCCGGTCAAGGTTCCTCATCTTCAGCTCTTGCACCCGCCCTTCAAACGCGTTCAATCCATCCGCGTCGAGGACGACCGGCACTTCTGTTTTATCGATCGCTGACCGTGCAAACTGCGCCGCTTCTTTATCGCGCGAGAGTCCCGGCCCGATCGCGATGGCGTCCTTGCCATTCGTGATACCGGACTTGCGCAGAGACTCCAGCGCCAGGATGGAGAAATCTCCCAACTCGTTCTCCGCCATCGCCACCGTCATCAATTCGGGCGAGAAGCTCGCAACCGTCGGCTGCACTGATTTTGGCGAACCCACTGTCACCAGCCCTGCTCCGCATCGCAATGCCGCCATGGCGGTCAGCGCCGGTGCGCCCGCCTTCCCCGGCGACCCACCTAGCACCAGCACGTGCCCGAAATATCCCTTGTGCGTCTCCGCTCCGCGCGGCGCCAGCATGGCTGCGAAGTCCGCCGGCGTGATGTGATGAAGATTGCTCGGGGCGTGCGCCGCAATGATCTCTTCCGACGAACCGATTCCCTTCACCAGCGTTGGCGTTTCGCCCGCCTGAAAAACGTGTGCCGGTTTTAACGCCGTGAACGTCACGATGGACGACGCCCTTACCGTCATCGCGTCGGCACGCTTCCGCTCATCCGCCTCTACGCCCGACGGAATATCCACCGCCACCACCGGCGATCCGCAATCGTTGATCAGTTGCACCGCAGCGGCATACACGCCCTCCAGCGGCAAGCGCGCCCCGGTTCCCAGCAGCGCATCCACCACCAGGTCATAGCCTTCGAGTTGCGGAAGCTCTTGCTCCCTCGCAACTGGCACCGGCGGCCTCGGCAATCGCGAAAGCATCTCCGCGGCTGCGCCCTTCACTTCATCCGGGCGCGCCAGCAGGAATATGTCAACTTTCTTGCCTTGCTGCGCCAGCACTCGCGCCGTTACCGATCCATCGCCGCCATTGTTCCCGCGCCCACACAGCACGCAGATCTTTTCCGCCGACGGATACGCCTCCAACACATGCTCCGCCACCGCTCTTCCGGCGTTTTCCATCAGTTGTAAAAGGGATGTTCCAGCTTCCGCAGTCGCCGCATCGATGGCGCGCATCTCTGCCGCGGTAACGATCCTCACGCAGGCTTCCCGGAGGCGACCGTCTCCAACATCGGCATCTTGGCGGCTTCGCCCATCACGATCAGGTTGTCGCCCGCGCGGATCGGCTCGCTCGCCGTCGGATTGAAACAGGGCTGTCCGTCGGCCCGCTTGATCGCCAGGATCATGATTCCCATGTCGCGGTGGATATACGACGTACCCACCGTGGTCCCCGCCAGCTTCGAACTGCCATTGACCAATATTTCTTCGATCACCATCTCTTCGTGCAGGTCTCGGTCTACGGCAATATCCAGGAAGTCCACCACGTTCGGACGCAGAAAGCTCTGCGCCACCCGATGCCCCGCAGACTTATACGGCGATATCACCGAATCCGCGCCCGCGGTCTTCAGATGTTTTTCCGCCCCTTCTTCGCTGGCTCGCGCAATGATCTTCAATTTGGGATTCAATCCTCTCGCGGTCAGCACAATGTAGATGTTGGTCGCATCGGTCGTGGTGGCCGCCACCAACCCGGCGGCCCGCTGGATGCCCGCATCCAGCAACACCCGTTCCTGGGTGGCGTCACCTTCCACCAGGATCCATTCCTGGGGCTCTTGTTCCAACCGGATGCGGTCCGCCTCGATCATCACGAACGGCACTGGCTTCCGGGCTAACTCCCGCGCGGCGCTGTGCCCCACGCGTCCTGCGCCACACACGATGTAGTGGCCGTCCATCTTGTCGATCTCGCGTCGCATTCGTTTTTTCCCGAAGAACTTTTCGAGCTCGAATTCTAGCAGGGTCTGCGTCAGCATTCCGATGGTGAAGAAGACCGCGCCCACGCCAAACACCATCAAGAAGACATTAAATACCCTGCCGGCGTGGGAGAGCTCATGTACTTCCCTGTAGCCTACGGTGGCCATGGTCATCACCACCATGTAGGCCGAGTCGAACCAGCTCCATCCCTCAATGAGGCGGAAGCCCACCACCCCCGCCACTGCAATGAATATCAACACCGCCAGGGTGTATTGCAAATGCCGTAACGCGGATTGTTGTTTCAAGGCTTTCATCTAGCTTGCGGAATTGTATCAATACCAAAACGAAAGCCCTCCGCGAACGGAGGGCCTTGTAGGTTTGAAGGTGGCTAGTTGTTAGACGGGGGCGTGGTCATGCCGGCCTGCACCCGGCTGTGTTTGATCCCGTAGAAGAAGTAAATGAACATCCCGATCACCAGCCAGATGAGCATCCGCAACCAGGTGATAGGGGCCAGCGCCAGCATTAGCGCCAATGACACCACAATGCCCATGATGGGAACGAAGGGCACCCATGGTGTCTTGAACGGACGGACCAGGTCCGGACGCCGTACCCGCAGGATCCATACCCCCGCGCACACGATGACGAATGCGAACAGTGTGCCAATGCTCACCAACTGTCCCAGGTCGCCGATCGGCACCAGCGAGCCCACGATGGCCACCAGGAAACCAATGATCATCGTCGACTTCCAGGGCGTACGGAACTTCGGGTGGATGTCGCCCGCCCACTTCCAGAACAGGCCGTCGCGCGACATGGAATACAGCACGCGGGTCTGGCCCAGCAACATCACCAGCATGACCGTGCTCAGTCCGGCCAGCGCGCCGGCGTTCACCACGTAGCTTCCCCACTTCGCGCCCATCTCGTGCATTGCGAGCGAGACCGGAGCGCCTACATTCAAGCGTGAGTAATGCACCACGCCCGTCAGCAGACCGGAGACGATGATGTACAACAATGTGCAGATGGCCAAAGACCCCAGAATGCCGATCGGCATGTCCTTTTTGGGATTCCGCGCCTCTTGGGCGGCCGTGGAGACTGCGTCAAAGCCGATGTAAGCGAAGAACACCACCCCTGCGGCGCGGGCAATACCAGACCAGCCGTAACTGCCAAACTGGCCCGTATTTTTGGGAATGAAGTCAGCCCAGTTCTTGCGCGCAACATCCGGGTGCTGGATCACGTAGCTGGTGGCCACAAAGATGAAAGTCAAGACCGCTAACAGCTTTACAAATACCACGATCGTGTTGAAGTTGGCGGACTCTTTAATGCCGATCACCAGGATCACGGTCACGGCGATGATGGCCAGGAACGCTACCAGGTTGAATACTGATGTCACATGCGGCAAAGTAGAGATATCTACGCCGGCCGCCTTGATGACGGCCTCCACCGTACCGATCGGCGCCCAACGGCCTTCATACATCACCCAGACCGCCCCCGGCGTGTCACACCATTGCGGCGGCAAGTTGATCCCGTAATCCTGCAGGAATGCCACCAGCGTGCTGCTCCATCCGGATGCGACCGTGGCCGCGCCGAATGCGTATTCCAGGATCAAGTCCCAGCCGATGATCCAGGCAAAAACCTCCCCTAGGGTTGCGTATCCATAGGTGTAAGCCGACCCGGCGATGGGTATCAGCGATGCAAACTCGGCATAGCACAGTCCGGCAAAAGCGCACGCCACGCCGGCCAGCACATAGGAGAGCACGATCCCTGGTCCGGCAAACTGGGCCGCGGCCGCTCCGGTCAATACAAAGATGCCGGCGCCAATGATGGCTCCGATGCCTAGCGTGATGAGATTTATCGGGCCCAAAGCGCGCTTCAGGCTGTGCTCGCCCGTATCTTCTGCCTCACTCTGCAGCATGCTTAGCGGTTTTGTCGCCAGCAGATTGGCCATGCAGTTGGTTCTCCTTATTTTTTGCGATTGATTGCGTTCAGCCAGCTACTTCTGTATTTGCCTTGCGGTGCCAGAGCCAGTACACCGGAATGCCCAGCAACACGATGATAAGCCCGGGCCAGGTGTATTGCGGTTTGTAGCGCAATAATACGACATCGATGAATAATGCCATAACGACATAGACCGCAGGCAATACCGGATACCCGATCGCCTTGTAAGGACGCTCCGCATTCGGACGCGTCCTGCGCAGCACGAACAATCCGCCGATCGTCAGGATGTAGAACACCAGGACCGCGAAAATGATGTAGTCGAGCAACTGCCCATAGCTGCCGGACAGGCACAAAAGGCAGGTCCATACGCCCTGCACCACCAGCGACGTCACCGGAGTCTTGTACTGCGGATGGAGCTTGGCCACGGACTTGAAGAACAGGCCGTCCTTGGCCATCGCGTAATAAACTCGCGCCCCCGCCAGGATCAGTCCATTGCAGCAGCCGAAGGTCGACACCAGGATGGCGAATGCCATCAGCTTTCCGCCCACTCCGCCGAACATCTGCTGCATCACTGCCGTGCCTACCCGGTCTTCGGCGGCATACTTGATCCCGCGCTCCATCAGCGACGCCCCCGTTGGACTTCCGTCCAGCGGTAATACGCTCATGTAAACGAAGTTTGCCAGTACATATAAAAGGATGACGGCGCCGGTTCCCAGCGCCAGTGACAGCGGCAGGTTCCGTTGCGGATTCTTGACCTCGCCCGCGGTGAACGTCACGTTGTTCCACGCGTCGGAGGAGAAGAGTGATCCCACCTGCGAGACTGCCAGGATCGTCAGGACCCCCACCATCGCGGTAGGCCCGTCTACGCCCACCTGTACTGGGAATTGCGCGCTGAAGGACGCATTGCGCCAGAAGTTTCCAAAGTTAGCCGCCACCGCTTCGGCGTTGCGGCCGATCGCAAACCCCACCGCAATCAGTCCGAGCAGTGCGGAAGTCTTCGCGATGGTGAAAATGTTTTGCACCAGGGCGCCGGTCCGTACCCCGAAGACGTTGACCGCCGTCAGCAGCACCACCACCAGGATTCCTGCCAGGTTCTGCGTGTTCAGGCCCACATCCATGTTCCCCAACACCATAGGGCCGATCGGAATGGGAGGCACCTTGCCCAGGTGCATGATCCAATTGCTGGAGGAGACGCTGGGGAAAAAATATCCCAGGAATTTACCGAATGCTACGCCCACCGCCGCGATCGTTCCCGTCTGGATCACCAGGAACAGCGTCCAGCCATACAGGAATCCCCACAGCGGTCCCAGCGACTCGCGCAGGTAGATGTATTGTCCGCCCGCCTTGGGCATCATCGCTGCCAGCTCGCCATACGCGAGTGCGCCGACGATGGTCATGAACCCCGTCACCAGCCAGGCCGCGATCAGCAAGGCGGGTGAATCCGTGAGTCGGGCAATGTCGGCCGAGACAATAAAGATGCCCGACCCGATCATCGACCCCATCACCAATGTGGTGGCGCTGGTGAGCCCGAGTCCTTTGACTAGTTCTGGATCTTGCGTGGCGACCGCGGTAGGTGCTTCAGAGGGAGGTATCGTCATAGTGGGATAAGGGGTCGTTCAGTCCTTTGCGCGTGAGTCCATCCTTTTTACCCCAAAACCCGAATAAATTCTTCAGTTGTTTTGCGTGGGTCCGCTAATAGACCGGAAATGACGGCTACCGAGTCCGCGCCCGCTTCCATCACGCTGCGGCAGTTTTCCCGCGTGATCCCCCCGATCGCGACCAACGGCTTCCCCGTCAACTTCCGCGCCGCGCGCACGCCTTCCAACCCCACCACCGGATCAGGATTCATCTTTGATCCCGTCGCGAACACCGGCCCGATGGCGATGTAATCGACGGGCTCCTGGTCCCCGGCCCGCACCTGCGCAACCTTGTGCGTGGACAGCCCCACTAGCATCGGCGGCTTGCACAGCACCCGCGCACCCGCCGGCGAAAGGTCGTCTTGTCCCAAATGAACTCCGTTGAAGTGAGCGGCGATACAGAGATCGGCCCGGTCATTCATGATCAACCGCACCTCGGGATGGCCTTCGGCGGCTGCCTTTAACATCGCCGCGTCCGCCAGGAGCGTCTTTCCCGATTGAGTTTTGTTGCGGTACTGCAAGAGCCTAGCGCCGCCCGCTATCAACTCCGTGGCGAACGCCGCCACTGTCATCCCTGGAGACAGCCGTTCCGCATCAATGATGGCGTAGAGTCGCGGGAGCTTGGTCATCAGGCGTCCCGATGCACCGTTTCCATGGAGAACGCAGGGAGGCACACGGCAATGTATTCAGCTCCCGCTGGATCGGGAGTCGAGTAGCGTACCCACTCGCCCTTTCGCGTGAACACTGCCTGTCCCGCGCACACGTCCATGCTTCCCTGCTCGTGTTCCACTCGCAGCACGCCCTTCAGCACTATCGTGAACTCATCGAACTCCGGCCGCTGTCCCGGCTCGATCCATCCATCCGGACTGCGCATGTGTGCCACGCTCAGCCGCGCTTCGCCGGAGTTCACTCGCCCGACATATTCGTCGATCAGTTTCGGCTTGTTGCCGGCCGCGGTGATCCGCGTAGGTTTCTCGATCAGGATGGGCATAGGCTGGCTTACTTCTTCGCGGTCGTTTTGGCGCCGTGTTTTTCCAGGAAGCGTTCCATGAACTTGGTGTCGAAGTTTCCCGCGCGGAAGTCTTCATCCTGCATGATCTTTCGGTGCAGCGGGATCGTCGTATAAATTCCTTCCACGATGAACATATCCAGCGCCCGCGCCATGCGGCTGATCGCCTCTTCCCGGTCATTGCCGTGGGTGATCAGCTTCGCGATCATCGAGTCATAATATGGAGGCACCACCCCTTCGGCATATTGGTTCGTATCCACTCGCACGCCCGTACCGCCCGGGATGTTGAATGCCTGGATCTTCCCCGCCGACGGCGTGAACTTCTCTGGATGCTCCGCGTTGATGCGGCACTCCATCGCATGGCCGCGCATCTCGATCTTCGCCGGGAGGATGTCTTTTAGCTTCGAGCCGTTCGCGATCAGGATTTGGCTCTTCACCAGGTCGATGCCCGTCACCATCTCCGTCACCGGATGCTCCACTTGAATGCGCGTATTCATCTCGATGAAATAAAGGCTGCGGTCTTCATCCATCAGGAATTCGATCGTCCCCGCATTCACATAGCCGATCTCACCCAGGCACGACTCCAGTTTGTCGCCGATGGTCTTCCGCATCTCCGCCGTGACCTGCGTCGACGGCGACTCCTCCAGCAGCTTCTGGTGCCGTCGCTGGATGCTGCATTCGCGCTCGCCCAGGCTGACTACATGCCCGTACTGGTCCGCCAGTATCTGGAATTCGATATGCCGCGGACGCTCGATGAACTTCTCCATGTAAAGCTCACCGTTGCCGAATGCTGCTGACGCCTCCGACGATGCCTGCTGATAAAGCGCCGGTAGCTCGGCTTCGCTGCGCACGACGCGCATGCCGCGTCCGCCGCCGCCCGCCTTTGCCTTCAGGATCACGGGAAAGCCCACCGTGCGCGACCATTCGATCGCCTCTTCTTCGCTGGCGATGATCCCATCTGACCCCGGCAGGATCGGCACGTTGGCTTTCTTCATCGCCTGCCGCGCCTTCTCTTTTTCGCCCATCAGCCGCGTGATCTCCGGCGGCGGTCCAATGAACTTGATGTGCGATGCCTCGCACACCTCCGCAAAATTCGCATTCTCGCTCAGCAGTCCGTATCCCGGATGGATCGCTTCTACGTTCGCGATCTCCGCCGCGCTGATCACCGCCGGGATATTCAGGTAACTTTCAGAAGACCGGGGCGGTCCGATGCAGATCGCCTCATCGGCAAAGCGCACGTGCAGCGAGTTCCGGTCCGCTTCGCTATAGACCGCCACCGTCTTCACGCCGAGTTCCTTGCATGCGCAGATGATGCGCAACGCAATCTCTCCACGGTTGGCGATCAGGATCTTCTTGAACATGGGGGTTGGCTCTCGCCGGCTCTGGCTACTTTCGCGGACGGATCGCGAACAGCGGTTGCCCGTACTCCACCGGCTGTCCATTGTTGGCGAAGCGCTTCACGATCTCGCCGGAGACTTCCGCCTCGATCTCATTCATCAACTTCATCGCTTCAATGATGCAGAGGATCTGGCCTGCTTCCACCACATCTCCGATCTTGAAGAATGGCGGCGCGCCCGGCGACGGTGACTCGTAGAACGTGCCCACGATGGGCGATTTCGCGGTGTACAGCTCTTCGTCAGACGCAGCTTCTTTGGCCGGCGCAGCGGGTGCCGCCGCCGCCGCGGGGGTAGCTGATGGCGGCGCGGCCTGCGGCGCAGCCATGTACCGCACCTCGTGGGTCGGGGCAGTATTCTCCGACGCACGTTTGATCTTCACTTTCACATCGCCGCGCTCGAGTTCAAACTCGGCGATGTCCTTCTCGATCACAAACTCGATCAGCTCTTTGAGCTCTTTTTGATTCATTGAATATGTAGGCCCTATAAAAGGATCAGATCTTTACTGGTCGGCGTGAGTATCTGCCGCCCCTTCTCCGTCACCACCACCATATCTTCGATCCGGACTCCGCCCATTCCGGGAATATATGCTCCCGGTTCAACGGTAATGACCATTCCTGCTTCCAGCGGCGCCTCTGCCGGCCTTTTTTGCCCGGCTTTTCTTTTCGCCGCCTTGCGCAATCCCGGGGGCTCGTGGATCTCCAGTCCCACTCCGTGTCCTGTGGAATGGGTAAAGTACTTCCCCAGCCCTGCGCTTTCCAGCACTTTGCGGGCTGCCCGGTCCACTTCGGAGGGTTTCACTCCTGGTCCCACAGCGTCAAGCCCGGCTTGTTGCGCCCGCTTGACCGCCTCGTACATCTTTTTGGACTTTTGATCGATGGCGCCCACGTGCACAGTGCGCGTCATGTCTGAACAATAACCGCCGAGTATAACACCGAAGTCCAATATTACGAATCCCTTAGCCGGGATTGGCGCGGTGCTCGCCACCCCATGTGGCATGGCTGAACGC
Source organism: Terriglobales bacterium (assembly GCA_035526435.1). GTDB lineage: Bacteria > Acidobacteriota > Terriglobia > Terriglobales > Acidobacteriaceae > DATLCI01. The sequence goes on from DATLCI010000029.1 coordinate 22,896, forward strand.
GCCCCCGCAGACACCAGCGTCGCAAACGACATACCCTCAGCTCCCAGCCGCCGGCACAGATACTCCAACTCCGCCGCTACCCGGCTTTCCGGCACGCCTGGCTTGATGCTTTGCAGCACCGTAGCAAATACGCTCGACGCCAGGTTGACCGCCGCATGGATCTGCGCAATCTCCCTGGGCTCCTTCACCATCCGGAGACGCTCCACCATTTCCTTGGTTGGCACCAGTTTGCCCCGTACTGGAACTAGAGCCTCTTTCACCGCCACCGCCATGTGGCTCGCCTCAAAGCCGATTCGCTGAGTCTTCTGCCCCGCTAGCCACTTCATCGCCTCCGTGAGCGCCGCCGTCTGCGATATCGCCACCCGGGCGCCCTGGACTTGTTCCTTCGCCTGTTCGGTGTAGCGTCCGTCGGTAAAGAATGCCAGCTTGGCCCCCTGCTTGGTCAGGCTGACCGCCAGCGTGCCGGAGCTACCGCTAAAGCCGCACAGATAGCGCACATTGGCCATATGGCTTACCAGGAAGCCATCCACACGCTCCCGCCTCAGCGCCTCCGCCAGCCGTTCCTGTCGCCCTTTAAAGTCCATATGGAAAGATTGTAATCGCAGCTTCGCCCGCGCCCAGAAACACCAAGCCCCTGGCACTTGGCCAGGGGCGTCGGCGGTAAAAAGTAGTCCGTTACGTTTGGATGATCTTCGGAGTGATGAAGAACAGCAACTCATCCGACGAAGTCCGCACGCTGCGGCGCTTGAACAGGTTGCCGAAGATCGGAATGCTTCCGAGCAGCGGTACCTGTGCGATAGCTACGTTGCTGGTCGTCGTGATCACGCCGCCGATCATCACCGTGCCACCGTCCGTCACCAGCACTTGCGTAGTCGCCTGTGAGGTCAACAGCACCGGGTTCGGTTGCTGCGCCGTCGTTCGGCTGAAGTCCGGCGTGGTGTTTTCTACGTCGATATTCAGGAAGATAGTGCTCTCGTGCGTGATCTGCGGCTTCACCGTCAAGCGCAGCAGCACTTCGAAGTAAGTCACGGTCGGCGGACCACCCAACTGGGCGCCGGTGATGACCGGGATGCGCTGACCTTGCTTCACGACTGCTTGCACGTTGTTCTGGGTCACCACTCGCGGACGGCTTAGGATCTTCGCCAAGCCGCGGCCCTCGGCCATCGTAAGGATGGCGTCGAGGCGGTAATTGCTGCCGGCGTTCGAGAAGGCGATGCCGCTCGTTTGCCCGATCACGCCCATGTTGGAGAACAGCGGGATCACGCCGCCATTGAACGGACGGCTCGACACGATTGGACTCGATGCTCCACCGGCGCCCAGTACGGAGGTTGCGGAGTTGTTCCAGCCAAAGCCGAGTTGCACGCCCAGTTCGCGGGCAAAGCTGCGGCCTGCGGAGACTACGCGCGCTTCGATCTCCACCTCTTGCGTCTTGCGGTCGAGTTCTTTGATCTGGCGGTCTACGTTCGCCATCACGTTCGGGATGTCGCTGATGATGAGTGAATTAGTACGCTCATCGGCGATCACTGAACCGCGCGGCGAAAGGAAATTCTTCATCGTGGGCGCCACGTCCTTCGCGACTGCATAGCTCAGGTAGCGGTTGATCGTGATCATCTCCACGGCCAGCGCTTGGGCTTCCTGTTGCGCGCGGCGGTCATCCGCTTCCTTCTTCAAGGTCGCGGTGGTCGCAATGCGCAAGACGTTGCCGTCAAGCTGACATTCAAGGCTGTTGTTGTTAAGGACGATGGCCAAGGCCTGGTCCCACGGAACGTCGTCCAGCACGATGGTCAGCGACCCCCGGACTTGGGGATCCAGCACCACGTTCAGGCCGCTGATGTCATGGACCAGGCGGAAGAAGTCCCGCAGGTCTACGTCTTTCAGGTTCACGGAGATGGGTTCGCCGTTGTAGCGTCCGCTGGTGCAACCGGTGCGCATTCCCTGCGCTGCTTGCGCCGCTTGTTGCGGCATCGCGGCCAAGTTGATCGCAGGCTGCGGTTTTACCGTAGCGTTGGCATTGCTGCTCGGAATGTCATGCGCCGGAGTAGCGAAGCGTGAAGCCGCCGCGCTGGCGCGTTCCGCCGGCGTCTGCCTTACTTCGGCTGCTTCTTCCGCGGTCGCTGGACGCGACGTATACACCGGTTCCACCGCGACGATGTTCGCCGCCTTGGCGGGAGCATTCGGGGTCGCCTGCGGCACCATCGGCTTACTCGACGCTAGCAGCGGGGCCTCTGCGCGCTGCAGCTGTACGACTGCGTGCGAGCCATTGGTGGTCAGTTCGAACTCTTGTTTTGAGACCAGGTCGATCACCACCCGGGTGGCTGGCGGATGCAACGCATAGCGGGCTACGCGGACCCCCTTCACCTCTTGGTGGTTCACGGCGATCGCGCGCATGTGCGCCATCGGCATCGCGTTAGGAATGTCCACTACGATGCGGTCCGGAGCCGAGAGCCGCAAGGCGGTCGGCGCAATGGCGCCGCTGGCGTTGATCTGTACCTGCAAGCCATTCTTGCCGCGGGCTACGGAAACATTGCGGATCTGCACCGGACGGCTGCTGCCCACCGCCGCTTTCGCGGTCTTGGTCGGCTGCGGCGCCGTCGATTCGACTGCGGCCTTGGTCGCCATCGGCGCGTCGGACTTCACTCGCACCGCCACGGCAAAGCCGGCGTCCGCCACTCCCACCACCGCGTTCGGGGCCAGCCCGATCTCTACGCGTGCGATGTTGGCGCCGCTCGCGGCCTTGTATCCCACCACGCGGTATGACTCCACGCCAGGGAACTCGCCTTTCAGATCTCGTGTCTGGTTCTCCAGCTTGGCCGCTGACACGCCCGCCAGATCCACCAGCAATAGATTGTCTGTGGGTCGGTATTCGGTATGCGTGAACGCGCCATTCGCCTGGATCGTCAGCGTCGTCGCATTGCCCTGCGACTTCACGCCGATGTTCATCAGTTGCGACGCAGTTCCGGCAGCCGCCGCCGTGGTCAACACGGACAGCACCAAGAGAACACTAAAAGATTGCTTCAGCCTCATTTCGTCTCTCCTCACGTCACGGTTTCCCGCTTCGTGTGCGGCGGTGGCCTCATGCGGTCGAGACCGCATGTCCCTTAACCCTCTGCCGCTTAAGAATTCCCAGGCCTGCCCCACCGGGGCCGCCCGGACATTTCTTCCCTTAACCTTGTTGCTTGGCCCGACTACTAGAGACTACTTTTCTCATTCCTGGAAGCCGGTTCTCATTCACCTTAACCGACTTCTTCCGTTCCGATGAGCAAATTACACCACCGGGACGGTTACTCTTTTGACTACCTCTCGGGTCACTGGACGGCCCGAGTTATCCGTGGTGCTCTCCTTGAATACGACGGAGTCACCCGTGATCTTCAGCACAAAACCGTTGTAGATCGGATCTTTTTCGCGCAGGTTATATTGCTTCTTGGTCGAGTTCTCTACCATCGCGATCATTCCCTGCTGCGTCTTCACTACGCCCTTGAGCACTACCTGGTCGGCCACGAGGCAACGCGAACCCGTGGTGCAGGAGGGGCCCGCCAAACGTTCCGTGCGCATCTTCACCGGGTTGATGAAGGGATCGCGGCGCGAGGAATAACGTGCCGCCGCCTTCGCGGCCGGCTTCGCCATTGGTTCTTTGGCCGCCATCGGCTTGGCCGCCTTCGGCTTGGCGGTCGCCGCCGGTTTCGCTGCTGGCTTGGTCGCCGATGCCGTAGGTTTCGCGGCCGTCGGCGCCGCTTTGGTCGTGGCGGACTTCGCCGCAGGCGCCTGTGTACTGGTGGCGGGCGCTGGCTTCGCGGCGGTCTTCGGTGCGCTGGTTTGCGCAACGGCCACGCTGGCCAGCGTCACTGCCATAAGAATGTGCTTTGTCAGCTTCTGCATCTGGTCTCCCTCTTACTTCTTGGGTGCCGGGGCGCCGGCTTCGGCCGGTGCGGATTCACGGCTGAAAAATGTCTTGGCCGTCGCGGCTACTTCCACACTGTCATTCGGTGCATACGTGAACTTCGTGCTCTTGGCTAAAGACTTCATCGCCAATCCATCCACGTTCACGATGCGCGTCTGTCCCGCTAGCCGTTCGAAGAAGTTCAGGACGCTGTAGTACGGTCCATCCACTTCGATGGCAAAGGGAACTTCCGAGTAGAACTCTTTCGTCCCCACCGCCTTAGCTTCCAGCTTGCGCAGGTTGATCCCGGCGCTCGAGGCCGTCTCCTGCAGCAGCACTATGAACTTGTCGGCGTCTTTCTCTTCCGGAACAATGCGCTTTTGCAGCTCCATCTGCTGCTTCAGCATCACGATCTGACGGTCCAGGTCGCTGAGCTTTGACTCGTACTCGCGCATCTTGTTGTTGTCTTCCGTCAGCTTCGCCAGCTTTGCCTTTTCCTGGTTGTTGGCTTCCATCATCGCGCCGATTCCGGGATAGGCGTACCATGCCGTTGCCACCAGGATGCCGGCGATCGCCAGCATGATCACGGCCTTGATCGGAGTTGATTGTGCGTTCAGTTTCTCTAGCATTGGAATCCCTCGCTACGTGGTCTTCGGCATCTTTTCGCAGATCAGCGTGAAGTTGAAGTTCGTCATGTCCTTCACTGCCGGGTCCTGCGCTGCGATACGGATCTCTACGTTCTTGAAATATCCGGACCGCTTGAGGTTGGTCATGAGATTGGCTACGGCATTGGTCGTCAGGGCCACGCCGTTGATGTTGATGTTGCTGCCGCTCTCGTTCATGTCATTGAGCCACACCGCGTCGGTGTTGTTCACCATGTCACCCACCGTGTTCAGCAGGTTCACCGGTCCGGACTGCTGCGCGCGTAGCTCGTCGATCACCTTCACCCGGCGCTCGAAGGCCACGGCTTCCTTGGTGCGCTGCTCGAACTTCTGCTTCACCGTCAGCAGGCGCGCGCTCTCGCGGTTGGCGGCTTCGATCTCCGTCGCCAGGCGGGTCGCCTCTTTATTGGTGGAATAGAACAGGTAGCCGGCGGCTCCAAGCCCTAAAACCAGCCCCAGCACCATGAAGATGACTGCGCCGGGTCCGTCACCGGACATCGTAGGCATCGCACCGCCGCCACCGCCGCCGCGCTTGCCTTTCTTTGGTCTTGGTACGCCTAAAAGGTTGATCCGGATCATAGGTCTTCAAAGCTCCTCAGGGCCAATCCCACTGCTACCGCGAGTTGTCCCGCGTTCTGGTCGATGATCTCCGCTTCGCCGCCGCCCACGCTCGTTGAGTTGATCCTCTGGAACGGGTTCAGCACTTCCACCGGCAGGGAAAATTCCTGTCGCAGCGCCTCGATCAGACCGGGCACCTTGGACGATCCGCCCGCCAGGTACACACGTTCAATGTGTTCGCCGGCCGCGGTCGCGCGGAAAAAGTCAAACGTCTTCTGGATCTCCAGCACGATGATCTCCGTCACCTGCTGCAGGATCGGCAGCTTCGCATCTTCGCTGACTGTGCCTACCTTCTGCCCCAGCTTGAGCTGCTCGGCATCATCGAAGCCCAGGTCCAGTTCCTTCTGCAGGGAGTCCGTGTATTGGTTGCCCCCCACGCTCACGTCGCGGGTGAACAGCGGCGTCGAGCCTTTCACAATGTTGATGTTCATCACGCTCGCGCCCAGGTTCAACAGCGCTACCGTCGTTCCCGGCGCCGGCTCGTAGTTGTACTCATAGCAGTTCTGCAGCGCGAACGCGTCAATGTCCACGATGGCCGGGCTCTTGCCCGCCAGTGACAGCACGTTGGTGTAGTTCAGGATCTTGTCTTTCTTCACCGCGACCAGCAGTACGTCCATCTGCGGAGACCCATCGTCCTCGCTCAGGATCTGGTAATCGATGTTCACGTCCGCGATGTCGAACGGGATATGCTGCGCCGCTTCGGTGTTGATCGTTTCGGAAAGCTCGGCATCAGACATCGTCTGCATGCTGATCTTCTTCACGATCACCGAGTGCCCGCTTACTGACGTCGCCACCGACTTCGACTTGATCTTGTGGTCGGTGAATATCTTCGCGATCGCGCTCGAGACCGAGCCCGAGTCCACGATCATCGAGTCCACCACGATGTCGCTGGCCAGCGGCTCCACTCCCAGGCACTGCACCTGGATCTCGCCCTTGGCCTTCCTCAGCTCCACCGCCTTGATGCAGCTGGAGCCGATGTCCAGTCCTACGATCGTCTTCGCCCCGCCGAATAAACCCATAACGTGCGCCTCGTTTGCTGATTCTGTTGCTGAGTTCCCTCTGCTACTTGGTTCTCTCTGCTAAAAGTCTGGGCCTGTCTTTCGCCCTAAATGCTTTGTCGTTGGGCGGCCGCCGCGGCCCGTGCCGCCTTCGGACGCTTCTTGCCTTTACCTTCGCCGACCATGCTCTTGCGCTCCATCCATGCATCCAGGATGGTCTTCTTGAACTTCCATCGGTTCCCGAGCTTGAAGGCAGGGATCTTTTCCTCGTAGACGTACTTGTAAAGCGTGTCCGTGCTTACGCCCAGATATTGCGACGCCTGCCGGATGTTCATTACTTCACGCGAGTCGGCCATAAGAACTGCCCTTTCCACAGGTGGTAAGCCAAAAGATACGAAATGACCCGATCCTTCACTTTCTTGAAGGACCTTGGTGACCTTTTACGCTGAGGAGGAAATCCTCTGCTTTCTCGGGGGGAAAAATCCTTGCGTGCGGTTTATAACTAGTAACTACAGGCAGTGTCAAGGAAGTTTGCCGTTATCTTCCGGTTTCGTGGGGTTTTTCTTACGATTTTAGGCCCTGTACCTCTGCGGGATTCCCCAAGATTCTGCGGTTGTTGTTTACCCTAACCACAATAGCTGGGGGTAGTGATGCAAACGGTACGAAAAAATGCCTGACGCGCTGATAAGGGGCACTAGAGTCGCCGGTTTTTGGCTCATCCGTCCCCGTCCAAGTGTCTTTCGCGAAGGGTCGAGTCCCACCTTCGCAGCCTGGCATCCAAACGTCATGTCGCGCCGAAACTTTGCGGCTCAAAAGTACTCCGCTCCGACCCTCCGGGCATGGTTGATCGCCTCATTGGCTATTATTTTTGTGCTGTCCGCCGCCCTGGGCGGCAGTTGGCTCTACTTTTTCCACACCCTGAACGGAGCGCATGTGGCTTCCTTGGCCACGGCCACACCCGGCCCTGCCGCTCCTCCGTCCGTTTCACCTCTATTAGTGACTCACCAGCTCGATCTTCCCGGACGCGGCGAAGTCTTCCCCGCCCTCGCCGCCAGCGCCAGTGGAACCAACGCAGCCAAGGACTACTGGCCCCTGGCGCTCCTCACCATCTCCAACAGCGGAGATCGGCCCGTGCTGGAGACCATCTCCATCGAGATTGCCGGCTGGAGCCGTCCCCAGCAGCAGACCATCGTCATTGGACCGCGTGAGACCCGCTCCCTGCACCTGAATCCCGAACTGCTGCCCGCCGCTTATACCAACGACGAGATTCGCCGCGCCATGCTTTATGTCCGCGCCGGAACGCCCGCTGCCGAAACGGTGTACGCGCAGAGCCGCCCCGTGCTGATCCACGGCGCCTCTGATCTCTATTGGGGACAGCGTTTCTCCAACGCGCAATACGTCGCCCGCTGGGTCACGCCGCATGATGATGAAGTCCTTGCGCTCATCTCCCGCGCCAAGCGCTGGGTTCCCAACGGACGCTTCTCCGGATATCGCGTCGCGGGTTCGTCCGCGCAGCAGGCCGCGTGGGTGCGGCAGCAGTCGGCTGCCATCTTTCAGGCTTTGAAGGATTCGGGCATTACTTACGTGAGCAGCATCTTCACCTTCGGAGACTTCGTGGGTCAGGCCCAGCGCATCCGCCTGCCCCGCGAGACCCTCAAGCTGACCAACGCCAATTGCATTGACGTCTCGGTCGCCTTTGCTTCGGCTCTGGAGAATCTTGGTTTGCAGCCGGTGATCGTCATCGTTCCCGGACACGCCTTCGTCGGCGTGCGCTTAGCGCCCGGCTCCGAAGATGTCCTCTACTTGGATCTCACCGTTTTGCCGAAGGGAACATTGGCTGCGGGCGTGAGTCGCGCTCAGGACTGGATGAAGCGCGTCGCCCCCGACAAAGTTTTAACGATAGACATCGCCGCCGCCCGCCTGTTGAAGATCTATCCGCTTCCTACCCGCTCCGGATCCACTTCCGTGCAGACTGCCGCCGTAGCCAGCGACTTAAACTCCTCCGACGAATAACCGGGTGCGAAAATTTTACGGTTTCGCCACGCTATTGCGCAGCACGATCGGGACTTGCTCCACGATCTCTATCTGGAATCCTTCCAGCGCGGCCACCTTCCGCGGATGGTTCGTCAGCAGCCGGATCCGATGCAGGTTCAAGTCGCTCAATATCTGCGCGCCAATGCCGATATCCCGTTGCGTCTTGCGCTGATGGTTCGGATGGTTCGGCTCCCGCACATCGCGATGGAACGCCAGCACCGGCTTGTCGTCCACCTGCTCCACCGAAAATCCTTTGCCCGTCTGGTGCAGATAGATCAGCGCGCCCCGCCCCTCTTCCGCTATCAGCCGCAGCGACTTATCGATCACCTCATGACAATCGCACCACGTCGCTTCAAAGATGTCGCCCACCAGGCAGTGCGAATGCATGCGCACCAGCGTCGGATGATTGTCCGCCGTCGCCGGATCGCCCTTGCCCACCTCGCCTTTCACCAGCGCCACATGCGACTCGCCATCCAACTGGCTCTCATACGCGATCATCCGGAAATCGCCATAGCGCGTCGGCAGCATCGCCTCGCCCACGCGTTGCACAAACCGCTCATGCTGCATCCGGTAGCGGATCAGCTCGGCCACCGTCAGCATCTTCAATCCATGTTCACTGCAGAATCGGACCAGGTCGGGCACGCGGCTCATGGTGCCGTCTTCGTTCATGATCTCGCAGATCACTCCCGCCGGGACCATCCCTGCCAGCCGCGCCAGGTCTACACTCGCCTCGGTCTGGCCCGCGCGCACCAGCACCCCGCCTTTTTTCGCCCGTAGCGGAAACGTATGTCCCGGACGCACCACATCGCCCGCCCGCGACTTCGGATCGATCAGCACCTGGATCGTCCGCGCCCGGTCATATGCCGATATCCCCGTGGTCACGCCCTCGCGCGCCTCCACGCTCTCGCAAAACGCCGTCCCATACGGAGACGAATTCTCCGCCGTCGGCGTCATCAGCCCAATGCGCAAGTGGTCCAGGCGCTCGCCCGTCATCGCCACGCAGATCAGCCCGCGCCCGAACTTGGCCATAAAGTTGATGGCCTCCGGCGTCACCTTCTCCGCCGCCAGCGTCAGGTCGCCTTCATTCTCGCGGTCTTCGTCGTCCACCACCACGATCATC